>JAGFJG010000001.1 GCA_024102915.1 Caldilineales bacterium
CGGCCAGTGTGATAAGTTCGGTCATGGGTTAGGTGTCGGGTAAATGGTTATCAGTGGGCAGTATTCAGTGGTCAGTAATCAGCGACCACCGATCACCGATCACTGACTTCAGGTTTGCGGCACGGGGCTTTGGGACTGCGCGGCTTTGCGAGTGGCGGCGGCTTTATCAGATTCGCCGGGCGGGATAGCCCCCAGCACGTTTAATGCCAGGACGCGTTCCACGTCTTCGGGCGTGCGGATGACCCCCGACTCCAACCATTCCAGGCCGATGACGATGAGCACACCGACCAGCGCGCCCAGAATCAAACCGGCCAGCGCATTCATGCGAGGATTGGGCCGCCACTGGGGCGCGTCGCGGGCGTTGTCGACGATGGTGACGTCGATGCGGTCGCGCTTATCCTGCTCCTGATTCCAGGCTTCGCGCTCATCCACAAAAATCTGGGCCATGGTTTGCACGATCAGGATAGCCGTCTGCGGGTCAGGGTCTTTGGACACGATCTCGATCAGAAAACGGTCGGGTTCGGGATTCGCCTCAACCTCAGCCAGCAACTCGTAGGAGTTCATGTCCAACTGCGCCTGGTCGATGACCTTCTGCGCCATGCGATGGGTCATCAAATTCGTCTGGAAGTTGCGCAGCAGGTCTTTGGTGGAATTGCTCAGGCCCCAATCGGCTCGCGCCGGCAGCACGCTGACCAGGATGCGCGAGCGATAGGATGGCTCTTGCAGACGGCTGAAACCGAAGGCGGCGATACCGGCGATGATCGCCGTTACGACGATAATCCAGCCGCGTTTACGTAATATCTTGAGATATGTCTTGATTTCCATGAGTGGCGGTCCTTGGGCGTACTCACCCGGTTGAGGGGTGCGCCCGCCGTCGGGGGTAAGTTTAGCGCTCTATTCTAGCATATGCGCCAGATGTGCAGGAATCATGTCGCTTACGATCACAGCTTGCGATGGATTCATCTCAGAGCCACGAAGCGCTCGTTTCGCTCGTTTCTCACTTGCGCGGCACTTCACCCATCACGGAAATGCCGAGAGCTTCCAGATCAGCGCGGCCCCGAATGCGATCATCCAGATATTCCAGCAAGAAGATCAGCCCGATCCCGGCCACAAACGCCAGCGCCAACCGCAGGGGCAGGTCCAGGCGTTGGCGTAATCCCGGCCCGATTTCAGCGACCCCGCCTCTGTTGATCAGGTACACGGCACCCTGGTTGGCCAGCAGCCGCGGCATGAACTGGTCGGCGTCCTGTTCCAGAGTAGCGGCGGCAGCATCGGCGATGAGCTGCAACTGGTCGGGATCACTGCCATACACGGTCAGTTGCAGGATACGGTGCAATGTGCCGGTTTGGGTGCTGCCCTGAATCGTCCCGGCAGCCACCGATATGCCCTGGTCGGCCAGTCGGGCCGAGACGGCGTTAGCAAACTCCGAGCCTTTGACCACGGCGGCAAAGTCGTCGATCAAGTATTCGGAGGCGAGGGCGCTATAGTAGCCATCGTAGTTGTACTCGGTATTATTCTCTTGCGGGCGCACACCCACGCTGAACGACATGCCCAGAGCGTAGGCAGGGGGACGAGGCTGCCAGGGTTTCTGGCTAATGAGGGTGAAGGCCAGCGTCAGCAGCAGGAGGATGGCAAGTATCCACCAGCGCCGCCGGATCACCGCCCAATAATAGCGCAATTCCATAAAATCAAGTGTCAGGCATCCTTACGTCCATGTCAAATTGACGATGGAAATCGGGCGACGACTCCACCTATGGGTCAGGCTGGCGGCGGACAACCACCAGCGTAAAATCATCGAACGCTGACGATTTGCCTTCCCAGGCGCGCACGGCTGCGTGAATCTGCCTGAGCATCTCATCAGCCGGCAGGCCCTGATGCTGCAGAATGGTTTGCACGAGTCGTTCTTCGTCGAACAAAACCATGTCGCTGTTCACGGCGTCGATAATGCCGTCGGTGTAGATTATCAGGTATTCGCCAGGCCCCAATTCCGTCGCATGTTCTTCGATACGTATGTCTGGGAAAACCCCCAGCACTGTGCCTCGCCCGCGCAGAAAGGTGACGCCCTCGCCGCCCGCTTTCAAGGCCAGCCCATGGCCGCCCGACGCATAGGTTACAGTGTGGCGGGCAGGGTCCAGCACGGCGAAATAGATCGAGACGAACATGTCCGAATAGCTGTTGTCGAGGATGGCCGTGTTGACCCGCAGCAGGGCGCGGGCGGGCGAAGGATTGCGGGAGGTTACCAGGCGCATGGTCGTGCGGCTCAGGGCCATGTACAGGGCGGCGGGGATGCCTTTGTCGGCGACATCGGCCACCACCAGCCCCAAGCGCCCGGCGGCAAGCGGGATGAAGTCATAGAAGTCGCCGCCGATCTGGTAGGCTGGCTCCCAACGGGCGGCGATCTCGTAGCCGGGGATGGATGGGATGGATTCGGGCAGGAAGCCTTGCTGAATAGAGCGAGCGACCTGCAATTCGGCATCCAGACGCTGGCGCACGATCTCGACCCGCTGCAAACGAGCGCGCTCGATGGCGACAGCCGCCTGGTTGGCGATGCCGCTGAGAATGTCGAGCAGACGAGAGTTTTGCACGCGGCTGCCCGTGGCGGTATCGACCAACATCACGCCTACGACCCTGTCATCGGCCACGAGCGGCAACCCCACCCATCCGCCCGCGCCGATGATCTCGGCCCATTCGTCCGGAACCAATTCATGATATTCACCGGCGGAATCGAGCAAGGGCGTTCGGGTTTGCAGGAGATGGTCGAGCAAGGGCAGGATGACAGGGGCACTGGCGCCGTCCGGGTCGGGCAGGGGCCAGGGTGACAAAGTGCGTTCGAGCGAGTGGCTGATCCCCAGCATGAACTGATCGCTCTGGGCTTTGCGCAGGAAAATCGTACAGCGGTCGAGCCCGGAAAGGACGGTGGTGAGGCGGGCGACGATATCCAGGGTTTCGGCCAGATCGCCTGCCCGGCCCATGGCTTCCGCCACCTGCAATAATGCCGTGCTCACCCAGGCCTCTTCGCGCTGGGCGGCGATAAGCTGGGCGTTCTCGATGGCGGAGGCCGACTGATCGGCAATCCCTTTCAAAAGCGCCAGCCGCGTTTCGATGGCCGGGCCATCACGCTCCTCCACCGACACCGCCATCATCCCGATCAGATCGCCTTTCGCCTGCAACGGCAGAAAAGCCAACGCGTCGGCCAGCAAAGCCTGTGCAGTCATGGGTGCGAGCAATTCGTCGATCTGGGCGCCGCGGGCGATGACGGGCTGGCGGGTGGAATCCACCAGCCGCAGCACGGGGTTCTCATCCCATTCCAGCGGTTGGCGAGTGAACAGGCGAATCATTTCCTCGTGGATGCCCCAGTGTCCCATCGGTTCGAACGCGTCACCCCCTTCCGCCCGCAGCCAGATGGCGGCGGTGACGACCCCGGTCAGCAAAGGCGCCAGGCGGACGACGGTCTCCACCACGTCGCCAAGTTCGGTCAGCCGGTTTGTGGCTTCGCCCACCTCCAGCAGCGCCACCGTGATCCAGGCATCTTCCTGCACCTGGGCATAGAGCCGGGCATTGGCCACAGCCAGGGCGACGGCTTCGGCCAGGGAATTGAGGACAAACTGGTCTTCGTCGTCGAAATCGTCCACCTCGTTGCTCTGGACATCGAGCACGCCCAGCACGTCCTGTTCCCACAGCAAGGGGATAGCGATCTCGCTGCGGGTGTCGGGCAACAGGTGGGGGTCATCCGGCACATAGAGCGGGTCAACCGAAACGTCCGGGGCCGCCCAGGTCTTGCCGTGGGCGGCCGTCCAGCCGATGATTCCCTCCCGGCCGATCCGGACATAGCGCCCGATTTTGCGCCATTGCTCGTGGGTGGCATCGCCGCTCGATGCTCGAAACACCGCCCGATCGCTGCCCTCCTCCACCACATAAATCTGGACGTGATAATAATCGAAGGCTTCGGCGATGACATCGACAACATGGGAGAGGAGGCCGTCGAGATCGAGGATCGAGGTGAGCGAACGAGTGACCTCGGCGATGGTTTGCAGCAGGTTGGTGCGCCAGCGAGCGGCGCGCAGGAGTCGTCCGGCGTGGATGGCCGCCGCCGCCTGATTGGCCAGGATTTTCAACTGCCAGAGGTGGTCGGAGGTGAGCACATCGGCCTGTTCGTTTTGCACCGAGAGCGCGCCAAAAACTTCATCCCCCACCACCAGCGGCACAAACACGGCTGAGCGAGGCGGGTTGGGGCTGTCGTAGCTGGGTTGGGCAGGCAGATAATCCCAATCGCGCTGGAAATCCCCCACCAGCAAAGATTCCTTGGTCTGGCGCAACCAGCCGATGATCCCCTGCGCTACGGGCGTTTCAAAATAGCTGGATGGCAGCGCTTCACCCTGACGATTCCAGGCGTGCAGTTGAGAGCCCTCGTCATGGAAAAGCAGTAAATGGATACGGCCTGGCGGCAGCAATCGCCGCACTTGCTGTTGTAGATTGTCCAATATCGCCTGTTCGTCCGTCCGCACCCGCGCCAGCGCCTGACTGGCCGCCTGCAATTCGATCAGCGCGGTGGGTGTCCCGGCCAGGCTGCCGCCGTTCATGTCACCACATTCCGTTTGATCATCAGTACCCGGTTGCCGTCACTCTCGAAGCTGAAGCGCACCTCGTCCATCAATTGCTGCATAAAGTGGATGCCGAGACCGCCGATTGGTCGTTCGGCCAGTTCAGCGGTCACATCGGGCCTGGCGACATTCCCTGGATCGAAAGGCTGACCCCAATCACGCAACTCGACCTGAACATCCCGACCATCTAAACGGCATGTGATTTCCAAACCATCGCCAGCGCCGTTGTAGGCATGCTCGATGATGTTGGTGGCGGCTTCTTCCACCGCCAGCCGAATGGCAAATTGGGCGTCCGCGTTCACATGCCAGCTCGCACAGCACTCATCGACGTACTGTGCGATGCTGGGCAGGCTTTCAAATTCAGCCGGAAAAAGACTTATCCGGACGCGTGCGTTCATAAGCGCCCCCTGCACTTTGGCGTTGCCGGGGGCAGCGAAATGTGAAGTGGATTGGTCTAGAAACTGCCGACAGCTTCGCTTTCAGACTCGAATTGCTTGAATAGCTCGTCCAGCCCGGCCAGTTTGAGAACCTTCTGCACGGCATCGGGCGTCTCCGCCAGACGCAGGTCGCCACGATGAAGCGTGGAACGACACTCCTTGGCTGTGTTGACCAGAACACGCAAAGCTGCAGAACTGATGAATGTAACCGCGGAGAGGTTCAACACAAGATTGTAGGTACCGGCGTCCATCGATTGTTTCAGCGCCCCTTCGAATTCGGCGGAAGAGTCGCCGCCCAGACGCCCGCCGACGCGGTAAACATCACAGCGTTTGAGTTCCTGACGTTCAAATGTGGCATTGGTTGCGGTCATTAAGTCCTCCTTCGTGGTCGGCTGTGCTCAGAAATGTGATGGAAATGGGAGATGAGAACGTAGCTGTTCATCTTATTTTTGGGCCTCACGCAAAGCCGCTAAGCCGCAAAGTTTTCAAGATTTTCTTGGCGTCTCTGCGCCTTTGCGTGAGCTATCTTCGAGGCCAGGTGAATTCAGACAAGAGAATACTGGCGGTGAAACGCTGACTGGAATGGGTGCAGGCGGGAATGAGAGGCAATGCGCGGGGCTACGTACTTCGATCCGTCGCCCGAACGCTGGCTATCTCCGCTTGTTCGCGGGCGAGACCGACGGCAGCCATGCCTATGCCCACAGTAATCCACAGCAATGAAGTCATGTGCGGGTAGGTCAGATTGAACAGATAATGGTCGAACACGCCCGCGGCCAGCAGGCCGATAATTGCACCCAGGATGCCGATCAGCAGGGCGGCGATCTGTTCATCCGGTTGGCTGCGCAATCCCTGGAACAGGGCGTTGAGGAAGAAGGCCATGGCCAGCAAAAACACGCCGAGACCGATCAAACCCATGTTCTCGGCCATTAGCAGATAAAGGGAAGATACGCCGATATACAGGTCGATTTCGGGAACGCCCGTGAAACCGACGCCGAAGACCGGATATCGTGCGATCAGGTTGAGAGCATCTTTGTATTCGCCGAAACGCATCTGGGTCGAGCGATCCTGTCCGGCCAACCCCACCAGCATGTATTGCACATACTCCTGGGTGACGGGCAGGACGAGGAAGAGGATGCCGGCGACCAGACCCAAAGCCAGAAGCTTGCGATAGCGCAGCAGCCCTATCACCACCGCGCCAAATGCGAAGCCAATCATCGAGCCGCGAGACATGGTCAGGAAGAGGCAAGCCAGTTCCAACCCCAGCATGAGCGCCACCCAACGCCGGGCGAACAGTGGTTTTTCCGTAAATAATTGCGGCAATGTGATCAGCCCAATCAGAATCAGCAGGCCGCCGAACACATTGGGATCGATGCTGGTGCCGATGGCGCGCATCACGCCTTCCGGATCGTCATTGATGAAGCGCAGAGCGCCAAAGCCGCCGGGATAACCAAAGCGAGCCAGACGGTCGAGCGCCCACACCGTCGCGGACTGAGGGATGATGTAGAATAGGATGCCGATGGTGGCTGCGGCGGCTCCACCCAACATCAAAACCCTGGCCAGTAGGAAGAGTCGGTCGCGCTGGCGGGCGACATTGATCACAACGAAAAAGAGGGTGATGCTGATCACCATCTCCATAAACTGCCGTAAATTGTTGGAAGTTGGCCGGGCGTATTGCAGGCCCATGGCGAATGTGAAGGCGGCAATGACTAGGAACAGGGCGATCACCAGGCCGATGCTCGATGTCTCCAGCCGCGTTTCAGAGCGTAATGCGTAAGCCATGATCCAGACCATGAAGGTGGCAAAGATAGCCAGGTCGAGAAAGCTGGGGGTGAATCCGATCTTGAAGGGCAGGGTGGCAAAGGGCAGCAACGTGCTGATAGCGATGATGCCAACTAACCCCCACAGCGGGCTGCGCAACACTACCCAGCCCGCAATCGCCACAAACGCCAGGGCCAGCGAGACGAGGGGGCCAGCCACACCGATCACCAATCCCACCGCCAGCGCGGCCACAACCAACAACGCCCATACCGCGCGCCGCTGGCGTCGCGGATCGGGGTCGATCAGGATGGCTTGAAAACGTGAATACGTGGTCTGAAACATGAACAAATCACCGGGCTATCGACCGCACATTCTACGGTCTAACCTCGACCTGCGTCAACCATACCGCCCGATCAGCGATCTGTTCAGTCGCCCCGGTGGCAGAAAGCCGCTCGAATGTGTCCAGCCGGTAGAGTCCGACGGCAAGGGTGTAAAGGCCGGGTGACAGATCGGCGGGGATCGGCAGGGGTCGGACGTCCTCGACCACCTGCCCTGGCTCCCAGGCGTTAGTGGGCCACCGACCGCCGCGCGGGGCGCCATCAAAGCCGATAACGCGCTGCCCCTCCTGATCCAGCAAGTGGACGAATACCTGGTAATCTTCGGCGATAAGTTCGTCGCCCTGCCAGTAAAGCTTCAGGTTGATGTCTTTGCCCGGATTGACCTCCTGCCGGTCGATGTCATAACCGAGTAACCTGATCTGCCCTGCGAAATCAAAGGCAAGGGGGTGGTCGGGCGCTTTCGTCTGCCCCTGGCGCGGCAGCACGCGTAACGACATCACGGAATCTGGCGCGGCCCGGCCATCCAAACGACGGCTGCTGTAGCCGTCATCCGTGTCGTAATCGTATAGGCCGACATCGATGGACAATAGCGTCGGCGCATCCACATCCTCCGGGATCGGCAGGCGGTATTTGTCGACGATGACCGTATCGGACGGCCACAGGCTGGTGGGAAATGTCCCCCAGCCGTTGTAGCTATTGATTTGGGAGATCGCCTCGCCGTTCCGATCCAACGCCTTGATAAATTGGGTGGCGTTGTAAGGTACGGGTTGCAGCGCCTGCCAATAAAGCGTGATGTCAACATTGTCGCCAGCCCGCACCGGCTCCGGACTACCTTCCACCCCCAACAGCAGCAGGCGATCATCGAAAAGGATGGCGTCATCGCTGGACGTGATTGGCGCGTTGGAAACCGGGATCAGGTCCGGTTTGTGGAAGCCGGGCAGGATCACGATGGGTAGGCTGAGGAGGGCGAGGGCGAGAAAGGCGGCAGGCGGAAAAGCAAGCCAGACCCGTTGGCGCGGCCACAACCCGGCCCAACCGGTCATCAACATAGTGGCAATGGCAGCTATGGCCGGAAACAATAGCCTCCCTTGCGCTGCGGGCGTGAGTGTGACCCAGCGCAGCAGGGCCAGCAGTGACAGCAGAATCCATGCTGGCAAGAGCAGGAAAGCTCGATGGCGATGCAACAGAGTGCGCGCCGATATCCCGCGCCGCATCAAACGCCCCAGCCTGAGGAGGAGCCCGACCGATGCGGCCAGCAAGAACGCGTCAAACAGGCGATAAACCCAGCCCGGCCAGATGATGTTGAACCAGCCGAACAAGGCAAGCAGGCTGATGCGAAGGCCCTGCAATTCGGATGGCAAGGATGCCAGGGTCAGGGCCTGGGCGCGAGGGCCGACAATGGCGAGAAAGGTGGCGAGGCCGGTGGGGTCGCCATAAACCAGCCAGTTGCGGGCATACCACCATCCGGCCACAAGCAGCGCGACCAGAAACGCCAGTCCCAATTGCAACAAGTTTCGTCGCCATCGCCGCGTGCGCCATGCCTGCATCAAATACGCAAATCCGGCCAACGCCAGCAGCGTCAGGCCGCCCAGCTTTGTCAGCGCGGCCAGACCCAGGACGATGCCGATGAGGATGGCTGCCAGCCACGACCGGCGAAATCCGTCGCCAGCCACGCGCACGAGCAAATACAAGCTCAGCGTCGAGAGCAGTATGATGAGGTTGTCGTTGCTGACGGCGGCAGAGAGAAAAATGAATTGCGGCGTGAAGGCGACCAGGGCGGCGCTGGCGAGCGCGAGGGCGGGTTGGGATGAGAACAAAGTTTGGGCCAGAAGGAAGGTCAGGAAGACCGTGCCCAGGCCCAGCAAAATCGAGAACAGCCGGGCGGCGTGCACGCCGGCTGCCAGTCCCCGCCAGGGCCATGTTTCATCGGCGGCGTGGATGAAACGATTTTTGTTGCCGGGCAGCAGGGGTCGGCCAATGGTCGAATGCGGATTCTCGGCCAGAATCCGCTCCCCGCCGCCATCCTGCACCCAACCGGTCAGCGCGGCGGCCAGGATATAATACAGGGGCGGCTGTCCGGCCTCCTGAGCCAGCAGACCGGGGTTGGCGGCGTCCATGATCGGAAAGCCCTTGCCGTCCGCCAGGTGGCGCACATAGCGGTAATGCGAGTCTTCGTCGGGCGCTTCGTAGATGGGAAAGGCGACGCTATAAGCCAGGGCGAGGATGGCAAATGCCGCCAGAATGAGGGCGATCCCCCAGTTGATTTTGCGCTGAAGATGGTTTGGCATCAGTCGCGGGCGTCGTTGGCTGGCTCCAGGTCTTTCCGCATCCAATAGAAACTGCCGCCCGGCGGAAAGTCCTTCAGTTCGCCGACGACCCGATAGCCGAGCTTTTCATAGAACCCCCGCGCCTGAAAGTGGAATGTTTTCAGTTTAGCCCATCGGCAGCCGCGGGTAACGGCCTCCGCCTCGGCCTGCCGCAACAGGCTGGCTCCCACGCCCTGTTTTCGTAATGCCTCGGCCACCCACAAATCATCGATATCCAACCAGTCCCAATAGGTCGATGCGGTCAATCCGGCGACCATATCGCCCGTGCTATCGTAGACGAAGATGTTGAAGGGCGTCACAGCGGATGGTTCCCTGCTCTGACGATGGGCGGGCGAGACGGCGGTGTTGTGCGCTTTCAGATGCTCGTGCAGTACCGCCGCTTTCTCCACACAAGGCTGATCGGACATCTCAAGGTGGAGATCGACGGGGATTTCAGGCATGCTGCAAGAGCGTTGTATAGGCATCCAGACTGCGGGCGGCGATGGCTTCCCAGGTGAACTGACGACCGAGCAGCCGGGCGTTTTCTCCCAGCCGTTGCCGCAATTCGGGCTGGGTCAGTGCGCGCTCGGTGGCGGATGTCATAGCGGCCAGGTCGTCGGGCGGGGCCAGCAGGATGTTCTCGCCATTCACCAGGTCGGGATAAAGCACGTTCGGCGTGGTGCTGACGATGGCCATGCCATGTTCAATCGCCGCCATCAAGCTGCCGCGACGATAGGAGACGCCATCCAGGTAGGGCAGCAGGGCGACATCGGAGGACAGAAAGGCGGCGGAGACCTGTGCGGGCGGGATGTGGCCGGTCCAATGGATGCGGGCGGCGAGATTTGTGGCGGCGATGCGTTCTTTGACCTGTTGCAGGTACGCGTAGTTGGTGGGGTCCGACGCACCGACATGGCCGCCGATCAGCAACAGATGTGCATCGATGCCCTTCGCGACGAGGCTTTCGAGGACGCCGAGCAATATCTTGCCGCCCTTGCTGTCATTGAAGAATCCAAAATAGCAGATCACAAGGTTATCGGGTGTGATGCCATATTGCGCTCGCCAGGCGTTGCGGTCGAAATCGGGCGGGGGCGCGCAGGGGATGTTGCTGCCAATGGGGATTTCCAACAGGTCGATGCGAGTGCGACGCAGGCGGGCGCTGTCTTCGGGGTTGGTCGTGATCGCCAGATCGCAGCCGCAAGCCAATCGCTTGATCGTCCAGCGGCGCACAGGGTGGGCTTTGGGAAAGAGGTAGGGTTGTCTCAGATCGTGAAAGGTGACGGCTGTTCGTGTTGCACGATGACGTCCGGGCCACAGGTTGATGGCGGGATGCATGCCGAAGGCGGCGGTCTGGTATTGGATATGGACGATATCGGGCCGCCATGACTCCACCCTGCGATTCAAAACCGAGCTGCTGCTCCATCCCCAATGCCGCATCTCCGCAAAGACTTCGATGTCAGGATCGATGGTTTCGCCCGCGGCGGCAGCCGAAGTGACAACGCCAACCGTCTGGCCCAGCGCCACCAGGGCGCGCCCCAGTTCGCGCGTGTAATCGGCCACGCCGCCATGCATGGGCGGGTATTCGCCGGTAATGAAAAGGGTTCGCATCGAAGTAATTATCTATCCGCTCGTAATGACACCCAATTCCCTACCAACACGGGCAAAAACATCGACGCCAAGGTCGAGATCCGCACGGCTGTGCGCGGCCGTGTTCATGACCCGGATGCGGGCCAAGCCCTGGGGAACAGTGGGAAAGCCGATACCCATGGCGAACACGCCCTCCTCGAACAGGCGACGGCTGAAACGCTTGGTCAGAGCGGCGTCGCCCAACATGACGGGGATGATCGGCGTCTGGCTGGAACCGGTATCGAAGCCGAGCTTTTGCAAGCCGTCGCGCAGATAAACGGCATTTTCCCACAGGCGGGTTACCAGTTCCTCGCTCTCTTCCAGCAGATCGACGGCGGCCAGACAGGCGGCGGTGTCGGCAGGCGTGGTGGCCGAGGAAAAGAGAAATGGCCGGGCTTTCTGGCGGATGAAATCGACGATCAGTTTCTTGCCGGCGATCACGCCGCCCACCGCGCCAAACGCCTTGGACAGCGTGCCGATCTCCACATCGAACCTGCCGTGCAGCCCAAAGTGATCGACGATGCCGCGTCCGCCTTTGCCCAGAACGCCCTCGCCGTGCGCGTCATCGACCATCGTCATGACCCCGTGTTTTTCGGCTACCTCGTACAGCCTGTCCAGCGGAGCGATGTCGCCATCCATGCTGAATACGCCATCGGTGATCAACAATCCCCGCCGGTATTGCGGCAGATGTTGTTGAATCTTGGCCTCGGCGTCCGCGGGATCACAGTGCTCGTAAACGATGATCTTGGCGCCGGAAAGACGGCTGCCGTCGATGATCGATGCGTGGTTCAACCGGTCGGAAAAGATCACGTCGCCCTTGCCCACCAACGGGGCGATGGCAGCCTGATTGGCATTGAAACCGCTCTGCACAAAAAGGGCGTCCTCCACACCCTTGAACGCGGCCAATCGCCGTTCCAGTTCCAGATGCAGGGCCGTTGTGCCGGCGATAGTACGGACGGCGGCAGGCCCTACTCCCCACCGGTCAATCGCTTCCTGTGCAGCCCGGCGCATGCGAGGATGATTGGCAAGGCCAAGATAATTGTTCGTGCAGAAATTGAGCACGCGTTTGCCATCGACCACCATCCAACCATCCGCCGCAGATTCCATCGTGCGGATGTTGATGAATAGATTCTCCGCCTGCAAACGGGCGATCTCTTCTTGTATAAACTGGAGTTTGCTATCCGTGTTGCTCATTTCAAATCTCATTAGTTAGAGAAAGTTGCGGGACAGTTGCATTATAGGCTGCTATCTCATTGACGCCAACCGCCTCAGCCCCTATACTGCCCAAAGGTTACGCACTCAAATCACAAGTATTTGCGCCTCATGGCTGACCCCCAAGTCGACTACAGCGTTGAACTCGGTCGGTTCCCCATGTTCCGGGGGCTGACCCAGGAGCAGCTACGCGGCGTGCGAGTGAATGACCCGGTGGTTTTCTCGGCGGGGTCGCCGATCTTTTACCAGGATGACCCCATAACCAAAGTCTATCTCATCCTGAGCGGCGAAGTGGAGTTGGTGCGCAAAGGAAATGGGGCGGAGACGGATCTGATTTACCGGGCGGGCCCAGACCAGACATTGGGGCGTTTGGAGCTTGATGTTCCCGAAGGACAACTGGGAGAGGCGAGGGCGAAGCGGCGCACCACGGTTTTGACCATCGACAAAGACGTCCTCGTGCGCCTGCGCAATGCCTACCCTTCTCTGCAAAGCCATTTCGACCGCAGCGAGGTGATCGGACATCTGCGGGCGGCGCCCTTTTTCGCGCCTCTGAGTGACATCGAAATCAAATGGCTGAGTGATATCGCCATCGTCTCTGAAGCGAATGCGAAACAGATTTTCTATGAGATCGGCGAAACCGCCCGATTCGCCTATGTTCTGCGCCAGGGCCGGGTACGTCTCGAATCGGGAGATGGGAACAAGCGCTGGATCAGTGCAGGCAGCGTTTTCGGCGACCGCTCGGCAATTACGCAGCAAAAGCGCGAAGCTCTCGCAGTGGCTGAGTCACGTTGCTTTTACTACGAAATCCCGGCGGACGATCTGCAAAATGTCGTCAAACGCCACGAACGCATCGATTGGCTGAATGACCCCATCAGCATCGAGACCTATTTGAAACAGACCAATCTGTTTAGCAGGCTCAACGATGACGAGGTGGCGCATCTGGCCGGGTACACCATGCAGCTCCACTTGCGCCAGACTCATCGCAAGATCGTCAACTACAATGTCAGCGACAATTACTTCTATGTCCTGATACACGGTTATGCCGCCTGGCAGACAGCTTCCGAAAATGGCGCTCTCAATGCTCCGGTGCAGATTATACGGGGGGCAAGTTTTGGCGCGGGGTCTTTGTTGTTGAGCGAGGCGGCCGAAGCCAGCGTGGAGACGACCAGCCCCACCGACTGGCTGCGCATTCACCGCGAGGACTTCAGCCTGTTTCTTCAAGCCTTTCCTCATGTGCAGGACAGGCTGAACATCGATCCTCATCTGCGTGACCGCTTCCTCGGCGCCAAAAAGATGCATAGTTGGCAGCAGGAAGGGGAAATCGTCTATCTGGAAACGCACCGGCACTGGGTTGTGCTGTTGCGGAATCTGTCGGCGCTGATAGCGCTTGTTGTCGTGCTCTCCTTTGTCGCGCTTTGGTTAGATAGTCTTCTGAGCCTGACATGGCAGCCCTTTACATTCTTCGGCTGTCTGCTGACGCCGGCCATCACCTGGATTATTCTCGACTATCTCAACGATTATCACATCGTGACCTCGCGACGGGTCGCCCATCAGGAAAAGGTGATCCTGATCTCGGAAAAATTACATGCAGCGCCGCTCGATCAGATTCAGGAACTCCGCATCGAGCGCAAGTTTTGGGCGCAGGTTTTCGGCTATGGTCATCTGGTGATCAGCACAGCCGCCGATCCTGGCCGCATCGACTTCGATTTTCTGCCCAATCCGGAAGCGACGCTGGAATTGCTTCAACAGGAATCGGCGAAAGCCAAAGCCACCGTGCGCGTGGAATCCGAAGAGATGATCCGCCGCCAGCTTCAAGATAAGCTCCACCTGGGATTGGAGGAGCGCCTCGACAGCCGCGCCTTACTGGAAGCTCCGGCTAAACATGAAAGCGCCAAACAGAAACGCATCGGCAAACTGCTCGGCTTACAGCACGGCGACGACGACAAACTGATCTGGCGCAAACATTGGTTGGGATTGGTCATCGTCTCGCTTGTACCGCTTGTGGTCACATTTTTGTGCACGCTGTTCCTGGTGGCGGCTATCACCGATCTGCTCTTCCCCGGCGCCAACAGCGCTCTGCATCGCGGCCTGATCATCCTGGCATTGCTCCTGCTCGGCGGCAGCGCATTCTGGCTCTGGTACAATGTCACCGATTGGATCAACGATACTTATATCCTGACCAACCAGTACATCGAACATTCCGAGATCAAACCGCTGTGGGTCGAGGACCGGCGCTCGGTGACTTCGCTGGATCGGGTGCAGAATGTGCGCTATGTCAAGCCCGACCCCCTGGCCTACATCTTTGGTTTCGGGCACGTGAGCATCCAGACCGCAGCGGAAGAGGGGTTGATCCTGTTTCGATTCGTGCCTCAGCCCGACGAAGTGCAGACCGAGATATTCCGTCGTATCGAGAATTTTCGTAGCACCCAGGCTGAGATTCGTCGCAAAGAACGCAAGAGCGACTTTGCGGATTGGCTGGCGGCCTACAACCAGTTGATGGAAGAGGAACGCACTCGCTACGCTCGCGGCTAGTCGCCAATCTCCTTGTAAACTTGTGCCAGGCTCTCGCCGTACACGGCCAATTGCCAGGAGCAAAACCAGCCGAATGGGGTGATCTCGGCAGTGTAGCCAGTGGCGTTCAGGCGCTCGGCCAATTCGTTGAGGAATTCTTCGGCGAAAATCGGGTCGGCGTTTTCAGCGCCGAGGTGGGTGAAGGTGTGCAGGACGATGGTTCCAAATCCCCGTTTGTTGGCCAGCCATTTCAGGTGTTTGAGGGCGTAGCGAAAAGTGCGGCTGCGGTCCGCCTCATCACGAGCTTCCACATGCACAAAAGCGACTACGGCATCCGTTACTGATCCGGCGTTCGCGGGCGGCGTGTCGGGCAATGTCTGGCTATGGGGCTGCCAGCTAAAGCTGCGGACGAGGAAGGTGAGGAGGCGCATGGGATGAGGAGGACAGAAGTTCAGAGTTCAGAGTTCAGGGTTCTGGGCTTTGTGAAACTGTGTCAGGTGTCAAGTGTCAGGTCGGGTCAGCCCTACTCAACGCTTTGAGCAACTCTGACTTGAGACCTGGAACCTGAAACTTCAAACTGAGTAAATCAGGCGGGGGTGATGATCAGCGGCAGGTAGAGGGGGATAGAAAGCGCGGGCGTGAGAGTGCCGGAGGCTGTTGCGGTGGGGGTTGGCGTTGGTGTCGGCGACACAGTTGCTGTGACCGTTGGCGACTCCGTCGCAACCGGCGTCTCCGTTTCGGTCGGCGTGGGCGTCGGGGTCATCGTCTCTGTAACAGTCGGGGTGACCGTCGGCGTTTCAGTGTCGGTCGCCGTCGGCGTGGGCGACACCGTCACTGTGGGGGTGGGCGTCGGGGTTAGCGTCAGGGTGGGCGATTCCGTGACGGTGGGCGTAGGCGACTCGATTACAACCGGCGTCTCCGTTTCGGTCGGCGTGGACGTAGGTGTCTCCGTCACTGTAGGGGTCAGCGTCGGGGTTTGGGATTCCGTGGCGGTCGGGGTCGGGGTCTCCGTGGCTGTTGGAGTGATTGTCGGCGTTTCCGTGTCGGTCGCCGTTGGTGTGGTCGTGGGGGTCGGCGTGGGTGACTCCGTCATTGTAGGGGTGATCGTGGGAGTCAACGTCGGGGTCGGCGTGGGTGTGGCGGTGATCGGATAGCAGGCCGTGATGCTCACATCATCGAAATAGGCCCAACTGCGACTGCCCGCGCCATCGTTGTAGGTGTTGAGATAAAGGTAGAGGGTTTGACCCGCCCATTGATTCAACCCAAACTGTCGCGCTTCCCAACCTGCCGTGACCGGACGACCGCGCCATAGAAGTTTCTGCACGCCGAAATTCGACTTGAGCAACAGCACTTCGGTGTAGTCGTTGGCGTCTTCGACGGTTGCTTTCAACTGAAAATCGAGATTGATCGTACTCGCATTTCCTGGCAGTGTGATCGATTGATAAGCCGTCGAATGGGCGCGAGCATTGCCGGTGGGCGGCACAATGCCGGTGCGCAGGCTGCGCGCTCCGCTATAGGCTTCCTGCGCGCTGTATCCGGCTGAGCGTGCCGTGTTGCCAAATGTCCAGGATGAATTTTCCTCGAAACTGCCATTGTTGAGCAGTTCGACGCATCCGCCAGGCATGGTGGTTGGCGTCGGCGTGGGTGATGGCGTTGCAGTTGCCGTAGGCGTCGGTGTCGCCGTGGATGTGGATGTCGCTGTTAGCGTCGGCTGCCCGCTCAGCGGCTGCGCCAGATAAAGGGCGGCGGCCATGCCCATGCGGGCAATTCGCGTCACATAGCCGAAATCCACAAGCCCGACTTTGTCGTTGACCGAGTGATAAGCCGGATTGAGGTCTTTGGGACGAGGGTCTTCGTTCGTGCCATCGAAGAAATTCTCCAGCAACAACAACGAGGCGTAACCATTATCCCAAAAACTGCGGTGGTCGCTGAAGCGCGTGGCGGTGGCGGCCTTGCGTTCCAGAGTCAGCCCCAATTGATAGAGCTGGTTGGCCTTTGCCAGATGGTCGCCCAGCAACACGTTCTCAGGCAGCGTGCCGGTGTGCAATTCCATCACACGGTCGCCATTGCCATCATAGCCGAACATGTCGAGATTGATGGCCGCCACGACCTTGACCCCCTGATCGGCCAGAGTTTTGACATAGGGCTTGGAACCCCAATAGCCCCACTCCTCGCCGGTGAACCACACGAAACGGATGGTATAGGCGAAGCGCTCGTTCTTGAGCAGCTCGGCCATCGCCAGCAACGAGGCGCTGCCGCTGGCGTTATCATCGGCGCCGGGCGCCTGCGAGCCGGGGGAACTGGTATCATGGGCGATGCTGTCGAGATGGCCGACGAGCAACACCAGGCGGTCGGGCTGCGTCTGGCCGGGGATTTCGGCCACGACGTTGCGCCAGCCCAGATCACCGTGCGGCGTTACATAGGGCGCATAGCTCGGCTGGTAGCCCATCGCCTGCAATCTCTCGAACACGTATTGCTCGGAGCGACGGCCATTCGTCGACCATGAGTAGCGCGAGGTGAGATTACGCGCCACGCCGCCGATGCTGACCGTGTCCACGCCGCTCAGCCGCCGGTCCCAATTCTGGATATTGGCTGAAGTCAGTTGCGCAACCAGGGCGGCGATCGTCGGGTCGGGTTGGGTGGGGGGTTGGGGCAATAATAGAGCTTGAGTTTTCAGACTGATGGGCTGGTCGAGCGGGATCAGGCGGATGCCTTGCTGTGAGAGAGTCAGAGACGCTTCCGGACTCAGGAGCAAGAGGCGATGAGTTGCATCCTGCCAGAGAATCGTCCCGAACGCGGCGAAATCGGGCAACGGCGTGCCTGTGGCGATTTGCGGCGTGAGATCGGCCAGGAAAAGCGTTTGCCCCGGCGTATCAACTTCACCCAACCGTTGAACTGTTTCGGACGGCAGCAGGCCCAGCCGGGCGGCGCTAGCCTGCACGATCAACGACTCCCGACCGTCGACATTGAGTCGAGCCAATGGCGTCGCCCCGGCCAATCGCACGGCCAGGCGTTCGGCACGAGACTCAAACGGCAGCAGGGCGATGGTCTGGCCGCTGTCCGCTTGCTGGGCCAGCAGCGGCGCAGCAACGACAGTGAGGAAAATCAATGCCGTCAGGCTGATGAGCGCGGTGCGCAGGGTTCGGGATCGGATCATGCTGAAATCTCCGTCAATTCGCCTCGCAGATTGGCCGCCAGTAATCGCCGCCGCTCGGCATCGGTCAAATCCTGGCCCAGAAGGAACATCAATTTCACCAATGCGGTGTGCGGCGTCATGTCTCGCCCCGAAACCACGCCCGCATCCAGCAGGCGGCGGCCCGCGGCATAGGCGCTGAGGTCGACGCCGCCCTGTAATTGCTGGCTGATCGCCACGACCAGCAACCCCCGCTCGGCCACAGCTTCGGCCAGGGCTTCCACCAATCCGGGCGTGTCCGGGACGTTGCCGCTGCCAAACGTCTCCAACACCAGCCCGCAAATAGGGGCGTCGATCAGCGCTCGCAACAGGTCGGCGGTGAGGCCAGGAAATAGCTTGAGCAGGGCGACGCCGGTATCCAGCCGGTTATGCACGGTGAGATGGCGAGGCTGAGGCGGCGTGCCCGAAATCTGCGGATACTCGATGCTCAGGCCGACGCGAGCCAGCGGCGGGAAGTTAGGCGAATCAAAAGCGATGAACGCCGACGCCGACACTTTGGCCGCACGGTTGCCGCGCAGCAGCCGGTCGCCGAAGAAGATCGCCGTCTCCCTGGTTTGGGGGTGGGCGTTTGCGGCCAGTTCCACGGCGGTGATGACGTTGTTACGAGCATCGTTGCGCACTTCGCCGATGGGCAGTTGCGCGCCGGTCAGGATCACCGGTTTGTGCAATCCTTCCAGCAGAAAGGAAAGCGCCGCTGCCGTATAAGTCATGGTATCTGTGCCATGAAGGATGACAAAACCGTCGTATTCGGCGTAACGCTGGCCGATATGGCGGGCGAGCGCCAGCCAGTCGTTCGGGCCGAGATCGACGGAGTCACGCGGCGGAGCCAGGGTGAAGTGGTCTGTTTTCGCCACTCGCCCCAGCTCCGGGATTTGCTTGATCAGCCCTGCCAGACCGGCGGGCTCTAATGCGCCATCGGGTCGACGCACCATGCCCAGAGTCCCGCCGGTGTAGATGATGTGAACCACAATGCACGCAGGACGGGCGTTCTGGCGTGAACTTAAGCGGGAATGTCCGTTCCGTCAGTCGTTTCCCCATTGGATGACGACTCGGCATCATCCTGACCCGCAACTTCCTCATCGTCCCCATCATCGGTTGGCGCTTCGGCCTCTTCAACCTGATCGACCGATTCCACCATCTCGACGACAGCCGCATCGGCATCGTCTGCGGTCATCGTGTCGGGCTGGTCGAAAGCGGTCAGGGGCGTTGCCGCGATTGCGCTTTCCGTTATGTCATCCGCTGGTGTGGAAGTTGGCGGCGGCAAGATAGCGGCGGCGGGTTGGGCCGCCGGGCTGCGCAGCAAGCGCCACTGGTGGCGAATGACGACAATTTGCGAATAGATCAGCCAGATCAGGAACAGAGTAACCAACAAGGCGACCAGGTTGTAAATCAAGAGCAATCGCGATCTGAGCGCACTGATATTCTCTTTAAGAACCGAAATCTCGCTCAGTAGAGTCTCAACCTCGGATTCAACCCCCGCCAGCCGGGTGTCGATGCGCGTGGTCAGTTCAGTGAGGACGTCCACGACCTGCTGCGTGAGCTGATTTTTCTCCTCGACCACCGCCGTTTTCAGCGTCGTGTCCAGTTGCTTGATGTCGGCTGCAAGCTGATCCAGCTCGGTGAGCATCTGATCCAGCTTAGCGAGATTGGGCGCGGATTCCTGAATGAACGGGATGGAGTTCAGGATGCTGACGATAGCGCTGGCCGTGTTCAGCGCGCTGCCCACGGGTTCAAGCGTGGTATTGATTTTCTCAACGGTGGGCGACAGCCGCGTTTCCAGGCGCTCATTCAGGGCGACAAGGACCGGGCTGTTTTCCTGAATATTCTCGCTGACTTTTTCGATGGATGACTCGGCCTGCTGCACTTCCGTGCGGCCATCTTTGACAAACGAATCGGCGCGTTGCACGCCCGTTTCGGCTATCTGCACGCCGGATTCAACCACCGAGAACACCCGCACCGTGACATCGGTTGCCACACGATTGACGTACCATGTCCCGGCCAGTCCGGCAATTCCAAGCAAAATCACGAGCACAGCGATAATGATGAATAGGACTCTGAGTATCGATTTAATGATATGCATGTTTGCACCTCCATGTCGGCGCAACAGAAGTGAATTACCCGAACAGTTTGGGTTAAATCATACTGTAACCAGCTATCCGCTGCAATTACCTGATCAGGCCGAGCCAGAACCGCAAGGGTTAGCCGCAGATGACACCAATTGGCGCAGAGTCTTCCCCTGCAAATCTGTGTCATCCGTGAAATCTGTGGATGATTTTCCTGTGCGACGTGCGAGATTATAGCCGCACGACGACATCAAGGTGACGAGGAAATGGAAGCGATTCTCGCCCTGGTCACCTTCACGAAATCGTCCGGGGCCAAAACCACCTGCACTCCCCGTACGCCCGCGCTCATCCCAATCGTGGCAAAATCCCTGGCGCTGGCATCGAGAAAGACATTGAACCCTTTGTTCACCAAAGCCAGAGCACTGATCCCGCCTTTCTCCAACCCGGTCATGCGCTCGGCATCAGTCTGCGAAGCCATGCGCACTTTCTTCGTCCCCGCCGCCATCGCCAAAGCTTTCAGGTCGAGTTCTCGGTCCGCCGGGATCACCGCCAGGATTGGTTTGCCCTTGTCCGGCTCGGTCACCAGCGTTTTGAAAACCTGCTGCGGCGGCAGGCCGATCGCTTCCGCCACTTCCGGGGCGCTGACAAACGCATCGGGATCATAGCTGTGCGCGGTATAGGCGATCTTTTTCCCTTCCAGCAGACGCATGGCCAGGGTTTTATCATCGGTCTTGCGAGACATGGAGCAATCTGTTTAAGAACTGAGGCTACGACGTCGGACAATTACCGATACTCTACATCGACAAAAAATCTTACGCAAAGCCGCAAAGTGAATCTGGCGTTCCTTGCGACTTTGCGAAAGACACGTGATACGAATTCTGTCGAGTCTCGCGCTTCTATCGTTGTTCGACCGGGTCTAGCAGAGCGATGAATCCCAGCAGGCCCACATTGCAGAAAAGCAACGGAGCCAGGAAGGGCGCGCCACGGATGAATCTCTCGATGACAAAGGTCCCATCGCTGGGGATATTGGACTCGATGTGGAGCAGGAAGCCAAGCGCGCCAACCACCAACATCAATGCCATGGCGGCGACATACGTATGCAGATCGCTGCGGCTGGGCTGGCGGATTGCTCCCAGCGCCACGCCGGCGACCGTGGCAAAGATGCCGACAATGGTGGGAATCCACAGGTAAGGGTTCTCGAATCCTGTGCGGGCGTGATCATACACCGAGGTAAAAACTGTCGCCAACGCGGCCATCCCCACGATGTAAAAGTAGGCTCTGGTCTTGCTGTAGGGCAGATGAAGCCGGGCTCCACGAAAAACCACCAGAGTGCCGCTGTCGGGTGGGTCTTCGATCCAGGCGGCGGAGATGCCGAGAATGCCAACGACGATGAACATCAGGGGACCGACCACTGGCGGAGCCCATACCAGCAAGTCTATCGAGAGCTTTTGCCCCCAGGGAGCAGCAGGCAAAGCCGCCCGCACCAAATGGAAGTATGCGCCGAGCAGGCCAATGAGAATACTGGCGAGCAGCGTGAGGGTGGCGATGAGAGAGGCGAGATCACGATTGCGGTTGGCCAGGAATCCGGCCAGCACCAGCAGCAGCGCCGCCACAGGGCCAAACACGATCGGAATCCATTCTCTGGGCACGATGGTGCCGCTGATGCTGTGGGCCAGGAAAATATCGACCCCCAGAATCAGCATGTTGAATGCGACGATGAGCAGCATGGCCTGGTCGCGAGTGATGGGTAAACGCACCCGGCGCACAGCCGGGAATGCTTCGGCGAGGTCATACATGGTGGTATTCGACGAGAAGAATGAGCAAGCGAAGGGGTGTGAGTAAGCGCCCCTTCGCCGGTTGATTTTTCAACTATTCGCCCGCCGAGATGCCGGCGGCTTCCAGTTTCTCCGCTGCCATTTCCCGCAGTTCCGCCATATCATGCAGGATCTCATAAGCGCCGTGCCATTGCACGTAATCAGGCCCCTGCATCCACGTGCCGAATTTGGCCGTACGTCCCCAATGATGCCACAGGTTAAAGTAAGTGAAATCGATGGGTTCGTCGAATGGCTCGTCGGTCATCAGGCCATTTTCTTTCAACGGCGCCACGATCTCATCGCTCTGTCGCACGAAATCATTGACGGCCTCGGTGGCGGCGTCGGCATCGGCATAGAACTGGGCGATAAAGTTATCGTTGTGACACTCGAAGCATACCGACTGCATGCGGGTGGCGTTATCCTGCCAGGCCGGGCGTCGGCTGCTGATCGGCGCAAACAGATACCAGGTCAGGCGGTCGCCCACATCGTGCGTGGTGCTCGCGCCGCCGAAGCCGCTCATGTGGCAGGTGGCGCAAGTGGCTGCGGGCATGTCGGTCACATCGAGCGTCCCCGGCTCCGCATCCCAATTCCACTCATCGCCTCCGGTCATGTAGGCGATGCCGTGCGGCGATTCCTGATAAATCTCCCATTGCGGATGGTCGGGGCCGATGTGGCAGTGATTGCAGGTTTCGGGCTTGCGCACCTGCTCCAGGCTGAACTCATGGCGCAGATGGCATTTCTGGCACTGGCCGACCGAGCCATCCGCCGCCGGTTTGCCCACATCATGACAGCCTTCGCATGCGAATTTCGTAATGGCCGGGCCTTCCAGATGATAGATGTCATTGCGCGACTTGTCGGGGGCGAAACTGCCCTCCGGCACCGCCTCGTACTGAGCCAACAGGTTTGGATCGAGATCAGCGCTGCCCGCATAAGCGACATAAGCAGGGAGCGCATGGCGACTGGAATTGAACTGCGCCACTTCCGCCTTATGGCAGCGTTCGCAGATGGCGGCCGTGGGCGAGTTCAGGACATAAACGCCTTCGTGCTCGATGGCGCCGGGATAATCTTGTTTGACCACATGGCAATCCTGGCAACTGACCTCTGCCGCCGCCATGCTGCTGTGCCCATATTGCTCTATAATGCCTGGCGTCGTGTTTTTATGGCAGACCACGCACTCATCATTGCTGTTCGCCAATGCATTGACTTTATCCGGCCCTTGCGCGACGACAGCTTGCGATTGGGCAATCGCCAGCGCAATCAGCGCCAGACCGATCACCACGATGATGACAGCGACCGCAAATATCAGCACCCGATAGCGCTTGAGTACTGATTCCTGTGAATTGGATGCCATGTGATTGACTCCTCGTTGCTGGCTTGGCATGAATTCTAAAATTCAGGTGATAATTCGAACTTTGTTCCAGCCAGTATGAATGATAAATGAGAAATTCTCTGTGACATAAGTCACAACATCGAGACTACCCTGAACAACTATTGCGTCTGTTTACACCAAATGCAATCCGCATCGGAGAATTGATGACGAAACAAGTGATCTTTCCCTCTCTAGCTGGCTTCGAGCCCACGCGAGAAAGCCTGAAACTCTACGCCCGCGCCATGGCGTCGATCCCTCGCGCCTACGTCCAACCCCACCCTCGCTGGTGGCACATCAGCCTGAAAGTCACGCCCGATGGCCTGATCACCAGCCCCGTACCATCACCCGACGGCGGCGAAATCCACCTCAAGATGAACCTGATCGATCACCAGATTATCCTGTATCACAATGACCATGTCTATCAGACCTGGGACATGCGTCAGGCGCGGACATCGACTGAATTGGGGAAATCAATCATCGCGACGGTCGAGAAAATGGGCTTTCAGGGCGGGGATTATGACAGGAAACGCTGGCTGAGCGATGAAGTTCGGGTGTACGATGAATCCACGGTTGCGCCTTTCCTGACCGCCTTGACAAACGCCGATCGCATCTTCAAGGCGCATCGCGCCACGCTCGACGGCGAAAGCAGCCCGGTGCAATTCTGGCCGCACGGCTTCGATCTGGCCTTCGAATGGTACGGGACGCGCAAAGTCGTCTACGAGGAAGAAGGCCGAGTTCAGGAATATCCCTCGCAGCTCAACCTGGGTTTCTATCCCACCGCCCCCGCCTATTTTTACAGCAACCCCTGGCCGTTCGAGGCGGAGGCGCTTTTGGACAAAGAGTTGCCCTCCGGCGCAAGCTGGCACACAGAGGGCTGGCAGGGAACCGAACTGCCATACTCGGAACTGGCCGACGCCGTCGATGCCGAGTCCCGCCTGGCTGCCTATGCCCGCCGCGTCTTCGAACTGGCCGCGCCGACTCTCATGGCGGCTGGCGAGTCGTGATCCGAATCCTCTCGGCCATTGACCATTGACCTGCCTTGACGCTATACTCGCAAGGTTCTAATCCACGTGCAGAGAGAGACAGAATGGCCCACGGGCAGCCACTAGACTTATCGATCGTCATACCGGTCTTCAACGAAGAAGAAAGCCTGGAGTTATTGCATACACGGGTCGCAGCCGCGCTGGATGCCCTGCCCCTGAACAGCGAGATCATCCTCGTTGACGATGGCAGCAAGGACAACAGCTTCGCTATCATGTCGGCATTGGTGGAAAAGGACGCCCGCGTGCGCGTGGTGCGCCTGCGCCGCAATTTCGGCCAGACCGCCGCTTTCGCCGCCGGATTCGATCTCGCGCGCGGCGACGTGGTCATCACCCTGGACGCCGACCTGCAAAACGACCCGGACGACATCCCCCTGCTGTTGGCAAAATTGGACGAGGGCTACGATGTGGTCAGCGGCTGGCGCGTCGACCGCCAGGATAAACTAATCACACGGCGCATCCCCTCGCAGGCGGCGAACCGGCTGATTTCCTCGCTGACCGATGTACAGTTGCACGACTACGGCTGTTCGCTCAAAGCCTATCGCAGCGAGGTGGTCAAGAGCATCAACCTCTACGGCGAACTGCATCGCTTCATCCCGGCCCTGGCAAGCTGGATGGGCGTGCGCGTGGCCGAAGTGCCTGTGCGCCATTCCGCCCGGCAATATGGCAAGTCCAAATACGGCATCAGCCGCACCATCCGCGTCTTCCTCGACCTGCTCACCGTCAAATTCTTGTTGGATTACGCCACCCGGCCCATCCACGTCTTCGGCCTCATGGGGCTGATCTCGCTCTTCACCGGCACGGCTATCGGCCTGTATCTCACCATCGCCAAGCTTTTCTTTGGGGAACAACTCGCCGACCGACCCTTGCTTTTGCTCGCCATCCTGCTGATCGTCATGGGCGTGCAATTGATCACGATGGGACTGTTGGCGGAACTGGTCATCCGCACCTACCACGAATCGCAGGGCAAACCGATCTACGTGATTCGCGACATTGTCCAGGCCGGCGGCGATGTCGCCGAACCCGCCGTTTCGCCGACACCGGACCTCGTACCGGTTTGATGGGAACTCTGGCCCGGAGATGGGGCGATGAGTAAAACGCTGAAAAACCTGCTCAAGATCGGCTTCAGCCTCGTGCTGTTGCTGTTCCTGCTCAGCCGGATCGACACTGAGGCCGTGGGGGCGATTCTGGCGGAGGCGAACCCCTGGGGATTGGCGGCGACATTCCTGCTGTTTGCAGGCGGCATCATCCTGCGTGCCATTCGTTGGCAAATCCTGCTCAGCGGTCTGGGCGAGCACGTCGGCTTGGGATTTCTCACGCGCTGGTACTACATCGGCGCTTTTTTCAACACCATCCTGCCCACGGGCTTTGGCGGCGACGTGGTCAAATCGATTGCGGTCGCCGGTCGCACTGATCAGGCTTCCAATGCCGTTGGCAGTGTGTTCCTTGACCGCTACCTGGGGATCGTCGTCCTCCTGGGCATGGGCGTCATCATGCTGCCGTTCAGCGGAGTCAGCCTCAGCCCCTGGCTCACCCTGGCGCTGATCCTCCTGTTCCTGGCGCTCGTGGCCGTCTTCTGGGTTCTGCGCCAGGAACGGTTGTGGCGCTGGATTTATCAGACTCTTTTGAAAATTACGCCCGCACGTCTACATCGTTTCCTCGCCGCCCCGGTCTGGCTCAAACCCTTCTATACGGCCCTGCAACAGTTCAGCGCTCGGTCACTCATGCTGGCGATTGCGGCGTCGTTGGTCTTCAACCTGAGTTGGATTTTGACGAATATGGCTGCGGGCTGGGCGCTGGGCATCGATGTCCCTGCAGGCGTGTACTTTGTGTTCGTTCCCATTGCATCGCTCGCCCTCTTGCTGCCCACCTTTGGCGGTATTGGCGCCCGTGAACTCAGCTATGTGGGGTTGTTCACACAGGTCGGCGTCCCCGCGGAGTCTGCATTCGCCCTCTCCCTGGTGATCTACGCCGCCACTGTCGCCACGGGTTTGCTGGGCGGGATCATTTACCTGATCCAGAATATGCAGGGCGGCAAACAGCCGCTTGCCGACGAAAGCGTTCTCAACGAACGACCATGAGCCGGACTCGATCACGCACCTGGATCACGGCGGCGATCCTGTTGGGCATTGTGGCCCTGGCCGCCTTTTACCGGCTGTACCGCATTGACGCCCTGCCACCGGGCGACGGCTACGATCCGGCCTGGTATGGCGTCGACGCCCTGGCCATCCTCGACGGTTATCGCCCCATCTTCCTGCCCACCAACTTCGGACGGGAGGTGATGTTCAGTTATCTGGCGGCGATCAACGTGGCCCTGTTTGGGATCGGCCCGCCCGCCATTCATATCACCTCAGCCGTCATCGGCATCGCCACCATCGTGGCCATCTTTTTAGCGGCGAATGAGTTGTTCGCGGAAGAGACTGGCGTGCTGCGCGAATACGGTGGATTACTGGCCGCATTCGTGTTGGCCGTCTCGTACTGGCACCTGGTATGGAGCCGATACGGCGTGCGCGCCATCCTCACGCCTCTGTTTGCGGCGCTGATATTCTATCTGTTGTGGCGAGCCTTTCGCACGGAAAAGCGCTGGCTATTCGCCGCGGCTGGGGCTGTGCTGGGACTGAGCGCTTACACTTATCAGGCTTCGCGCTTCCTGCCCCTGGTCGTCGTCCTCGGTTTCGTCATCATGGCCCTACACCGGCGTCGCATCACCCGGGATGATCTGATCAACTTTGCCATTCTAGTCGCCGCCGCCCTGATTGTGTTCGCCCCGCTCGGCTATTACTTCCTCACCCATCCCGGCAGCTTCTTCGAGCGCGTCAACCAGACCTGGGCGGTCGACGCCAGCACCGAAGTATCCAGCGGCCTTTTGGTCTTTTGGGAACGCTTCCGCGACCTGTTCCTGATCCTCAGCCTGCGCGGCGAAGACAAAATCCTGTTCAATCTGCCAGGAAGGCCGGTGCTGGGCGTTTTCTTCTCGCTGTTTTTCTATCTCGGCCTGATCGTCGGGCTGATTCGCATCCGCAAACCCAACTATCAGTTCATGTTCGCCTGGCTGCTGGTGATGAGCCTGCCCGCTGTGCTGGCCGCGGGCCGGGCGACGAAACGCGCCATCGGGGCGCTGCCCGTGGTCGTTCTGTTCGTCGTGGTGGGATTCATGCTGATTTGGGCGGAATTGAATGCCTGGGACCAGCGACGCCGGTCGGGCTGGAGCCGGGCAGTGCGTGTGGGCGGACAAACCCTGCTAATGATCGCTCTGGCGTTCTCGGCGGTCGCCACTTTCCGAGATTACTTCATCCGCTGGGGCAACAACCCCGACCTGTTCACCCATTTCGAGATGGGCGAAGTGACGGTCGGCCAATATGCCGGAAGTCTGCCCGCCGACGAGCTCGTTTACGTCTCCCCCCTCGATGTCACGCATCCTGGCATCGTTTACAATTCCGGCGGGCGCACCGACCTGCACGGGTATGACGGGCGATTGTGTCTGCCGATCCCGCCGCCTTCAAAGGGAGCAACCTACATCGTCGTGCCCGACGAATTGCATGACCCGGCCAGCCTGCCCCAACTCGAAGCTCTCTTCCCCGAAGGCGAGATCGTGGGCGAAGGGCCATTGCACTACGGCCAACCCTATTTCCTGGCCTTTGGCGTCCCCCCTGGCGCCGATGCGGGCATCAAGCCGAAGACCGACGCTGGGGTCAGTTTCGACGGTTGGGCTCGCCTGCTGGGTTTCGATCTGGAACAGCGCGCTTATCGGCCAGGCGAGACCATCCCCGTCACGCTCTATTTCAGCGCCGAGACGGATATGGACGCCAATTACACGGTGTTCGTGCAATTGCTGGGCCAGACGAATCCCGCCACCCAGGGGCCATTCTGGGCAGGCGATGACAGCGAACCCTGCCGCCAAACCTATCCCACTTCGCGATGGGTTCCCGGCGAAATCGTGCGCGATGTGCACATGATCACCATCCCAGACGGCACGCCCGCCGGAGAATACGAATTGCGCATGGGTCTGTACGAATGGCCTTCGCTGACGCGCTTGCCTGTTTTTGATGTGACCGGCTCTGAGACAGGCGATTCGTATCGATTGGCCCCAATCGAGATCGTGCCAGAACAATAGCTAGGGCTTGCGACCAATCGCCAAGCGGATGCTGTTGAACGCGCCGAACTCGCGCTGTTCCACAATTTCGAATCCGGCTTGACGCATCAACGCCGCCTCATCGCGCATAAAGTCCCCAAAACGCTCCCAGGCGGCGGCCAACCAGCGTCCAGGTCGATTGCCATTGCTGGGGATTCCGGCGTCGACCAGAGCCAGGATGCCGCCCGATTGCAGCAAACGGGCAAATTCACGCATGGCTTGCTGCCCGTCGGGGATGGCGCTAAAAACGAATGTCATGGCAACAGCGTCGAAACTGCGGGCCGCAAAGGGCAGGTTCACGGCATTGCCACAGATCAATCTGGCCAAGGGGACGCGTTTTCTCGCTTGTTTGAGCATGCCGGTGGAGAGGTCTAAACCAACGGCCATTCGAGTCGGAGTGGCGAGGCGTGCATGCAGAACGCCTGGCCCTGGCCCGACCTCCAAAATCCGGCCATCCGCCGGCAGCCAGGGCAGAATGGCCTCCGTGTAGCGTCGCCACACCGGCAGCAATCGCATGGCTGGCGCGTAGAATGGGGCCATGCGATCATAAAGCCGCTGATAGTCGAATGCGGGCATGCGGCGGTCTATCCCCCGGCTTCTGTCGCCGAACGATGGCGTCGGCGCATGGCGTCAAGCACGCGCGGCATCGCTTGCGTATAAGTGCGATACAGCGCCGGACGAGGCGCATAATCCCAGGCTCCGATCCAGCGGGTGAAGCGCCCGCCGAACCCTTCTTTGAATCGATAAACGCCCCACATGGGATCATCCTCCACCAGCTCGTCGGGCGCGCCCCACCAGTCGTAGATCGTGCAACCCTGACCCTTGGCCCAACGCATCGCCTCCCATTGCAACAAATAGGTCGGCATGAGATTGCGGTGGCGGTCGGCGGAAGCGCCGTAGAAATACCAGGCGGTGGGGCCGAATCGCATCAGGAAAATCCCGGCGATCACGTCGCCATCCACATCGGCCAAAAAGAGTTGTCCGGCGGAGTTGCCCTGCATGCGTTCCATCACAGCCCGATAATAGGAAGCTGGCCGGATCAGGAAACCGTCCCGCGCCGATGTCTCGGCGTAAAGCGAGTAGAAAGCGGCAAAGTTATCGCTTGGCTGCACGCGCACGCCCTTACGTTCGGCCAGCCGGATGTTGTACCGGGTTTTCTGCTTCATCCCGGCCAGGATCACTTCTTCATTCGCGGCCAGATCGGAGAGCACCGTGTTGCGAAATTGGACCTGTTCGGCGCTGGGCATCCAGCCACGCGTCTGCAACACCCCCACAAGCTCTCGCCCAAACTCGCTTTCCGCATCCACGTCCGGGTCGATTTTGATGAACACTGCGCCGCTCCTGCGAGCTAAGCCCTGCAAATGATCGAGAACCGAGTCCCAAATGTCGATGCTCGACACGGCGATGGGGCCTTTGGGCGCGTATTGGATTCTCAGCGGCAGGCGACCGAGGCGTCGAGTCAACACCGTGACGACGGCATCGGGCTGTTCTGGCTCACCCCAAACGTAATGCTGCCCCGCCCAAACGGGCGACTTGAGCGCCGCCCAATGACTCGTCTGCAAGATGTGCGGGCGAGGCAGGCTGAGCAGGACAGGATCGATTTCGTGGACGGAGATTGGCTGCAATAGGTCTATCCCTGCATCAAAATCGCTGTGTCGTATTGCATGACGATTGACGACGGCGGGCGCTGCGAGCAGGATTCTATCGTCAATCGACCATGGACCATCGTCATCAATTGACGTGCGGCAGGACGCGCTGGCGCAGCATTTGCGCGGGCACAGCGCCAACGATGCTGTCAATCGCTTTGCCATTGCGGAAAATGATCAGCGTGGGAATGCTCATGACGCCGTACCGTCCGGCTGTGCGCTGGTTCTGATCCACGTTGAGTTTGCCCACCACCAGTTTGCCTTCGAATTCCTCGGCCAGCGACTCGACGGCGGGGGCGATGCGATGGCAGGGACCGCACCACGGCGCCCAAAAATCGACCAGCACCGACAGCGAGCCATTGATAACGTGATCGAAGTTGGCGTCAGTAAGTTGGATTGGTTCGCCAGTCGCATAAGATTCGGATTGCGATGGGGTTTTTGCAGGCGCGGGTGAAGCCAGGGCGATGCTGGGGCCAGTGGGAACAGGCGGTCGCTCGCCACTGCCGCTCAGAAATTCGCACCAGCGACGCAGGTCGCTTTCAGTGGCAGCGCCCGAAGCGGTTGCAATTGATTGGCCGCCTTTGGTGAAGATGAGGCCGGGCAAATTGGTCACACCGAAACGCTGTACGAGGTCAGGCTCGCCCGCGGCGTCGATTTTGGCGACGAGCAACTTTCCGGCGAAATCGGCGGCTAGCCTATCCAGCGTGGGATCAAGTTGGCGGCAGGGCGCGCAATCGTCGCTCCAGAATACGAGAATGACGGGCAAACCGGCGGCGAGTACGCGGCCGATGCTCTGGCTGCTGGTATGGATGGGGGCGGAAAATGCCATTGTACAGACTCCTTGTCAGGTGTTGCATTTATGGATGCGACGAGGGCTTCAGACGTTACTCTGAGCGAACAAGGGATGCGGCGGGCCTGCGGTCAACAAGTCAACTTTCCAGGCCAGGGGCGGTTTGGCCGCTTGTACTCGCACCGGGCAGTCCGGCATCTGGCAGAGCGGGCAATAGTCCGCGATACAGGGATCGACGTGGATGATCACCTGCCCCTGTTCGCCCAACGCCTGCATGAGACCTCGATCGATGTCGGTTTCGGTTTGATGCACCTGCTCCAATTCCCAATAGCGCGGCACAACCAGGTGGAAATCCACATAGCGTGTGGCGCCGCTGCGCCAGGAACGCAGGTGATGCGGGGCAATCCAGCCGGGCTGGCGCAGACGTTGCATGGCTTCAACCAATTTAGCCATGAATTCCGGATCGCTCTTGTCCATCAAGCCCGTGAGCGACTCACGCGTGATGCGAGCGCCGATGCGCAGCAGGTTGAGGGCGACGATACAGGCTACGAGCGGATCGATCCATTCCCAACCGGTCACCCAGACCAAGACAAGGCCGATCACAACGCCCAACGTCGTGAATGAATCCGACTGCACGTGATGTCCATCGGCCACCAATGCATCCGAGCGGACGTTGCGCCCGGTGCGAATGAGATAGACGCCCAACAGGTAGTTGACGACGCCGCCAACGATGATCAGCGCCAGACCCAGGTCGAGCTGCGCCAGAGGCCGTGGGTTCCAGAACGCTGGAATCGAAATCCACAGAATGCCCAGACCGGCAATGATCACCATGGCGCCCTCGAATCCGGCCGAGAAGAGTTCGATCTTGCCATAGCCGTATGGATAGTTTCTGTCGGGCGGTCGTGAACTGCGCAAGACGGCATATAGGGCGAAGCTGCTGGCGACCACATTGACGATGCTTTCGAGGGCATCGGACAGGATGGCGTTCGAGCCGGTGATGAAGTAAGCTCCAGCCTTGACAAAAAAAAGAAGCAGCCCAACCGCCACGGCGATGATGGCCGCTCTACTACGGGTTCGGTCAACGGATGAGGTATCGGAGTTCATGATTTTTCGGTTCAATCCGATCCATTCGCGGCAACGGCGTCAATCAGGCGTTGAGGATGTCCGGCCCAGTCCTCAGGTTGTGCTTTGCCCGTGACAATGGCGCTGAGGATGTCGGTAAATGCGGCGTTCACGGGGGTGGGAATGCCTGCGGTCCGGCCTGCTGAAACGATTGCGCCGTTCAGCCAGCCGATCTCGGATCGGCTACGCGGCGCGGGATAGACATCATAATACAACGAGGGCATTTTACCGCCCCGACCGCCAGCGATCACCCGGCCAAGCAGAGGACGAACCAGGGTAAGCGGCAGATGCCGGACGAGCGGGCCAACGAGGTGAAGGGGATAACCGCCCAAAGCCAGGGGTCGGATGCCTTGCGCCGCCATCACAGCCAGGGCCTCGCGCCAGGCCCGGATTTCCAGGTTGCCAAAATCGGGATTCGCAAAAATCTGTGCGGGCGTATAGGCCAGTATGGCCGCCTGGGCGTTGGCCAGGATATTCATCAACAGCTTCGACCACTTGAGCGCTCGATAGTCCTGCCAGGTACGGGTCTGAAATCCGGCCTGGGCGAACACATCCACAATGGACGTCACATCTCCGCCGGTCGGGCCGGGAGCGATGTCAAAGCGATAAGAAGGTCGAGCAACCCGAACATGTCCGGGGGCGATGACCTCGACCGGCGTGGTCAGCGTGCCGGCAATCACCCGGTGATCGGGCAGGTGTGCGACGAGCGTCTCTTCGTTGCCGACGCCATTCTGCACGCAGAGGACTGCCGGTGCATTTACTTTGGTCAGCAGTGCGCCGGCCGATTCCGTATCATACGCCTTCACGGCCACGATGACCAGATCATGCCCGCCCGCTTGCGCTATCCCCGCCTCTGTGCCATCCACCACGCGCGGATAAACGCGCAGGTTTTCCGCCTGGTCCTGCAAAACCAGGCCGGTGGATTCGATTGCCCGCCGCGTCGATTCTCGTGCCGCCAGCGTCAGATCGTGCCCCGCGGCTGCCAGGCGCGCGGTCAGGAAACAGCCGATGGCCCCGCTGCCGAGGATCATGACGCGCATCGGACTCAGGTTATGCTGGTTTGCGGAATTCGATGCGTCTTTCGGTTCCCGTCCACAGTCGCACCAGATTGGGCCGCAATGCCCACACGATCAGGACGCACACGATCAGGCCGAAGACAATGTGCGCACCAGGGCTGGCTCCCAGCAAGTACAGAGCTGCCAGCGTTACTGTGGCAATACCAGCCACGCTAAGGGTAGCGACCGAGGCGTAGCGCACGATGAGAAGAATCGCCACGAAAAAGGGAATGGTGATGGCGGCTGCCATCGGGTTCAGGGCGATGAGTGCGCCCACGCCGGTCGCAGCGCCAGCCCCGCCTTTGAAATGCAGGAATATCGACCAATTGTGCCCCGAAACCGCCGCTGCCCCGGCCAATGCCGCAGCGATTTCATCCCCAAAGAGTTGGCGAGCGATCATGACCGCCAAGAAACCCTTCAACACATCCAACAGACCCGATGCCAACGCCCATCGGAAACCAAATGCCCGGTACATGTTGGTGCCGCCGGTGCGGCCGCTGCCAACGGTGCGAATGTCGACGCCTTTGGCGCGAGCGATGAGATAGCCGACAGGGATGCTGCCGAGCAAGTAGCCGATAAGAGCGGCGAGGATGTAGTTGATCCAGGGCATTGATTAGTACCTTTAAAAACTGGGGATTAGAGATTGGGGATTGTCAGCGAAATACTGTTGCTAAAACTCCGCTAAGTGCGATTCGATGCGTTTTGGCCACGAGAAATCTCTGACAGCCTGATAGAGGACGTCGAGATAGGCGAGCGGAATGCCCGGGGCCAGCCCGCCGGAGAGGCCGAAGATCACTGGCGTCCCCGCCACCGGGTCGAGCATTTCGTGCAATTGGCGAGAGGTTTCTTCGGCGCTGTGCGGTTGGGCCAGCCAACTCAGGTCGAGATTTCCCCACAGGCAGAGTTCGGGATGGCTGCGCTGCCGGGCAAGCGCCAGCGACATGGCGGAGAAAGCGTCAAGCCCCTGCACGCCGTCGATGCCGCTTTGCACCAGGTCCTCCCACACCGGCCAGAGGTTGCCGTCCGAATGGAAGATGACGGGCAGGCCAGCATCCTGGGCGGCAAGGACGTAAAGGGTGAGATAGGGGAAGTAGGAGCGGCGCAGGTGTTCGGGTTTGACGTATGGCCCGCGCCGGTAAGCGATGTCGTCGCCGATGATGATGCCGTCGGCGCCGGCGTCCGCCAATGCCTGCACTTGCTCGCCGAACTCGATCACGGCATCGGCCATGAGAGTGACGGCCTCTTCCGTGCCTTTGGTGAGCTGCACCAGGGTCTGTTCCCAACCCAGGGCTTTGGCAACGGCGCTGAAGGGGCCATCGATCAGCGCGGCTACGAACAGGGCGCTATTCTGCTGCCAATAACCCAGCCTGAACAGGGCGTCTTCCTCGTCCGGCTGTTGCGGCGCGCCCCAGCCGCCGGAGAACGAGACCGTGATCAGGTCGTGACCCCAGCGCTGCAACATCGCCCGCTCGGCGTCCAGGGGCACGGCGGCATCGCTGGCGAGACCGAGGGCTGCCCGCGCCAGGTCAGGCTCCCACACAAGCTCGCCGCAGGCCAGGCGATTGAGGCTGCGGCCGGTGAGGAGATGATGGATGCTTTGGCGGGGAGTCAGGGAAGTCATAAGGCAGGGGTGAGTATCGATCAGGTTGGGGGTGGATACAAATTCGGCGGGATGTTTTACACCTCCGCCCGCTCCTCCACCCGCCGCCACAACAGCCAGAATCCCACCAGCAGCGCGACCAACGCCAGCCACATCGTCGCCAGAAAACCGCTGTTGTCAAACAAAGCGGTGGCGGCCGAATCGGTGACGCTGCGACTGATGGCCGAGGTCAGCGCGCCCATAGCGAACATGGTGGCGCGGCTGCCGGGCATCTGCTGGCCCATCAGCGGGATGGCGGTGACCACGGTGTATTCGATGCAGAGCGAGGCCAGAGCCAGGCCTATCACCAGAGTTACAAGCTGGCGGTCGAAAAAGGGCATGAGCGCGACCACGATGATGAAGACGATCATCCCGCCGATGAGGGCGCGGCGCTTGCCGGTGCGGTCGATGATCAGGCTGGAGATGACCGAGCCGCCCAATTCGGCAAAACCCATGATGGCCGCAATCTGGCCGATCTGCGCGGCGTCGAGATGGAAATCTCGATCAAGGTGCGCGCCCCAGATCACGAAAATCACTTCGGTGGCGACGAAGATGGCGGCGTAGACCAGCACCGTGGAAAGGGCGCTGCGGTCGCGTCTGATCTCGCCGACCTGTCGCGATAAGCTGATATGCCTGTGATGCGGGCGGGGTTCGTCGGCTGGCAAGAGGAAATAGAGCACGGGCAGGGATAGCAAGGCAAGAACGCCGACCACTCGGAAAGGCGCCTGCCAACCCCCGACCGTGATCAGCCACCCCACCACCGGGACGATGATGATGCCCGTGATCGCCCAACTGTACTCGACCATGACCAACGATCGCCCGCGGCGATGCGGCGGGGAATGATCGCTGACATAGGCCTGCATCAACGGCGTGATCAGGGCGTCGGATACGCCCAGTAGCACAAATGCCAGGGCCGCAGCCCAAACGCCGTTGGCAAAGCTGAACGTGAACAGGCCCACGGCCAGCACGAAATAGCCGGGGATCAGCCAGCGACGCGAGCCGGTGTGATCCGCCAGATGGCCGAAATAGGGCGCAAAGATGAGCATGGCCGTGCGAAAAGCCAACAACGTGCCCATCGCCGCCAGGGTGATGCCCAACCCGCGGGCGTAGACCGGCAGGTAGGGATACATCATGCGCACGCTGGTATCGCGCACCAGCCGCACCAGGATGACGAGCAACAGAAATTTCACCAGCGCCCGCCCGAACAAAACCCCACGCTGCTTCATGGCCCGACCGTATTGCTAAGCCAGCCCGTGACGGTCTCGATCAGTTCGAGGCGACGCCCACTGAACGCATGGTCGGCGCCGGGTAGAATCACAAGATCGCAATTCGGGGCTGCTGCCGCCATGCTCTCCGCCAGATAGATCGGCGTGCCTTCATCACGATCACCTGCGATTAGCAAAATGGGTATGTTCACTTCGGCGATCAGGTCGATGGGATTGCGTTCCCAGGCTTCGGCCATCCACATCTTTTGCAGGCTTTCGGGCGTGGTTCCCGCCAATACGGGGCTGACGGACGAGGCGTATTCCCCGGTGAGCGAGGATTCGAGAAAATCGATCGTGGGCGCGACCAGGACGAGACAGCGAGCTAGTTCGGGGTGGGAATGGATGAACTGGATTGCGATTGCCCCGCCCAGACTATAGCCCAACAAGACGAGCCTCCCCCAATCAAGCGCCAGATCGGTCGCTTGCAGATAGGCGACCAGCGCCGCCAGGTCTTCTCGCATCCCCAAAATGGAATACGTCCCGCCATTGCCCCAACTCCCGCGCGGGCTCCAAACGACGGCATTCCACCCCAGCTCAGTCATCGCCTCGGCCATATCCAGGTTCTTCTGATTGCCAGGGATGCCGTGGATGAGGACGCAGGTTGGGCGTAGTCCTGCGCCCCGGCCAGGATAAAAGAAGCCCGTCAATTCAAATCCGTGGCTGGGAAATTGAAAGTGACGGGCGTCCACGTTGAAATCGCCGGGCGGGATCACCGCCGGTAATATTCGCTAAACCAGGGCGTGCACCGCCGCATGAACTGCGTCAAAGTCGGGGTGCATGTCGATGGCCGGGCAATATTCCTTGTAACGCACAACGCCCTCGGCATCGACGACGACGACTGCGCGCTGATCCAATCGGATATCCTGAATATGCGTGCCGTAGGCGTCGGCGATCGCCATGTTGAAGGCGTCGGAAACCATGATGGCGTTTTCCAGGCCCGATGTGGCGCACCAGTTGCTCTGCACAAAGGGCAGGTCGGCGCTGATGGTGACGACGACGACGTTGTCATGTCCCGCCATGTCCTCATTGAAGCGCCGCGTTTGCGCATCGCAGAGACCGGTATTCAGGCTTGGGATAAAGTTCAGGACGCGCACCTTGCCTTCGGTATCTTTGATAACATCGAACGTGTTGGTGCTGAAGCCGCCAGTGCGACCGGCAGCGGCAGGGGCCTTCTGGCCTACGGTCACTTCTTCACCCAGGAGCGGGGAGAAAGGTTTGCCTTTGAGTAATACGATTCGTTCTGACATGATTGTGTAGCCTCGAAAATTTTGGGGTGTGTGGATCAGTTGTGTCCAGGTCAATGCAGCAGAGTATATCACCACTCCGCGGATTGCTCTGTACTCGTATGTGGATTTGCTCCGGCGGACTATTTGTTCTTCATGCGCGGGTCAAGCGCATCACGCAGCCCATCGCCCAAAAGGTTGAATCCCAACACGGTGATGGCGATGGCTAGCCCCGGAAAGAAGACGAGATGCGGGGCGCTGAAAACCTGATTTCGTTCCGACGCCAACATCGCTCCCCACTCCGGCGTTGGCGGTTGCGCGCCCAATCCCAAAAACGAGAGGGCGGCAGCGTCCAGGATCGCCGTGCCGATGCCCAATGTGGCAAGCACCAGCAACGGGGAGATGGCGTTGGGCAGGATGTGGCGGGAAAGCAGCCGGTTGGTGGGCACGCCGATGGTCTTGGCCGCGGTCACGTATTCTTCTTCCTTGGCCGAGAGCACCACTGAACGCATGACGCGAGCATAGGCGGGAATGGTGACGATGGCGATAGCGAGCATGGCATTCGTCAGCCCCGGCCCCAGAACGCTGACAATGGCGATAGCCAGCAAGAGGGCAGGGAAAGCCAGCAGCACATCCAGAAAACGCATGATGCCGTTGTCCGCCCAGCCTGCCCGATAACCGGCAATGGCCCCCAAGAAAACGCCAATCACCATGGCGATCGAAACCGAGATAAACCCGACCATGAGGGAGATACGGGCGCCATAAAGGACCCGGCTGAATTCATCGCGCACATTGCCGTCGATGCCCATGAAGTGCTGCGGTTTATCTTCCGGGCAGCCCAGTAAGTGAATGCAGGGTTTATCGCGCTTTCGGACCTCTTCTTTGCCAATCAAAACTTGTTCCGGATCGTAAGGTGCGATGAGGGGCGCAACCACAGCGACCACAACAAGAATCCCCACGATAATCATCCCGATAATGGCGGAGCGCTGCCGAATAAAGACGCGCCAACGTTGATGCCAAAGACTTTCGCCACGGACTAATTCGATGCCGCCTGCAACTGGCTGCGATTCTTTGGTCAGCTCGGTCATTAGTTTAGTTTGATGCGAGGATCGATAAAACCATAGGAGAGATCGACCAGGAGATTGACGACCACATAACCCAGGGCGATGACCAGGGTGAAGCCCTGGATTACGGGAAAGTCGCGCGCGGTGATTGCTTCGAACAGCATGCGGCCAACGCCAGCCAGACCGAAAACCGTTTCGGTCAATACCGCGCCGCCGAAAATCGTGCCCAATTGCAGCCCGACGATCGTCACGATGGGCAGCAAAGCATTGCGAAATGCATGCGAACCAATGACCTTGCGTTCCTGTAAGCCTTTGGCTCGCGCCGTGCGCACATAATCATTTCCCAGAATTTCCAACATGCTGGACCTGGTCATGCGGGCTACAATCGCCAACGGGATTGTGCACAAAGCCAGGGCGGGCAGGATCATGTGCTTGACCGCATCGCCAAAGACGACAAAATCACCGGTGATCAAAGCATTGAAAATATAGAAATTCGAGATGAATTGCAGCAGGCGGAAAGACGCGCCCTCCTCATTCACCGCCCATCCATAGACTTCATAAAAAGGTACAGGGGTGAGGCCGGCTGTGAGCCGGCCGGTCGGGGGCAGCCAGAAAGGCGTGTCTTTCAACAAAAGCGCAAACACATACGCCAACATCAAACCCAACCAGAATACCGGGACCGAGACTCCGATATTGGCCCCCACCATCGTACCCACATCGACCGCCGAATTGCGCCGCATTGCCGAGATCACGCCCGCCGGAATGCCAATGGCCACCGCCAGGAAGGTGGCGATCAACCCCAATTCAATCGTGGTCGGCAATCGCTCGACCAGGATTTCGACAACCGAACGGTTGAAACGAATGGAATCCCCCAGATCGCCGGTCGCCACATCTCGCATGTAGATGCCCAACTGCACCGGGATCGGTTTATCCAATCCCTTCTCCGCATTGAAACGTTCGCACGCCTCGACGGTGGCCTTTTCCCCCAGAATAGCCCGGCATGGGTCGCCGGGAATCATCCGCGCCATGGCAAATGTCACAATGAGGATGCCAATCAACACCGGAATGGCAGCCAGACTGCGGCGGATGATGTATCTGCCCATGAATGCTAGTGAAAAGTGATCGCCCGACGACCGGCGTTGCGGCGCTCAGTTGTCGGGCGACTTGAGATCAGCATGAGAGGATGAGGGTCGCCCGGAAATTCAGGCGACCCTCGGTATGGGAGTGGTTATTCAGATGCGGGGGCGTTCATCAAGCCCCACAGGTACGAGAAATACTCGAAGACGCCGGTGTTGCCCACATGGGTGGGGCTGGAGGCGTCGAGGCCGGCTTGCCAGGAGGCCAGCACGTCCATCGCATCGAAATCGGAACCATCGTGGAACTTGACGCCCTCACGCAGTTCACAGACCCATTCGGTCAACGTGTCGTTGGGTTCGCAGTTTGTAGCCAGTGCTGGCTGTACCGCTGTGCCGCCGATCTCGTAAGAGTACAGCGACTCGGTCACCTGCTCGCAGGCACGCAGCGATTCGCCATCGGTCTCGTCACCGCAATACACGCTGATTGGCTCGGCATTCTGCATCCACACGAATGTGTCGCGACCGCCGGGATCCATCACGGCCATGTACTCGTTGCCGAGCGGGCTGGCATGACCGCCTTCCACATCGGCGCGGTATGCTACAGCGGAGCCGCCATGAGCGACTGGAACCATGGGCACCAGTTCGCGGATAGCGTTGTTGGCGTCGATGTAAATCGCTTCGGATTCTGCCGGATCGGCGATCTGAGCGCCAGCTTCGAGCAGCTCGTAGATTTCCGGATGGGGATCGCCGAATTGCGGATTGGCGCGACCAAAGTGATAGTCGAGGAAGTTGGTGATGTGCGGATAGTCGGCGCCCCAACCAAGCAGGTAGAGGCCGTCCAGATTACCGGCGGAGGATTCGGCGATGAAAGCGCCCGATTCCATGACTTCGATCGAAGCGTCGATGTTCAGGTTTTCCTTCAACTGCGCCTGAATATCCTGCGCCACCAGACCGGGCTCCGGCAGGTAGGAGCGGAACACATCGCGGTAGAAGATGGTGGTGGAGAAGCCGTCGGCATAACCAGCGTCAGCCAGAAGTTGCTGCGCCTCTTCCACATTGAACTCGTACCACTCATCGCCCACGCAGGCGTTGGGGATGGAGCAGGGCGTGAAGTGGCTGGCCACTTCGGAGCCGCCAGGATAGAAGTTGTCGACGATACGCTGACGATCGATGCCTTTGGCGATGGCCTGTCGCACGCGTACATCACCCCATGGCTCGAACGTGTTTGTCATGGCCAGGTAGAAGATGTTCAAAGCCGGGCGTTCGATCAACTGCAGGTTGGGGTCGTTGTTGATGGTGTCGAAATCATCCGGGCTGGGGTTGTCGATGGCGTCGACTGTGCCGGACTGCAATTCCAGCAGACGGCCAGCGCCTTCGGTCAACCAGCGGAAGACGAGGGTATCGGTTTTGGCCGGCTCGCCCCAGTAATCGGCGAATTTCTTGTAGACGATGCTGTCGCCGCGATTCCAGGCGTCCAACATGTAGGGGCCAGTACCGATGGGTTTCTCCAACAGTTCGCCGGTGCTGCTGGCGGATTCAATCCACTCGCTGGGCTGAATGGCGAACGAAGAGAAAGCGACTTTGGAAAGGAAGGCGGGGTCGGGCTTGCATAGCGTGAAGCGCACGGTCATGTCATCCAGTGCAGCCACTTCTTTGACAATGCCATCGAAGCCTTCGCAGTCCGCGATGCCAAACGAAGCCATGGCTTCTTCCATCGCCGGTTCCTCAGCGGGTTCCTCGGCTGGAGCCCCGGCATCGGGCACAGGCGTGACCTCGACGATGACGGTTTCCTTGACAACAACCGTCTCTTTGACGACGACCGTCTGTTCGACGATCTTCTCTACGGTTTCTGGCGTGGCCTGTGTGGCGCATGCCGCCAGGAGCGCGGCGGCCAAAACCACAATGCCTAGCAACAGCCAGGTTCGATGCTTACGCATAGATTCTCCTCCTAGGTAGTGAGTATGAGATGGAACAGACACAAAGTGTGCTCGGTCACACGGTTTGTGCGATTATAGGATTTCACATCGGTCTTTGTCAAACAGATTTGCAGAGGCTCGGCATCACGAAATCGACGGCGTTTCGACCTCACACCAAACCCTGATAGAATTGTAACACCCCCAAGCGACTGGAAACCTGACGATCCCATAGCGAGAAAACTATCATGACTGAACGCATCGGCTTTATCGGACTCGGCATCATGGGCCAGGGCATGGCCCGCAACCTGCTCAAGGCTGGCTATGAGCTGACCGTATGGAATCGCTCCGCCAGTCGTATGAACCCCATCGTGGCGGAGGGCGCGGGCGGCGGCGACTCGCCCGCGGATGTAGCCGCCCGCAGCGACATCATCGTCGTTTGCGTCAGCGACACGCCCGATGTCGAAGCCGTGACGCTTGGCCCGAACGGCGTCATCGAAGGCGCTCGCCCCGGCAGCCTCGTGATCGATTGCAGCACCATCAGCCCCGCCGCCACAAGAACGATAGCCGACAAGCTGGGCGAGAAAGGCGTGCACATGCTGGACGCGCCCATCAGCGGCGGCAGCGAGGGTGCGGCCAAGGGCACGCTCTCGATCATGGTCGGCGGTGACGAGACGGATTTCCAGCGGGCGCTGCCGGTATTCGAGGCGATGGGCAAAGCGATCACCCATGTGGGCGGCCACGGGGCCGGGCAAACCGTCAAGCTGATGAATCAGATCCTGGTGGTGGGCAACGCCCTGGCCATGTGCGAAGCCTTCATGTTCGCCCAGGCCAGCGGCGTCGATTTGCAAAAAGCTCTCGATGCCGTCAAAGCCGGGGCCGCGGGAAGCTGGATGTTGAGTATGCGCGGCCCGCAAATCCTGGCACGCGACTGGCGGCCCGGATTCACGATCGATTTGCAGCAAAAGGACTTGCGCCTGGTTTTAGAAGCCGCAGACGACGTGGGCGCTCCCATACCCGCCGCTTCGCTCGTCTTTCAATTGTATCGCACCCTTCAAGCCCAAGGGCTGGGCGATGAGGGCAATCACGCCCTGATCAAAGCCCTGGAACATCTGGCCGGATTCAAAGTCGGGGGCTGATCGTCGTCCGGTCGAGTTTCAGCCGCCGGGGTCAGGCGAGGGCGCTCTCGTTGCCGGAATCGCGCACAAAAATACAGGTTGAGCGAGTGGCGCGAGGCAGTTCGACCATCACATCCAGATTGATCTGATCCTGCAGGCCGAAAATGCTGAGATCGGCCTGTGGCGCTTGCGGCACGAAATCTCGCATCGAGCCCACCGCTACAATGCCGTTGGAACCTTTGGGCATGCGACCCAGATCGATCAGTTGGGCCAGGAATTCCTCGGCGTTAGCGCGTTCGCTTTCATCGGCAATCACTGTGATCAGATTGATCTGGCCTTCCCAGTTTCGCGCCAACTGATAGGCCAACAACAGCGTCAAATCAAGATTTGTGAGACGAAGACCCACCTCCCACTGCGGGCTTTGCTCCCGAATCCAAACATTGATCACTTTCTCATGTCCGAGCAGCGTTTGGGGATTATCCACAAAGTAGACGAGTCCGATCTCGTTTTCGGATGCTTTGTCCGCAAGGAATTGCAATTGCGCCTGATCGAACTCACCGTTGACTGACAAAAACAGGGCGTTCGGGCGGAAGAATGTGCTGCTTGATACCTCCATCGTCGTCTGCAACGAGGCGCACAAATCCTGTGATTCCACCGTGGCCACGCGGGCGAAGATGCCGTCATGTCTGAAAGTCTCTTCATATGCCTGGATGCCCTGGAGTTGCTCACGTTCACCCGATTTGTGCAGGGCGACAATGTGCAGCGAACCATTGGGGCGGGTGATGGCAGTGAGAAAGCGATAGCTGCGACGCAAAGCCGAAGGCGAATCGACGGGCACAAGCAGATTGGGTTTCCACGCCCGGTCGTGACCGGAGGGGATGGCCAGCACGCGTTTGGCCGCCCATTCCGCCACCGTCACAAACATGCCGCTGCGCACATCGCTCCAGGGAGCCTTCAGTTGCCGCAGTTGCAGGGCTTCATAAAGCAGGAAAATAGTGAACAGGGCGATGAGGCTGAACAGGGGGTTGATCAGGAACATCGCCACCAGCGCTCCCACAAACCCCACCAGCGGCACGACGCGAGGGATGTGAAACAGCGGACGAAAACTGGTGAGGCCCAGCGATTGTTCGAGCAAGACCACGCCGTTGAGCACAGCGTAGGTGATCAGGAAGAACATCGTCATCAGCGGCGCAATCTGGTTGAGACCGTCGCCCGAAAGCCCGAATAGCAGCGTGCCGATGCCGATCGCAATAGTCAGCAACATGGCAGCGCGCGGCTCTCCCGATTCGGTTTCCTGCGCCAGAATGCGGGAAAAGGGCACGACATCATGTTTCGCCATGGCCTGCAACACCCGGGGCGCGCTGACCATCGAATTCAGCGCCGCCGAAAATGTGGCTGCCAGAATCCCTGCCTGCACAGCCCACCCCCAGGCTGCCTTGTTCACCATAATCGTGAGGTTATTGAGTAGCTCTTCCGGCGTCGCCACCACCGAAAGCCAATAGGCCAGGCTCATGTAGATCACAAAGCTGAGGGCGATGGCAGCCATCGTGCCTTTGGGAATACTGCGGCGCGGGCGTTTAAGTGTGCCCGACAGGCTGACCCCGGCCAGGATGCCGGTCACTGCCGGGAAGAATACGGCGAAGATCGCCCAGAAATTGCCATCGACGAAACTGCCCCAGGGCTGAGGCGTGTAAACCGCGCCGGGATGACCGAATCGGGCGGTCGCGCCCAGATAAACGCTGAAAAGCGAGAACGTGACGATAAACAGAATGATGTAGCGCATGCGCGCCGCCAGGCCCACGCTGACGAAGGCGATGATGGAAATGACGGCGAAGGTGACGAACAGCACCAGCGCTTGCGACTGGCCGGGAAAAATCGAAAGCCAGCCTTCAGAGAAGGCGAAGATGTAGAAACTGACCGAGATCGCCAGGGCCAGGTAGAGAGGTACATTGACGCTGCCGCCAACTTCCAGCCCCAGCGATTGCGAAATGATGGAGAATGATCCGCCGGCGCCAACCCGGATATTGGTGGCCACGCTGGAAATGGAGAGACCGGTGGCGAAGGTGATGGTATTGGCAAAGATAATGATCAGGAATGCGCCGATTAACCCGGCATTTCCCACCACCCAACCGGTGCGCAAATACATCACCGCGCCCAGGATGGTCAGCAGGGTGGGGAGGAATACCCCTTCGAAGGTGCCGAAGAGCTTGATTTTATCGGAAGGTTCGGCGTTGCGCGCGAAACGACTGCGCAGCGACTCCACAAAACTAGGATTGCGTTCCATCTTTCATGTTTCTCTCAGATAAATTTGAGAGTACCATCTATAGTACAATGAGCCTAATTCATGCGTCGTCATTGGCATCAATGTCAACCTCGAACGATTCGACTCCTTCCGACTCGTCTCCATCGTCCAGGGTTTCCTTTTCGGTGTCGATGCCATCGCCTTCCATGTGCGTGTGGATGCTGACCCGACGATATTGCTTGCCGTCCGCCACCGAGATGACCATACGGATGTCAAGTTCCTTGGGGATCAGGCCAAAGTCTTGCAACGTCCAGATGGTTGTGATGCGGTCGCTCAAATTCGGCCACTGCTCCTTGGCCCATTGGTAGCGCTGGCGGCTGAATTGCCAGATATTTTCAGGGAAGCGCTGGGGCGTGAACGCCTGATATTCGCGCCAGATTTCGTCGTGCGGCGTGAGCGGGAACAGGATGTCGAGCATCGTCTGCGTTACCTCGGCCTCATCCCGTCCCTGCTCCGGCGCCACCCAGTTCAGGTGATAATTGCGGATGTACATGAAGATGCCGATGTGCGAGTAGTCCTCAATCCGCCGAGCGATCTGATCGATCTCGCCAAAGGCCTGCTGATAGGCCGCTTCCAACTCAAGGTTTGGCTCCTCGATGCGTTCATGACCATCCGGCCCGTGGTCAATATCGAAGAGAGTCAGATCGATGTCATACAGATGGTAAGCCAGGCGTCGGATACGGCGCGGACCGACATTGAATTTCTGCAACATCCCGCTCTCGATCAGATGCTCGACCGCATCCACCGTGCCGCGTTGCCGCGCATGGTCTAGCGCCCTTTCGATACCCATGTCATAGGTCTTCTTCTCGGTGATGACCTCTGGCTCCACGCTGACTTCCTTCGGCTTGCCTTTTCGGAATCCCCCCCGAGCGATATAGATCTGGAACAGGGTGATGACAGCGCCTGTGGTCGCAATCAGCAGCAGAGCGTCGGTCTTTTGCGTGATGAGGACAATGCCCATCAAATAGCTGGCGATCATCCCGCGGAACCCGGCGAACTTGAGCGATTTCGCCTCGGACGAGTGGGGATCGATCCCTCGTTTTTCCAGCACGTCCTTTCGCACAAAGAAGACCGCTGTGCTGGTGATAATGAAGGCGCTGACGAAACCGAAAGCATAGTAGGCTTCCACCACCGTCACCTGTCGGATGATCGGGATCAGCACTGCCGATATCGCCCAGATGACGGCGATGCCGATGCGGTCGTCCGTAAAAAAGGCTGGGAGCCTGCCCAGGCGGGCGGCATTGGCGGCGACGGCGGCGCCTCCGACATAACCGCCACCCTGGGCCAATAGAAGGATGATGGCGAGAAGAACGCCGGCAACGATCAAAAAGGTGCCGCCAAAGGTGTCGGTCAGAGCGTCATTGATGGCGCGAGAAACGGCAATGCTTTTCGATACCGCCGACACATATTCTTCTCGTGGCGGCGGCGCAGTCACTTCGAGTTCTGTCGGCTCGCCCAGAAGCTCTTGTTGCGCGACATGAGCGGGCAAGGCAACATACATTTCCGTGGCGGCAGCCGTATCAGCGGGGGTTACGATCACATCCTCTTCAGAGACGCCGCCGCCCAAAACCTGAGTCGCCACGATCTCATATTCGATCAGCAGCGTGCTATACCCTTCCGTCGCTGGCACCTTCCACTGTTGGGCGGCGAATAGCTGCACGATGCCGGTGCCGATCAAGAACACGGCTGCCAGGGTCAGGGCGACGCTGATCACCTTCCATTTGGGGCGGGCGGCATGTTTGCCGCTGGCCGGAATCACCTCATAGCCCGAAAAGCCCAACATTGCGCTCGACATCGAACGGAAGAACAACTGGAAGATGAGCACTGTGCCTAAAGTGGCCATGTCCTGTTGAACGCGCACGACATGGTCGACAACGCCAGTCAGTTGCAGGCGGCTGACGATGCCCTCTGTCAGAAACGCCCAATCCGGATTGGCCACCGAAGTCACCCCCACAATCCCCAATGCGACGATGGTAAACAGGGTAAACAATCCGCCCCCGATCAGAAACAGGGGCACTGCCCGCTGCGGCCCCATGGCCACCAGAATCGCCATGATGAAAAATGCGAATGATTCCGCCAATATAATGCGATAGGGCGCCATTTCCGGCAGCACAAGCATGGTTACGTCAGACGCCGATATCGAGCTGATGATGATGGTCAGGATGGCGTCCAGGAAGAATAGACTTGTGCCGACCCACGACAACCAGCGCATCCACGAGGGGCCAATTGCTTCCACCATGGGGCCGCTGCCGCCAGCGTTCGGGCGCAAGTACGCACCGGCTTTATAGGCCGGTACAATGCCCAGAAACAGAAGGACGGACAACAGGATAAAGGCCCAGATGGCGATCTGGTGATATCCGCCTGCGCCGTAGATCGCCAGCAGGGTCTGGTATGCGGCCACGCTGAACGCGTCGGCGGCGATTTCGAAGATAAGCGCAAGCACGCCGAGGCCGGCGCCGCCCAACAGCAGACCTTCAAGCATGAGTCGCGGCAACTGTTTTTTTGCTTCGGCCGCCTCAATGGGATTGACGTAACTTTTCAGCATGGGTGGGTACTCCCTGGACGCAATAGTGATTCAAAACGTGGCATTATCGCGCTGATCTCGCATCCAGAATAATCCAGATTCCAATCCAGGGTCTTCGTTCTGTCGATCAAAAACACCCTGTCATTGAGCAACGGCAGGGTGTCGAGCCCTCTTTAACAACCCTCCATACTTATCGTTACCCCTCACCCATTATCTTACCTCCGTCGCGCCTCGTAAACATCGGGATTTTTCCGACCGCTCATGAACTTACCGGGGTAATTGTTCTGGCGGAGGGCACGCTTCGTTAGCAGCAGCAAGCACGGCGGCTGGCGCCGGTTGCAAAGTTTGACCAAAGTAGCGGCGTTGGAAGCGCAACGCCACGTTCACTAAAAGAATCATCACGGGCACTTCGATCAACGGGCCGATTACGGCGGCAAAGGCGACGCCTGAACTGATGCCAAAAACAGCCACCGCTACGGCAATGGCTAACTCGAAATTGTTGCTGGCTGCGGTGAACGCCATGGTCGTGGTCGTGGTGTAATCCGCCCCAACCTTATGCCCCATCCAAAAACTGACCAAAAACATCAATACGAAATAGATGGCCAGGGGAATAGCGATGAGCGCCACATCCTGTGGTATCTGCACGATCAACTCACCCTTCAGGCTGAACATGATCAGGATGGTGAAGAGCAAAGCGATCAGGGTGATGGGACTGATGCGGGGGATAAATTGCGTCTCGTACCATTCCTGGCCTTTTGCCCGCAGGAGGATGAAACGAGTTGCGAAGCCTGCAATCATGGGGATGCCCAAATAAACGAACACAGTCTTCGCCAGTTCGCCTATACTGATATCGACGGTCATTCCTGAGCCTGCCAGACCGAGGGCGCCAGGCAGTACGGTGATGAAAATGTAGGCATAAACGCTGTAGAAAAGCACCTGGAAGACGCTATTAAATGCGACCAATCCAGCAGCATATTCTGTGTCGCCATGCGCCAGTTCGTTCCACACAATCACCATGGCAATGCAGCGAGCCAATCCGATCAAGATCAACCCAACCATATATTCCGGATAGTTGTGTAAGAAAATCACCGCCAGAACGAACATCAGGATTGGCCCGACCACCCAGTTCTGCACGAGCGATAGCCCCAATACCCTGGTATTTCGGAATACCTCAGGCAATCGCTCATATTTCACCTTGGCAAAGGGCGGGTACATCATGAGGATCAGGCCGATGGCGATGGGGATGTTGGTCGTGCCCACCTGAAACTGGTTGATGAATCCCTCGACGCCGGGTACGAAGTAGCCAATGGCAATGCCGATGCCCATTGCCAGAAATATCCACAGCGTCAGATACCGATCCAGGGTGGAAAGACCTTTTGGGGATGGAGCGGCTATTGCTGCCGGCTGAGAAATTGCATCTGTCATGGCTAGCCTCCTGCTTGTACTTAGACTGTGCCATAAAAGTTCAATGGATATTGAACTATTTACTCAAAAAAATGCATCAACCATTTGTGAACGCCCAATCCGCGGCAGGTTCGGCACGAAATTTGGGGCCGCACTGGGGATGTCGTGACCGAATCCGTTCAGGGTCGAGAAATCCGCCAAACACTGCGATGAGTTCGGTCAGCGCCCGGCGATTGAGAGAGTAATAAACCCAGCGGGCATCTTCGGTATCGCGCTCGACATCGACCAGGCCTGCCTCCCGCAAGACACGCAAATGATGCGAGATCAGATTCTTCGGCATATCAAGTTGATCTCCCAACTCGCAGTTACATTGCACGCCTTCCATGAGAAGATCGACGATCCGCAATCGTTTGGGATCAGCCAAAACTTTGAGTTGAGTCGCAAGCGCTTCCGATGTCTTTGAATTCATGGCAAACCATTAGTTCAATATTGGTTGAATTATATTCACCGGATGCGAAAGCACAAATCCGGGATCGTGATGTTCCTGTAACGTTTTCGCATTCTACCCGTTGATCACACAGAACCGCTTCTCCCCAAATCGTTTTCCCAGCCACCGGCCCTGCTTGGGCCAACCCCCATCTTGGAGGAACCAAGAAATGAAACAGCGAAATCGAAAGTTGACCAGAGGATTGATTTTCCTGCTCACCCTGGCGCTATTGCTCGCCCCTCTCACCGCATTCGCCCAGGGCGGCGACGAACATGGCGGCCGCCATCCCCAGCCCAAGCCCTGGCGGCTGACCGGCACGATCACGGCCATGCCCAATGATGGCGTCATCGGCGAATGGGCGATCGATGACCAGCCATTTATGGTCGAAGAACGAACCCGAATTGACGAAGGAATGGGCGTGCTGTCCGTGGGTGCGCATGCCACGGCGCAAGGGGTTGTGCGCGGCGATCAGCAGATCGCAACGCTGGTCAAAGCTCTGCCCCTTTGTGAAGAATGCCCCTGCGGCCCCGAAGCGCGCTGGCGACTGGTGGGCGAGATCGATGCCATGCCCTCCACTGAGGATATGACTGGCGTCTGGGTCATCGCCGGGCAGGAGGTTCAGGCGACTGTAGAAACTACTTTCCGCCCAGGTGATTCCGAATTCGCCGTCGGCGTGCTGGTCGTCAGCGCCGGGACATTCGACGTTGATGGCAATCGCATCGCCAAAGTGATCGGCATCCTGCCGCAGCGTCCGGGCCACACCCACCGGCCGGGCGCAGGCTGGCAGCTTCTCGGTGAGATCGAGAGTATGCCCGGCGAGGGTCTTGTCGGCAATTGGGTCGTGGCAGGACAGAGTTTCTCGACCACCGAAAGCACCTCGTTCGGCAAACACCCCGAAGCGTTCGAAGTAGGCGCTATCCTCCAGGCTGTCGGCTACTTCGATGACGGCGGGAATGCCGTGGCTCATCGCCTCAACGCTGTACGAGTCGGCGATGGCGACTGCCCTACTGATTAACCCGTGAACCCCAAACAAACATGATCACTCAGCCCTCGCCCTCCGCATTACACTTGCAGAAGGCGAGGGCATGTTGCATCTATCACAAGTCGGACGTCATACTGGATAGACCTCAAACTGGCTGCACCAATCTTCGCATCATCCATCACCCAACGCCGATCTTCTGGAAAAAGTGTCGTCATCGCCTCCAACCCCCGCCGAGCGTGATCTGATTCAGGCTGCGCAGCGCGGCGATAAGCTGGCCTTCGCACAACTTTACGACCTTCATGTCGATGCCATCTATCGATATGTGCTGCTGCGCGTGCCCACCTTGGAGCAGGCGGAAGATGTGACCGAGGATGTTTTCCTGAAAGCCTGGCTGGCGTTGACAGATTATCGCCCGCAACGGCCTTTCCGGCACTGGCTGTTCCGCATCGCCCACAATCGCGCTATGGACGAATTCCGACAAAAAAGCGTGCACGACGATTCGCTCGAGGCCATGCAGGAAGGCGGGATGCAGGTGGCGGCATCCGCAGCGCCGATGGTGGCGCATACTATCCGCCAGGAAGAGATCGCAGCCCTGCGCCAAGCCCTGACCACCATGTCGCCCGACGAGCAGACGTTGTTGACTCTGCGTTTTACCGAAGGCCTTTCCTTTCAGGAAATCGCACCCATCCTCGACAAAAGCGAGGGCGCCTGCCGGGTTCTGCAGCATCGGGCGCTGAAAAAACTGGCCCAAATTCTCAGCCCAATCCGCGAGGCGGCGGCATGAACGAGCAACAAATCCTGGAAACATGTCTGGCCAAAATGGCCGCTGGCGTCTCCATGGATGACTGTCTGACAGCCTATCCGCAGCAGGCAGCCACGATAGGCCCCATGCTGCATGCCGCTCAGCAATTGCAGGCTTTGGGCGATCTCGTCGCGCCGCCGGAATTCCGTAATGTCACGCGTGTGCGTTTGCTCAATCAGATGGACGCTCTGCCGCCGCAGCCGCAGGCCAAGCAGGCGGCGAGCGCACAGCCACATGTTTGGCGACCTGCGCTGGCCCCGGCTTGGGCGCGGGCGTTGGCGATGTCGGTGATCATCGTCGTGGGTTTGTTGCTCTCGGCCTACGCCGTTGAAGCCGCCCTGCCCGGAGACCGGCTGTACGCAGCCAAGCTGGCAGGCGAGAATGTGATTTTGGCGCTCAGCCCCAGCCAGCCGGATTTGCAACTGCGATTGGCGCGGCGTCGCTTGCAGGAGATAGAATCACTCCAGGCGCAAAATCGCCATCAACAGACCCCTGTCGCCCTGGCCCGATACCGGCAGCTTATGGCTTTGTGGCAACAGTCACGGGCGCTGGATGAGAATGCTCGCGGGCAGGCCTCGGTCAGGATTCAGGTGCAGATCGACCTGTTGCGCAAACTCGAACAGGCCGCACCGCAGCAGCAAACCAAGCTGTTCGCCGACGAACGACAGGAAGTGCAACGCTTGCTGGCCGACCCGGAACCGGATCATGGCATTACCACGCCGCCGTCCTCACCCACGCCAACAACCACACCGACAGCCACATCCACGCCAACGGTCAAGGCAGCGCCGATACTGAAGGATGGCCCGGAAGGCAGGACGTCGCCCACGATTCCACCCACAGCGCGGGTCACGCCGACCCATACCAGGACTCCCCACGACACGCCGCCGCCGCCCATCCACACTCGTCACCCCGAACGCACACCCGATCCGAACCGAACGTCTCTCCTCACCCGCACGCCTCCGCCTCTACGAACCCCTGAACACACACCGCCGCCCACACGCACACCTGACCCTCATCATACGCCCCCTCCGACCCGCAGCCCCGAACATACACCGCCCCCCACTCGGAACCCTGAGCGTACGCCGCCGCTGCGCACTCCTGATCCTGAACGCACGCCTCAGCACACACCCGATCCAAATCGACCGCCCCTCCCCACGCATACGCCCGAACCAACCCATACCCCGCCGCCATCGACGCCCGATCCCGAACAACCGCCGCCGCGCCGAACGCCTCATCATGAGCGCACACCGCACCCCAGGGGCGGTTAGACCTTCAAACTACCCATGACTTCGCCAACCGACTCCAAGCCGCCATCACCCGATTCCGAAATCGACCGCCTGGAAACCGAGATCGCCGAGCTCAAAAGCCAGTTCCCTAAACACTCACTGCCGCCAGCCCTGCTCCTCCGTCTGGAAGAATTGGAGGACGAACTGAAGACATTGTTGGCGCAGCAAACTGCAACGAACGAAGATTAACCACAACTCCCCATCTCCCGTCGTGGGAAAGGGGGCAGGGGGGTGAGGGAAACCACTACTCCACCGTCACATAATCGTATACCGCCTGCTGATTGCCATCCACGTCTTCCACGATAAAACCGACGATGTATCGACCCGCAGCCGCATCCAGATCGACCCATTCGAACGGCTGCTCGCCAAACGTCAGCGTCTTGCCCGCCTCCGAGGCTTTGCCCACCACCTTGCCATTGGCGTCCAGATCCAGCCAGGTCTCGATCACCGTGAAAGTGTCGCCGGGTTGCGGCACGATCTCGCGCGGCGCTCCCGCCCCGCCCTCGCCCGTGAAACCGAAAACGGACTGCAAAACGCCATTGGCGAAATACAGCCGGGCGTTGCGTTGTTCGCCGTCATCGGCATAGGTATAAAATCCATCGACCGTATAGACTGCTTCCTCAGCGGTGGCGCCATAATCCTGCGGCGTAAACAACGCCACGGCATCGGTGTTGCCATCGGAAACGGCGAACACGATCGGCTCCCACTCGAATTCGACCGTGAAATCGCCTTCGCCCCAATCGGGATAGAAGACGCCATCGACCTCGCGGGTCTCGCCCGCTTCCAGAAAATCGGTGTCGGCCTGATAGATTGAATTGGCCGCCTCGTCCAAAAATCCCACCAACAGTTTGATGTGCCCCACATTCTCGCCCGACACGTCGGCGCTGAGCAGGACTGGCTGGCCGGGTGCGGCGGTGTCGGACGACAATCGCAGCGGGGAGACCGTGATATTGCCTTCGCCCGGCGGACTCACGGCATCGCCACGGTCGGGCACGGCGATGGCATTGGCGGATGGCTCGAACCGCCGCCCGGTGTAGTGATAAGCCAGGAAATCATCCCACAACGACTCAGATGCAAAACGCCGCGAGATGGCCGTGTACGATTGCGGGCCGGCGGCGGGGGCCTGATACAGCTGGGAGTTGGGGAAATAGATCGATACACCGGTCGCACCTTTCTTCTGCGGCCCGTGCTTCTCGGCGATCACCGCATCGTTCACACTCGCCAGAAGCTGTTCAGCGGCTTGCCGGATCGCTCCATCTCGGCTTTGCTGAGCGACGATTTGGGCGAAGTTGCCCAGGTCGATATAGGGGTTGGGCAGATTTCGCCCGAAGATATTGGTGAAAGAGCGGGCATAACCTCGCGCCTGCGCCACCGCCCTCTGATCAATGTCCTGCATCGTCGAAGCGAAATGATTCAGACTGCCGATCAGCTCCGGCATCTTCGAAAGATCGATGGCAGTGAGGGTAATGCTCTGCGAAAGCTGCTGGGTCAGTTGTCCGGCACTGGGGGCGAAGCCGCCGCCACGTCCGGCGAATTCAGCCCGCGCCTGATCATCGACGATGCGCTGATCATCCTGAATGTAACTGTCTACGATCGCTCGGCTCAACTCGCCGCCGTCCATATCGGGATTAGCCGCCAGCGCTTGCAAGAAGCCGGTATAAGCCCATCCCAGGGCAGGCTCGGTTTCCTGCGAAGCCACAGCAAACCGGGCGTGCGGGGCCAAGGCGTCGAACACTTCCACATGCCCCATCAGGCAGGCATCCAAACCGATCAGGTCTAGCTTATCGACGCCGGTGCGGTTGCGGATTTCGGTCAGTGCATCATCCAGCTCGTGCAGGTAGAGTTGGTCGCCGAGGGCGCTGGTAAGAGGGATGCTGCGGTCGCTGCCGCCCGAAGCCGTGGGGTCGCTCCAGCCGCCCGGCCAGCCCAGGCCGTGATCGGAGAGGATGAGGGCGTATTTGTCGGACGGGAAAGTCTCGACCGCCCAGGTGACGAAATCGACCAGCGTATCGGCATCCGCCATATTCGCTTCACCCAGATCGGCGATCTGTTGCGAGCGCACTTTGTTGAGATCATCGTCCTGGGTCACGTAGTATCGCCGGGTGGAGTCCCAGTCGCCGTCGCCGCGATAGCCTGCCCGGAATCGGTCAAGTTGGGTGACGATGTGCACCCGATCGGTGGAACCGATGCGCTCGGCCTCGTTCATGTCGACATAGATATCCTGTTCCAGGATTTTATCGTCGGCATCCTGGTAAAGCATGACGAGCCAGGTGTCGCCGTCGCCGGTCGCCGGAGGGGGAGGCGTGAACGGTCGGGGTGTGGCCGTGGGCAGTTCCTCGATCGGCGCGATAGCTGCCGCCGGCAATTCGGTCGGCTGCGGAGCGCTGGCGGGGATGGGCGTATCGTCGCCGCCACGCATCATAAACAGCGCCACGCAGATAAAGGCGATGACGATCAATCCGATGAGCAACAGGGGCGAGCGTGGCATGCCGCCACCGCCGCCGGATGGGCGAGGCGGGCGCGCCATCCCGCCGGAACTGGACGGTGGTCGCGGCGTGGAGGGAGGCGGGGTCGCGCCGCCGCTGCTGGGGCGATCACGTTGGGGGGCTTCCGCCCGTTCTCGTTCGCCCGAACTCGAAGTCGTCTTGCGGCGGCGACCTGCCCGCACAGTGCGCTTTTCACCGCTGCCCGAACTGCTCTGCGTCAGGAAGAATTGATCTGCCCAAGGTGAGAGAACACTGGTTTGCTGTGTCGCCGAAGCGAATATCGGTTGAAATCTCATGGTTTCCTGTTATGTATTCACGGGTCCCGGGGAGGGTTTTCGGTGGGGAAATCGAGTGTATGGTATCATCGTGCCCCGCCGCGCGCAATCAAAACCGGCCTTGAAACTTCATGCAACAATCAGCGAAAATCAGTATTTTGGGACTCGAACCAGGTCGTGTGCAATTGGCGTCACACGACCCGCGCTGGGCCGCGCTTTTCCAGCAAGAAAAGGAACGTCTGAGCGATGCGATCGGCGAATTCGTCCTCGACATTCAGCACGTGGGCAGCACCTCGATCCCCGACATCCCCGCCAAGCCCATTCTCGATATCGGTGTCGCAGTTCATAACTTTGAACAGGCGCGCGTTTGCATCCAACCAATGCTCCAACTCGGTTACGAGTACAAGGGCGAATTCGGCATCCCGCGACGACACTATTTCGTCAGCGGGGAGCCGCGCACCCACCACGTGCACATGAATGAGATCGGCGGCAAGGATTGGGAAACGCAAATCCTTTTTCGAGACTACCTGCGCGCCCATCCCGTCGCGGCCGGGCGATATGCGATGCTCAAGCAGGAGCTTGCCGCCCAATTCCCCGACGACCGGGACGCCTATCTCGATGGCAAAGCGCCTTTCATTCAATCGACACTGGCCGATGCTTATGGCTGGGTGGCGACGCTCCCGCTGGACGAAGACCGATTGCATTATGCCACGCAAGTCCTGGCCGGCCGCGACCCCGACCTGGCTCGCGTGGTCGAGCGTTTCGGCCTTCCCCCGCTGTGGTCTCGCCCGGCCGGTTTCACCACCCTGATCCACATCATCCTCGAACAGCAGGTGTCGCTGGCTTCGGCCAACGCCGCCTTCACCCGTTTGCAGGCCGCGGTGTCGTCACTCACCCCGCAAGCTTTCCTGAAATTGGATGACGACGCCCTGCGCTCAATCGGTTTCAGCCGCCAGAAGACGCGCTACGGCCGCTTGCTGGCCCAGGCCTTGCTCGCTGGCGAAATCGACTTGCAATCATTACATCATCTGAGCGACGACGAGGCCCGCAAAACTTTGATGCGCGTCAAAGGCATCGGCCATTGGACGGCCAACATCTATCTGATGGAAACGCTGCTGCGTCCCGACATCTGGCCCGTCGGCGATCTGGCCCTAGCCAACGCCGCTCGCGAGGTCAAGGGTCTAACCGAGCGCCCCCACGCCAACCAACTCGAATCCCTGGGCGAACCCTGGCGGCCGTGGCGCTCTGTAGCCGCGCGAATTCTCTGGCATCATTATCTTTCGATTCGAGGCATGACACTTGACTAAGCGATCACAAACTCATCAGGGTTTTGTACCCGTCCCCGGCACAGAGCTTTTCTACGAAGTGCAGGGCGAAGGCCCGCCGTTGGTCCTGGTGCATGCAGGCATCGCCGACCACCGTATGTGGGACGCCCAGGTCGCCCACTTCAGCGACCGCCATCGGGTCATCCGCTACGATGTGCGTGGCTTTGGCCGATCGATGAATCCGGCCGGGGAATATGCCGATCACGAGGATTTGTTGGCGGTTTTCAATCACCTCGGCATCGAAAAGGCGGCGCTCGTCGGCGCTTCCAATGGCGGGCGCATCGCCATCGACTTTGCGCTGACCTACCCGCAATATGTTCAGTCTCTGGTATTGGCTGGCGCTTCGGTGGGCGGCTTTGAATACAGCGATCACGTGGGGGAAGGATGGGAGTTGGAGGAAGAGGCGCTGGAGCGAGGCGACATCTATTCTGCGGCGGAGATCAATCTGCGCATGTGGGTAGATGGGCCTTACCGGCGGCCGCACGAAGTCGACCTGACCCTGCGCGAACGCGTGCGCGAGATGCTGCTCACGGCCTTGAGCCTGCCGCCCGGCATGGACGAGGGCGAAGCGCGCAGATTGCAGCCGCCCGCCATCGAACGCCTGCATGAAATTCACAGCCCCACGCTGGCAATTGTGGGCGCGCTGGAATACGCTGACAAGCTCAAGATCGGACAACTGCTCGAAACCGCAATCCCCCGCGCCCGGCTTGTCGTTATGGCCGACACTGCCCACATGCCGTCGATGGAACGACCGGATGAATTCAATCGGCTGCTGGCCGAATTCCTGCAAGATTTGAACCAGCCCGCCAGTCTGCTCACCGGGCTTGATCACGTGCAGATCGCCATGCCCCCGCATCGCGAGGACGAAGCCCGCCAATTCTACGGAGAGTTGCTCGGCCTCACCGAAATCCCCAGGCCCAAGCCGCTGGCCGGTCGCGGTGGGTGCTGGTTCCAGGGCACGGGCATCCAGCTTCATCTGGGCGTGCAGCAGGACTTCGTCCCGGCGACCAAGGCGCACCCTGCCTTTCGCGTCGCCGATCTCGAAGCGCTGCGCCAGCGATTGGAATCTTCGGGAATCCCGGTGATCCCGGACGACAACTTGCCCGGTGTGCGCCGCTTCTACGCCGCTGATCCGTTTGGGAATCGGATTGAGTTTATGGAGGATAGGTAGGCGGGTTGGTTAGGTTGGATAGTTGGTTGGTCGCAAACTCACCAACCGACCAACTTATCAACTTGCCAACCTATTGCCCAATAACGCGGTAAATCTGCCCTTGCAGATCGAGGACATAAAGCTCGCCCGCTTCGTCCTCGCCAAAGGACGAGATGTTGATTCCGCTCGCCAAAAGCAGCGCAGATTGCCAATTGCCGGAGGCGTCCTGGCGCAGCCCCCAAATTCGCCCGGAGCAATAATCCCCGAACAAATAGGTTCCGGCCAGCGCGGGGAAATCGGCGCCGCGATAAACATACCCGCCCGTGATTGAGCAGCCCTGGCTGTGATCATAGTCGAATATCGGTGGCACGCTCCCGGATGTCTCGCAGTTTTGCGCAGGCTGATAACAATGCGCTCCCTCCATCGTATTCCAGCCATAATCCTCTCCGCCCCGGCTGGCGGCTGATTGGAAATCCACTTCTTCCCAGCTCCCCTGGCCCACGTCGCCAATATAGAGATCGCCCGTGGCCCGGTCGAAGGAGAAACGCCAGGGATTGCGCAGACCATACGCCCAGACTTCGGGCGCGGCGCTCTCGCCGTCGGGGAAGGGGTTCTCGATGGGGATGTCGTATGTCTCGCGGCCTTTCACGTCCAACCGCAACATCTTGCCGAGCAGAGCGTATCGGTTCTCGGCATTGTCCCAGGGGTCGCCAGCCGAGCCGCCGTCACCCGTGCCGACATAGAGATAACCATCCGGCCCGAATTGGATTTGCCCGCCGTTGTGATTGCGCGCAGGCTGATCGATAGTCAGGACAATCTGGCCGGAATCGGGATCGGCGATGTTGGGATCATCGGAAACGTGATAGCGTGCGATGACGGTGTCGCCATCGCCTGCCCGCGATGTGTAATTCACGTAGAAGACGCCGCTCTCGTCGTAGCCGGGAGCAAATGCCATGCTGAGCAATCCTTGCTCAGAGCCGCCGCTTTCCACCAGATTGCTGATATCGAGGAATGGCGTCGGCAACAATTCACCCGCCGAGATGATCCGCACCCGACCGGCTGTCTCCACCACGAATATCCGGTTCGAGCCATCGTTCGCGTGGGTGAGGTAAACGATCGGCGTCGATAAATTGAGTTGGGGTTCGAGAGAGATGGTTGGGGGGAAGGGCGGCAGGGTGGGTTCAGGCGTCGGGGTAGTTGTCGGGGTATCGGTCGCTGCAACTGTCGGCGTCGGCGAAGCACTGGGGGTGGGTGATGAGGTTGGGGTTGAAGTTGGCGGTTCGGGCGTCGCCGCTGGTGTCGCGGTCGATTGGGATTCAGTCTGCACCGGCGTTGCCGGCTGGCTGACGCCACAGGCGACGAGCAAGAGTGGGAAGGTGAGGAAGACAAGGAATCGGAGAAAAATCATGAAAATGCAGTCACCAAGAATGAGATATATCGCGCGTTTTTTCCGACCGGATCAACCGTCCACGATGTTGGGGCCGAAGTCCTGCCGGAAGTCGTCTGGGATGCGGATCGGGCGACCGGTTTTCAAATCCACCCACACCCAGAGCACATGGGCGCGGGCCAGCAGAGCACCGTCGCACACGCGACTCATGGCGTAATGCCGCACCGCCGTCGCCCGCTTGACATCGGACACCCACGTCGCCAATTCCAGTTCGTCGCCGAAACAGGCCTGCTGCTTGTAGAGAATGCGATAGCGACGAGCGACGATGCCAAAACCTTCGGCCATCATCCTTTCCGCCGTCCAGCCATGAGCCGCGCCCACGGCCATGCTGCTCGCTTCGAAAAGGGTGAGATAAACGGCATTGTTCACATGCTGAGCCATGTCCAAATCCTGCCATTCCACCGCGCGCCGCATGACGAAAACGCCGGGCGGAGGCGGAGGCGCGGTGGGAAATGGCTCGCGGGCGGGACTCGATTTCGGTTCGCCGTTCGGCCAGAACGCGGCGACCATCTCGGACGGGATGAGGGTGGGGCGCAACGCCGACGCTTCCAGAAACACCCAGTCGGTCGCGGCTGAGGCGACCAATTCCCCATCCGATTCCCGGCGCAGTTCATAGGCGCGGCGTGAGCGAAACCGCCGAAAATCCATCACCCACGTGTGCACGATCACCGTGTCGCCGTAAGTCAGCGGCTGCAAATAGCTGATGTCGGTCTCACGCACCCACCACAGCCGGTCGATGCCCTCGTAATGCGCCATCGAATATCCCGCCGCAGCCGAGGCGTCGAATGCCGTCTCCTGCATGTAACGCAGGTAATTGGCGTGATTGACGTGCCCAAAGGGATCGCACTCGTAATGGCGCACGCGGAAACGGCGCTCGTGAATTAACGGCTGATTCATAGGGCAGACATATGTTCGCGGAGCAAGCTCTGGGCGTTGGCGATGATCTGGGCGTGGAGGTCGGAGCCGGCAGCGGTCAATTCGCCAACCGTCAGCGGCGGGGCGAAACTCAGGCGCGGGGAGAGCGTCAGGCTTCCGGGCAGCAGCAATTGCTGGATCACTTGCAGGAATTCGGCCAGTTTGTGCTGCCGCCAGACCTCTTTTTGCACGCGCACGATGGGGCTATGCAGCCAGGTCGGGGACAGCACGCCGCTGACGATAGTCACGATCAGCCGGGTTTCGGGAACCTGCCGCAACAATAATGCCACACTTCGGGACCAGTTCTGCAAAGCGGCACCCGCTCCTGGCAACAGGGCGGGGTCAGGATCGACGACGCCGGTGGGCAGGATGACCAGCGCCCCGCCTGCGCGCAAATGCTGCACGCCCGCGCGCAGGGCGGTCATGGCGTCGTGCGGGTCGCGGGTCAATTGGATGGCATGACTGGAGACGTGCGGCAATGCGTCGAGAAAAGGCAGAGTGCTGCTAAAGACTTTGACATCATCCCTGGGCAGGCTCGCCAAGATGAGCGGCACATCGTAAGCCCCAGGATGATTGGATGCGATCAGCAATGGCCCACTGGCGGGCAGAAACTCCTTGCCGCGCACCACGGTTTCATCGACAAAACGGCTGAGCAGAGATCGGCATGCGGCCGCGAGTCCCATTTCTTCAACCTGCGTATCGACCGCCACGACCAGCCGGGCGCTGGCCTGCGCGGGCAGCCAGAAAATCACCCCCGCCAGCCGGCTCGCCCAACCGCCCGGCGTGAACCCGAACGCTTTGACGATCTCGACGGTCAGCGCCTGGTGCACAGTCGCCAAACGGGCAGAGTCCGGGCCAGTTGGCTGCAGGCGTTTGCGCGCCCACAACAGGGCGGCGATCAGGCCCAACACAAGAGCCAGAATCCGCCACAACCGGCGGTTCGACCGAATCATCCTAATCGTCGAAGTCCTCATCCTCAAGCAGGATCGGTCGCCCCGTCCGCCGATCTTCCTCCGGCCCGATCACGCCCTCCCTCTCCAATTCATCCATCAGGCGTTGCGCCCGCGGGTAGCCGATGCCCATCAGTCGTTGCAAACTGGAAGTGCTGATCGATTGACGGCCGCGCAACTTCTCCACGGTCTGATGGAACAACTCATCGGCGCTGCCCTCTTCCACCATGAGCGAACTCCAGGGATAGAGCGGTTTGGTGGGGTCGCGCTCCGGCGTGGGGCTGTTCTCGCGCCACCATTTCACCAGGGCGCTGATCTCGCTGTCGCTGACAAAGCAGCCCTGGATGCGTTGCAGCTTGGCGCTGTCGGGCGTCATCAATAGGCCATCGCCGCGGCCCAGCAATTTATCCGCGCCGGGCGTGTCGAGGATGACGCGCGAATCGATCTGGCTGGTGACGGAGAATGCCAGCCGCGCCGGGAAGTTAGCCTTGATCAAGCCGGTCACGACATCGACCGAGGGCCGCTGTGTGGCGATGACGAGATGGATGCCGGTAGCGCGCGCCATCTGCGCCAGCCGCACCAGTTTCGTCTCGATGCTGTCCGGGGCGGTGACCATGAGATCGGCCAATTCGTCGACGATGAGGATGTTGTAAGGCAACCGCTCGGAGGGCTTGACTTTGCGGTTGTAGCTCTGGATGTTGCGCACGCCCACTTCGCTGAACATGCGATAACGCTCATCCATCGTGATCAGCAGCCAGGTCAGGGCGCCTTCGGCATGCTGCGGGTCGGTGACAACGGGGGCGATCAGGTGGGGGATGCCATTGTAGCCGGGGAGTTCCACCCGCTTGGGGTCGACGAGGATGAACTTCACGACGTCGGGGCCGTTATTGAAGAGCAGCGCGCAGATGATGCTGTTCAACGCCACCGATTTGCCCGACCCCGTGGCCCCGGCGATTAAAAGGTGGGGAAGACCGGACAGATCGACGGCCACGGCGTCGCCGCTGACATCGCGACCGATGGGGATGGCAAGCGGGCTGCGGAGCGTCCGAAAGGCTCGATCCTCCAAAAGGCGGCGCAGGCTGACGAGACTGGTCTCGGCATTGGGCACTTCGATGCCAAGGAATGGGCGGCCAGGCACAGGCGCTTCGATGCGCACAGGGCTGGCGGCCAGGGCCAGGGCCAGATCGTCGGACAGCGAGACGATTTTGTTTACACGCACCCGCACGGTTCTGGCATTGTTTTCGTAGGAGCCCGGCTCCACGCCGAACTGGGTGACGCTGGGCCCGACATTGATCTCGACCACGCGGGCGGGGATGCCAAAGCTTTGCAGGGTATCCTCAATCAACTCAGCCTGAATTTGGGCCTGTTCTTGGGTTGCGCCGCCGCTCTCTTTGTCATGCAAAAGTTCGAGAGGAGGCAGGTTTTTCGAGCGTTTGCTGGCGCTCGGAGCGCTGGTCGTTTTCCGCCGCCCGCTCGATTTCATCCTGGCGCGGCGGCTGGTTTTCGCTTGCTTTTTACTTTGATCGGGCTTGGGTTTTGCCGGATTTTTTTCAGCTTCTGAAACCGCGCCCGCCATTTGCGCCGCAGTCGTGCGCGAGGGCGGCAGCGCTCGATTTTCAGAGGGTGCGGAAGCGCCGGGGAACACGGGCAGATGCAGGCCCTGCCACTGGATAAAACGCATGGGCGTGTAATTGAAAATCAGAAACGCTCCGGCCCCGATGGCCAAGATCACCACAATCCAGGTTGCGGTCGGGCCGAGATATTTGACGGCCAGCTCCGCCAGCGCCCAACCCACCAGACCTCCCCCCAACCCTTCCTGTGCGGCGAGATAGTTGTCAGCCCCCTGTCGCAGATGGGCGACCATCATCAAGCCCAGCAAGACGATCACGATGCCCAACAACGCCTCGACATACCAGTGTGGGCCAAGCACGCGGTCGAGCAGGCGTCGAAATGTGAGATAAACGCCGATCAAGGCCAGCGTCAAGCCCACGGGCAATGCCAGTTGCCCGGCCATCGTGCGCAGAACCGGCGATTTCTCCGAAAGAAAAATCAGGTCGACCAGGGCAAGTACGCCGACGCCAAGGATGATGAGGCCTAACGTCTCGAATTTTCGCTGGTTGGTGGGGGATTCGGGGGAAATCGACACGATCGGGGGGCGGGCTTAGCCGGGCTTGGGGACGCTCTGGACCTGAGCGACCGCCGCCCGCTCCGGCGGGCCAGTCGGCTCACGCCCAACTTGGGTGGTTGCGATATCGAGACCATCGGCGTCAGCGCTGGCCTCCATATCGGCCAGTGTGCGGGCGACTTCCGAAATGGCGACGCGCTGCTTGCGATACAGGTCGGATTCGCTCATGGCCAGCCGATTGGCCACCTCGCGCACGCGTTTACCCTGCAGGAATTTGAGGTCGAGGATATTGTAAAGCATCCATTCCGAGGTCGTCATCTGCCTGTCGCCGGCGGGTCGCTGCCTTTCCACTGCCATTTGCAGGACTGCACGCAATGCCCGTGTGGGCGAGTTTTCATAGTCAGCCAGGACGCTTTTGACCACACGCAAATCCAACAGAGGGCTGTCACTCAGTTTGGGCCCGCCCCAGAAATGATTCAGCGCATCGCGCACCCATTCCGTGAATTCGGGCGATCTCGTCAGATCATCCGCATCGGACTCGCTGCCGCCGATCACATAGGGGACGGTGCCGCGCAGCGCCTGCATGACCTCGAAATCAGGCAGCACCGGTCGCAACGCTTCGAACACGTCCAGTTGCAACCGGCGATCTTCCACGGCGATCTCGGCGCGGCGCAACAGGTGCTCGATCACCATGAGGGAGGAGGCGGGAAAATCTTCGAGGCGGAGGCCATCGCTGCGCAAGGCGATTATGCCGAGAGGCTGGTCGGTGTGCCTGTTCGTGAGTGTGCGGATGAAGTATCCGTCGGCAGGGTGAAAGGCGTCGTCGGGGAATTCAGCCGTAAGCAGGCGCTGTACTTCGGGCAAAGCAAGAGTGGCCCTGGCCCCCGTTTCTGTGCCCACCACGGCTTCCAAACGCGCCTCGGTTTCACCCGGAAGCGCCACGAATCCGGCATTGACCTCCAGCGCATCACACAAGGAGACGAGCACGTTCTCCAAAAACTGGCTGAGGTCGCTGCTGGTCATCAAGCGCTGATCGAGGGTACGCAGCCACTGCACTTCGTCCGATTCTTTGCGATAGATCGCTCTGTCAATCCACGGCTGCAAAACGTAGAGCAACAAGGGCGCCATGACGATGACGCCGACGACGAAAAGGGTCAGCGCCGTATCGGCCGGCAGGCCCAGGATTGCCTCCACCCGCGGGATGCTGAGGATCAGACCGATGACGATGACGGCGACGATCGGGCCGCGCAGCAAGAAGTAGATGAGCTGCCGTTTGACGACACGGTCGGGAGAGAGCACGCCGTAATAAGCGACGCTGTAAGCCATGACCACCAGCATGATGCCGACGGTGACATTAGCGATGCTGGCGAAGATGAGGACTAAAGCCGGGTTCGTCTCGCCGGTGCGGGAAACCAGGATCAGGTAGGGGAAGACGCCGAGGGCGGGCGCGGCGAAACTCCATAGCAGGTAGTTCAGGCGACGGCGCGAGGCCATAGTGCGCGCCATCGCCCGCGCTTGCAGCAACGTCCATCCGCCCCACAATGTCGCCGTGACGAAATACAACGTGAACAGGGGGAACAGCAAACCGGGCTGCAGGTAGGTGACCGGGAAGGAGCCCGCCGCCGGTTGCACCAGGATGTCGGTGGCCACGGCCATGAAGGCAAACACGCCGCTGACGCCATAAGCCCCGCGCACGATCCAGCGCCAATAGGATGGGTCAGGCCGCAGCGACGTGGCGAGCAAAACCGCCCTGGAAAAATGCAAATAGGCCGCCGGAACCAGGGCGATGCCCAGCCATTGGAACCGCAGCCAGCTTTCCTGCCACTCCACCCGCGGCAACACCACATCGCCGGAATACACGATGATCACACCGAGCAGAAGGGCGGCGAAGGCACGTCCCACCCGGCTATGCAGATTGAAGGTGAGGATGTAGACGAATAGCGAAAAGCTGAGGATCAGAATTGCGGAAGAGAGAACCAGATTTCCGAATTCAAGGATGGTCAGCCAATCGGGTAACTCGGTGAGCATGGGTGACTAACGAATGGTGCGGGCCAGATCTAGGGTGATCTCGTGGTCCGAGTAAAAGCGTTCATTGAAGCCGCAGAAAGAAAATCCGTGGGCGAAATAAAACGATATCGCCGGATGGTTTTTGGTGCTGACCTGAACCATGACGCTGCGGAGATTCCGATCTTGACCCCACAACATCGCCTGTGACAGCAACTTCGTGCCGACGCCCTGCCGTCGGTAATCGGGCCGGACGACGTGCTGTTGGATGTGCGCCACGCCGGCGCTGGAATCGGCGATGAGATGTATGAAGCCGACAACCTCCCGATCCTGCCGGGCCGAAAGCATACAATCCCCGCGTTGCCATTGCTTGAGCAAATTATCCTCTTGCGGTTCACCGGGGACATTGACAGCCCGCGGCAAGTGCACCAGATGCAGGTGGACGGCGATGTCGTTGGGTTCGACGCCCAGGCTGAGCTGCCACACACGTTGTGTGTTGTAGGATGCATCGATCTGGGCGCACTCGTTGAGATCGTGCAGCGTGGGACGGCGGATGAAGATCACGGTGTGTATTGCTCGCGAAGATGGGGGAGTGGGAATCCGATCATCGAACGCATGAGGTTGCGCTCGCGCTTGACTGATCGAAGGGCGAAAAATCCTCTAAGAATCATACCGTGTCCCCCTTCGCCAGTCGGGATTCCAACAACATTATAGAACGAACCCAACATTTTGTGCGAGAGTACAATCTCAGCACGATGCATCGCCAGCCTGTAAAAAGCAACCCGGGAGCTTATCGTCCCTCCGGCCGGGCGTAGGCCGAAAGGGATGAGCCGACATCATAACCGCGTTGCAATCGATAGGTGGGAATGTTACTGGCCCAGAGTTCGGCCAGGGCGTTTGTATGGCGCGGCGCCGGCCCGAATGTGTCCGCGGCGACCAGTACGGCTGTACTCTTGACGCCGCGCCGTCCCAATTCGCGCAGCGCCGCCACCCAGCGCCCATCCGCCGAAGGCGTGATCGCCACGATGGTGCTGGTGCGGCCCAGATAATTCCCCTCGGCGGTGAGCACGCGGTCGAAACTGAGCGTCCCCGTCGGTTCCAAAACTGCCAGCGTTTCCAGAATTTTGTTCAGTTGGCGTTCGCCCCGGTCTGGCTGGATGATCTCGCGATGGCCGGTGTGGGAGATGAGCCCGACCGCCCGTCGTTCGACCAGATAACGGCGGGCAATCGAGGCCGCAGCCGTGACCGCATATTCGATCGTGGCCGGGATCAGCTCAAAGCTGGATGTGCGCTCGCTCCACAAAACGGCTGGCTGGTCGTGTTCGTCAGGCGGGAGCCAGGGTTGGGCATGATGCCAGGTTGGGTCGAGGTCGATCATAATCCAGATATCGCTGGTGGGGTCCAGTTCAAATTCCTTGACGATCATCCGGCCAGTGCGGGCGGTCGAGCGCCAGTGAATGCGATTGAAGCCGTCGCCTGGCACATAATCTCGCACCGTCGAAACATTCGTGGTCAGATAATGCGTGCGATGTCGCGTGGCGTCGCCGCCGGGGATCTGGCCCTCGGGCAGACGAAAACCCGGCACATCGACCGTGGCTGGATAGACCAGGATGCTGAAAGTCTGCGGCAGAACGCGGCGGGATTCGAAAATGCCCAACGGGTCGCCGCTGCGCAAAGTCAATGGCCCCAGTTGGTAGCGCCCGCGGCGGTAACAGGGCGTGCGCACCACCCAGGTGCGTTGCTTGCGCCCCCCCACCGAACTAACCACGCGCGAAGGATGATGCCCAGGCAGCGTCGAAAAGTCACGCACTTCCAGCCACAGTTTGGGCAGGCGGCTGCGATTGATGATCTCGAATTGTTCCTCGGCTATTTTCCCAACCTGGCTGCGGCGACTGCGGGTGCGCCGCGCCAGCCCAATCTGCCGCACATTCGACCAGCCCCAAATCCACGAACCCACCAGGATGATGGTTACGAGGTAGAAGGTGTTGTATAAAAGCTCGCGGCCCGTATTCAGGGCGGCGATAAGGCTAATCAGCCAGACAGCCAGGGCGATCCAGGTATTGCGACGCAAATTCGGCCTTCTCAGGCGGCAGCGCGCGCGCCTGGCACTGTCACTGTCGCCAGCGTCTCTTTGACGATGGTCTCAGGATCGACATTCTTGATGCGGGCGGAAGGGCTGATGATCAGGCGATGCGCCAGAGTGGGCACAGCCAGTGCTTTCACATCATCCGGGATCACGTAGTCGCGACCCGACAGAGCGGCATAGGCACGCGATGTTTTGAACAACGCCAGAGAACCGCGGGGGCTCGCTCCCAGATAGACGTCGGGGTGTTGGCGAGTGGCCGTGGCGATGCTGACGATATAGCTCTTGATCTGATCATCCATGTAGACGGTCTTCACCGCCGCCTGCGCTTCGGTCAGTTCCTCCGCCGAGACGACCTGCTCCAGGTCGCGGATGGGATGGTGATCGATTTGCGAATCGAGGATGGCGATCTCGTCCTTGCGTTCGGGATAGCCCAAATGGATGCGCATGATAAAACGGTCGACCTGAGCTTCGGGCAGGGGGAAGGTGCCTTCGTATTCGATGGGGTTCTGGGTGGCCAATACCAGGAAAGGGTTCGACATGGCATAGGTGATGCCATCGACCGTGGTCTGGCGTTCTTCCATCGCCTCCAACAAAGCCGCCTGGGTCTTGGGCGTGGCTCGGTTGATCTCGTCGGCCAGGACGATTTGGGTGAAGATGGGGCCGGGGCGGAACTGGAATTCCTGGGTTTTTTGATTGTACACCGATACGCCGGTCACGTCGCTGGGCAGCATGTCGGGCGTGAACTGGATGCGGCTGAACGTGCAGCCGATCGATTTGGCGATTGAACGCGCCAGCATGGTCTTGCCCAGGCCGGGCACGTCCTCAATCAAAAGATGCCCCTCACAGATGAGGGCGATCAGGGTCTGTTGAATCGAGCGACGTTTGCCAATGATCACCTTTTCCACATTGGCGGTGACGCGTTCAATCATGTTTTGGACGATTGTTGTCTCTGACATTTTCTCTCCGAATATGCTTGCGGAATCAGGCAGAGCGATTGTAGCACAGGAGTGGGGCTAAGTCATGGAGTCGATCCTACAAGCTCAGCCAGATGTTCTAGCCCTCTATTCGATTCTCACGCCCTTACCGTGCGCCCAATCCCGGCATCGGTTGCATCGTCAGACCGTTGCCGAATGCGCTATCAATCGCCGCCCGAACGTCGCTCACCAATTGCAGGTATTGCGGGTCGGTGAAAAGCGCCTCGGAGCGAGGCCGCGCCAGCGGAATCGGAATCTCGCACTGGATGGCGCCAGGTCGTTGCGTCAATACCAGAACCCGGTCAGCCAGAAATACAGCTTCGTTGATGGCGTGCGTGACCATGAAAATGGTCTGCTGGCGCGAACTCTGGATGCGCAGAAGTTCCCGGTTCAGGTGCTCGCGCGTCAAAGCGTCGAGCGCCCCGAAAGGCTCGTCTAGTAAGAGGATTTCCGGGTCCTGCGCCAACGTGCGGGCGATGGCCGCGCGCTGTTGCATGCCGCCGGACAATTGGTGCGGATAGTGCAGCTCGAAACCCTGCAATGCCACAAGCTCTACGAGCTTTTGGGCGACCTCGTAGCGTTTACGGCGAGGGACGCCCTCTAATTCCAGCGGCAGAGCAATGTTGTCACGCACCGTGCGCCAGGGCATGAGGTTGACATTCTGGAAGACGATGCCAACGCGCGGGCTGGGGCTGGTGATCGCCTCGCCGTCGAGCAGGATTTCGCCGCCGCTGGGGTGCAGCAGCCCGGCGATGATGCGCAACAGCGTCGATTTGCCGCCGCCGCTCGGCCCCACCAGACACACAAGTTCGCCCCGCTCGACGTTGAAACTGATGTCGTGGAGCGCGTGCAGCGGATCGACAGGATCGCCATACGCCTTTTCGATATGGCGCAATTCCAGCAGCGGGCTCATTCCACGGCAGCCGCCCGTACAAAGCGGTCGACCCAGATGCCATCGGTGTCCACCACCTTGTCAACCAGCCCCGCCTCAGCCATCAATTCTGCCGTGGCAGGCCAGATGTCCGGATTCATCAGCCCCAGTGTTTCGCCCTCGCCCGGTTGCCAGAAATCGAGCGAAGCGTCGAAGATAGCCCGATTCACATCGCGCTGCTGCGCCGCTTCCGGCACGAATTTTAGGCTGATCTCGAAAGCCTCATCCGGATTATCCAGCGTGAAGCGAATGCCGCGCAGCAGCGCCCGTACCATGCCTTCGACCAGTTCGGGATTCTCGGCGATGACGGTCTCGTTGGTGAACAGACCGTTGGCCGGGAGTTGCAGATAATCATCGACGGAAATGATGTTCACAGTATCGCCCGCCAGCCGTAATTGCACCGGGCCATTGACCGCGTAATCGAGCGCCGCGTCCACCAGCCCTTCGCTCACGGCGGCAGCCTGCGTGAAACCGATGGATTCCAGATCAACCTGATCCTCCGCCAGATCCGTGGCGCTCACCAGCCCTTTCCAGGCGATGTAGCTGGCCCCGAACAGTCCCGGAAGCCCCACCTTTTTCCCGATCAGATCAGCGGGGGCAGCGATGCCGCTGTCGGCCTTTGCAAAAATAACCACCGGAAAATGGCGGTACCAATTCGCCACATAATTGACCGGTAGACCCTGCGCCCGGCCTAAGATAGCCTCCTCGCCGCTGGCTACGATGAATTGACGTTCATTCGTGCCAAGCAACTTGAGAAAATCGGTCTCGAAACCATGCTCCAATTCGACCTCGATATTCTCATCGGCAAAATAACCCTGATCGATGGCAACATAGAAAGGCGCGAATTGGACGCTGGGGATGAACCCCAAACCCAGCATCACCTTCGTCGGCGCTGCGGACGGGGCGGTTGTGGAAGGGGCGACGGGCGGCGCACAGGCGATGAGTAGCGCCACCGATACAAAACTAATGACCAGTAACAGAATTGTTTTTCGGGATTTGCGTGTCATCATTTTACCTCTGTACGTGTTTCAAACAGCGTACAAAATTCATGAATTTTAGTAAGCCGACGATATCATCCGACTCTAAATGACATCTCGTTATCGAACGTTCTTCCAGGCCAGCAGGCGGCGCTCGGCCAGACTGACAAGGCCATAGAGACCAAGGGCAATCACGACCAGCGTGAACAGGGCGACAAAAAGCAGCGGCGTGTCAAGCAAGCCCCTGGCCAGATTGATCAGGAATCCCAGGCCCTGGTCTGCGCCCACGAATTCGCCGATCACAGCGCCGATCACAGCCAGCGTCACCCCGATTTTCAGGCCGCCGAAAAAGACGGGCAGGGCGGACGGGACTTCCAGCTTGGAAAACACCTCCCAGCGAGTGGCCCGCAACGAACGCATGAGCGCGGCCAGCTCCGGCTCGACCGAGCGCAAGCCCACAATGGTGCTGACGAGCACCGGGACAAAGAGTGTGAGCGCGCAGATTAAAATCGTGCGGGACAGGCTATCGCTGATCCAGATCACCAGCAACGGGGCGATGGCGATGATGGGAAAGGCCTGAAAAGCGACGATGTATGGGGACAGCAGTCGTTCGAGCGTGGTCGATTTGGCCAACAAATAGCCCAGGATCAATGCGCTGCTCAGTCCCAACAGCAACCCCAACCCAATTTCCAGCAAGGTGATGCTGGCGTGTCGCCACAGACTGGCATCCGCCAGGACCAGAATGAATTTGTTCCAGACGTCGATAGGCCGGGGCAGGATAAAAACGGGATAGTGTCGCCACTGTACCAGCCCCTCCCACAGTAACAGAAACGCGAATATCGTCACTGGGGCCAGGATGATGCGCCCCCACTGCAAATAACGACCGTTCTTGCGGGCGCGGGCCAGACGCCTGGGCGTTTTCGCCGGCGCCGGGATGGGCGGACTTTCGCTCCTGGCTTTTTGCCTGGTCAAGGTGTGAGGGGGTGAAGCTGGCATAAGACTAATATCGACTGATTACTGACCGCATAACGCATAAAAAAGCGGCGATCAGATCGTGCCTGATCGCCGCGCGGTTGCGTCAACGGACATCAGTCTGAAGGGTATCCAGACATAATGTCTGACAAGATGCCGGTAAGTCCGCACTCTGTGGCGGCCAACGCTCGATCTTGCCATCGGTCACGACCTTCTCCCATCCGGACTATACCGTCGGCTCCGGCCTTTCACCGGATCTGCTGACGCCACGTTGGCGTGAATGCAACACGCCCGGTTTCTTCCTGGGAAAGAAGAAACCCGTGGCCGCTCGCGGGCTTGGCGCATCGTAAAACGACCACGCCTTACCGCCGGTCGGGAATTGCAGCGAAATCAGATAAAATCCGGCAACGCCGCTCACCCTGCCCCGAAGGTCATTCTATCGAATTGTAAAGACTCGAAACGCTCGACTGATGTAAATCAAGATTAATACTTGAAGATGAATCGAAGCGCTACAGGGCAAAGTTCAAAATTCAATCATTGACCTGTGCGCCATCAGACGATGGATCGAATCACTTGTAATTATGATAGCAAAAATACTGGCATACTGTGAAATTGATTCCCCTCTCACAGGTGACAGTCGCTTCGGAAGTGGCTGTCACCCGAAAACTGAACGACGCAAACCGATTTGATCGCCCCCAACGCCTGGGTTATGATTGCACCGCGATGACGACATGTTACGCTTATGATCCGATAGAGCAAAAACATACACTGGCGGGCCACCCCGAACACCGGGGCAGATTGGCGTCCACAATGGCCCTGTTACAGCAAGATGGCATCCTGGAACGACTGCGAAAAATCGATGCGACGGCAGCGACGGATGACATACTGCGTGCGGTGCATCCTTCGGCTTATGTCAGGTACGTTGAGCGCATGGCGTCTTCCGGCCTCAACCATCTCGACCCCGACACTTATGTTGTGCCAGGATCGTACGAAGCGGCATCGGCGTCTGCGGGCGCTCTCGTCAACGTGACGAAAGCGGTGGCGACCGGTCAGGCGTACAATGGCATGAGCCTGATGCGCCCGCCCGGACATCATGCCCTGGCCGACCGCGGCATGGGGTTTTGCCTCTTCGCCAATGTCGCCATCGCCGCCAGATATGCGCAGCGGCAGCTCGGCCTGGATCAGATTTTGATCATCGATTGGGATGTTCACCACGGCAACGGCACAGAATCGATCTTCTACGACGATCCGGCTGTCGCTTTCTTCTCGACGCACCAATATCCATTCTATCCCGGCACAGGGGCAGCGCGTGACAGGGGCGGTGGGAATGGGATTGGCTACACGCTCAATGTGCCTTTTCCTGCCGGAGTGGGCGACGCTGGATACGCGCGCGCCTTCGATGAATTGCTAACGCCTTTCGCCCGGCGTATCCGGCCTGACTTGATTCTGGTTTCAGCCGGATACGATGCGCATTGGGATGATCCATTGGCGATGGAAATGCTAAGCCTGGCAGGATATGCAGCACTGGCAAGGCGAGTCGTCGCTCTGGCCGATGAATTATGCAACGGGCGTTTGGTCTTGGCGCTTGAGGGCGGCTATCATTTGGATGTTCTCGCCCACGGGGTGTTGAACACGCTTCGCATTCTCGAAGACCCAGCGCAGGAGATATCCGACCCATTCGGCCCGGCGCGCGCTTTGGAGCGCCCCATTGATGACCTGCTGGCTGACCTGAAAAACCTTCACAAACTTTAGCGCTCTTGAAGCGCACACTTACAGCCTTCTCTTCCTTTGTAATGGTGACTGATAATGTTTGATCAACGCGTTAGCGGCATCCTGTTGCACCCGACCTCTCTCCCTGGCCCATACGGCATTGGCGATCTGGGCAAACACGCCTATGCCTTCGTCGACTGGCTGGCCGAGGCAGGACAGCAACTCTGGCAGGTGTTGCCCCTGGGCCCGACCGGTTATGGCGACTCGCCCTATCAATGCTTTTCTGCGTTCGCCGGCAATCCCTTGCTGATCGATCTCGAAGACCTGGTAGCGCGGGGCTATCTTGCTCTGGAAGACCTGGCCGTGCCGGTGTTTCCGCACGAACGCGTGGACTATGGCCGCGTCATCGACTGGAAAAACGAAATCCTCGACCTGGCTTTTCAGAAATTTCAGACGCAGCCTGCGCCCGCGGCCTTTGGCGAATTTCTCGAAGCGAATGCATGGTGGCTCAAGGACTACACGTTATTCATGGCCCTGAAAGAAGCGCATGGGATGAGCGCCTGGGCGAATTGGGATGCCGCACTACGTGATCGGAAGTCAAAAGCCCTGGATGCCGCCCGTCAGTTGCACTCGACCGCGATTGCTTCCCACAGCTTCCGCCAATGGCTCTTTTTCGAACAATGGCTTGCCCTCAAACAATATGCCAACGAACGCCGTATCCGCATCATCGGCGACATCCCGATCTACGTCGCCTGCGATAGCGCCGACGCCTGGAGCCAGCGAAATCTCTTCTATTTTGATGCCAAAGGCAAACCAACCGTCGTGGCCGGCGTGCCCCCGGACTACTTCTCGCCTACGGGCCAACTATGGGGCAACCCGATTTATGATTGGGAAAAGATGGCGGCCAATCAGTTCGCCTGGTGGATTCAGCGATTCCAGCACAACCTGGTGCTATACGACATCATCCGCATCGACCACTTCCGCGGGTTCTATAACTACTGGGAAGTGCCTGGCGACGCGCCGACGGCGGAGAATGGCATCTGGAAGGACGGGCCCCGCCAGGCCTTATTCGACACCGTTATCAATACCCTCGGCGACCTCCCCCTCATCGCTGAGGATTTAGGCGAGCCTGAGCCGCACGTGTATGAATTGCGCGACCACTATAATTTCCCAGGCATGCGCGTCTTGCAATTTGCCTGGAGTTCCGACGGCTCCGATCCCTTCCTGCCGCACAACTACGTCAAAAACTGCGTCGTTTACACGGGGACCCACGATAATGACACCACGCGTGGGTGGTACGATAAGGCCCCGGAGTCAGAACGAGACTACGTTCGCCGATATTTACGGATCAGTGGCGAGGATATAGCCTGGGACTTGATCCGGCTGGCGCAACAATCGCCCGCCAACACAGCGATTATCCCTCTCCAGGATGCCATAAATCTGGGCAGTGCGGCGCGCATGAACACGCCCTCGGCGCCGAGCGGCAACTGGACATGGCGATTTGCTCCGCACCAGCTTAGCGATGGCATCAAATTCGGCCTGCGTGAACTGAGCTATCTCTATGGGCGCTTGTATGTCCCCCCGGAGGACCGAAAAGCTTCCGTACACGCTGGTTAACCGCAACCGCAATCGCGTTATCCCGGACAAACTAAAAGACTCCCGGAGGAAATTACGGGAGCCTTTTTTGCGTTACGAATAAAATCCGGAGCGCTTCCAGTTTGAAACGAAACCTGAGCTACTTGGTCTCCCAAACTGTCATTGGTTCACGGACAACCTGTTTCCCGGTGAAATCGCATCAAGCGCTACGCATTACGCGAATGACCCCGCGTGAACGGATAAACTCGATTTCATAGCCCAGCTTATCAGCAGCCCGCTTTAGACGATTCTTCACTGTTTGGCGATTGTCACCATCTTCGGGCAGAACGGCAATACCTTCACCCACTTGCAGGGGTTGCAATTGCTCAACATATTTTTCCAGGATTCGTTCGCGCTGCGATTTTCCGCGTCCTCGCCGCTTAGCTTCTAATATGTCCGTGACTTCATCTTTGGTGAGTTTTTCGAAAGTTGGCATGAGCTACCTCCCATTGTTAGTTCATTCTAGTTAGTCTCATGGGGGAATGCATTATTGATTATCTACTTTTTTCGCGATTTGTCAATGCCAAGATAGCGATATCCAGCGGTCGATAAGGTCGTTTCAAAAGGATTCGTTAGTGAACTGTTCGGTTTTGAACGAAATTATCGAATTTGTCGTCTGTCCAATTTGCGATATTCGTTCATCTTGACGAGAAAGGCGCCTGCTCATCTACTGCATTTGATCTCACGCAAAGGCGCGAAGACGCCAGGAAATTCAACAAACGCCTTGTGGCTTTGCGTCTTTGCGTGAGCAAATTTTGCGACATCGATATTCGTCCGTCGTGCTTTGCCGGATGGACAAGACCCTAGAACCGGCCCTCCATCGATTGGCCATAGCCCGTCAACTCAGCATAGCCATAGCCCCTCACCGCCTGCCCGGAGTAGCCGCCCTCGATCGAAACAGCGCCCTCCCAATACCGTGTCGAAAGCAGCATCTCCTGGTCTTTCACCAACGGTCTCAGCTTCACCGTCAACGCCTGGGTGGGGAGTTCGATAGTCCACGCGCCCGGATAGTCGACGCCATCTTGCGGGCTTCGCCAAAAGTCGTTGACCTTTATCTCGAAATCGTCCGGGCCGAGATCGAGGGTCTCGCCAGCGGGATTTATGAGCGTGCCGCTGCTGAATTCATCGATGCTCCCATCGGCGTCACGAAGCTGGAAAACCATCAGTTCCCATTCGTTGTCTAACTGGATCGAAAACCAATCCCACCCCGCCTGTCCCTCCCCCAAAGCGCTGGTGCTCCACTCGTGGTCCATCCAACTCCAGCCTTCTACACTGGCCTCGCCTCCCGATGTTTTCAGGACGCCGCTGGACTTCAATCGGGGAAAACTGTAATAGAATGAAGCGTTGCCTGGTTTCGCACCTTTACGGCTGTATCCCTCATCGCCGTGCAAAACCGGTCCCTTTTGCGCGACCAGACTCAGATTCAACGCGATGTCGTCTGCCTGGGCGGTCAACTCAAACTCATCGGGAGCGACTTCGTGCACCTGCCAATCCTCCAGCCACACCCGGAGCGGTTTGGCCTCAGCGCCCGCCATATCCGCCCCTGCCCGGCTAAACCGCTCCCAGGCCTGGTGCTTTTGTCCGGCGGCATCGGTCAACGCAAAATGCGCCAGGTAGACCTGGTTACCAGCCCACTCTGAATCCCTGATTGAAGATTCAGTGGTGAGCGCCCGGCGAAATATGGTGAACTGATAGCCCCAACGTCCGCCTGTCTCGTCCTGCAAATTTCCGGTAAAGTACCACCACTCGGTCTGATAATCGGGATGTGCGCCGTGATCAGCCGGAAAATTGAGGGGAATGCCCGGCATCGCTTGCCGAAAACCGGCGGCGGGTCTGGTATTCGACGCGATGATCTCAGCGCCGAGGGCGGGTTGAGTCTGGCGGGACTGATAGAGAAAGACGCTCGCAACCAGCAGCGCCAGCGAAAGGCCAATGATCAGCCATCGCCGAGATCGACGCCGACTTGCTGACAAAACGCTCATATTCAAATGATAGACAAAGACCCCAAAATAAATGGGCGCGTTGCTTCCAATCCCAACCTGGAAAGCCGACGATGGGCGATAGCAGCACTTATCCGCCCATCATCCTATACCAATTCGAGTTGGGCGACTTGCGCCAGCTTTGCCCCCTCAGCCAACAACGATTGCACCCCCGATTCGCTGCGGGCTTCGGCATAGACGCGCAAGACCGGCTCTGTGCCCGATGGCCGGATCAGCAGCCAGCTATCGTCGGCCAGCAAATATTTGATCCCATCGCGGGTATTGAGTCCCGACAACGATTGGCCCGCCAGCGCCGCCGGGGCTGTGTCCGCCAGTCGCTTCACCAATTCTGGTTTCGAGAAAGGCTTCACCTCAAAATCGTTGCGGGCATAGGTAAAGTAGCCGATTCGATCCATAATCTGGCGGATCAAATCTTCGACATTGCCGCCCTGCTTGGCCGTGAGTTCCGCCAGCAACAGGCCCATGAGAATGCCATCGCCTTCGGGAATGTGGCCTTTCACCGAAATCCCGCCCGATTCTTCGCCGCCGATCAGCACATCATTGGTCAACATCAGGTCGGAAATATAATTGAAACCGACCGGCGTCTCATACACCTGCAAACTATGTTCGGCGGCCAGCAGGTTGAGCATTTGCGTGGTGCTCACGGTCTTGACGACTGCGCCGCGGCGGCCCTGGCGCAAGAAATAGTCCAGCACCAGGGTCATGATGCAGTGCGGGTCCACGAAGAAACCGGATGACCCCATAGCGCCAATACGATCGGCATCGCCATCGGTGGCAAGACCCAGATCGAGCCGCCATTCCTTCATGGCGGCGGCCAGCGCTCGCAAGTGGCGACCAATCGGTTCAGGATGCAAACCGCCAAATCCGGGATTCATTTCATGGTGCAATGTGACCGGTTCCACGCCAGCCTCACGCAACAGCCGATCGGTGTGGAAGATGCCCGCCCCATACATGGCGTCGATCGCCAGCCTGATCCCGGAAGCGGCAATCGCCGGAATATCGACAAGGCTGCGGATGTGCGCAAAATAAGCCGGGATCGGGTCCAGATCGTCGAGCAAACCCTGGCGGCGGGCCGAATCCAGATCCATGCTCAACGGCGCTCGTCCGGTTCGCAGATTGTGCGTGAGGATGCTTTCGACGCGGCGGCCAGATTCAGGGCTGGCGGAACCCCCATACGCGGCCTTGAGCTTCATCCCGTTGTAGCGGGGCGGATTGTGGCTGGCTGTGATCATGATCCCGCCATCCGCCTTGTGATCCACGATGGCGTACGACACAGTCGGGGTGGCGGCGAATCGTTCGCACAGAAGCACGCGCACGCCATTGGCGGCGAGCACGCCGGCGGCAGTCTGGGCGTAACGGTCGGAGAGAAAACGCGTGTCGTAGCCTATAACGTAGGTAGGGATAGCGCCGTCGCTATCGCTCATCGCCATGTCGGCAATCGCCTGGGCGACGTGCGCCACATTGGTAAAGGTAAACTCCTCGCTGATCACTGCACGCCAGCCATCCGTGCCAAAACGTATGGTCATGTTGGGGGGTCCTCCAAAAAGCTATTCCTTCTCTGGGGACTTTGTACCATAGGCGCATCGCAGAATTCAAATATGCGACCGATGTGATATGTGTATCTTAATTTGGCGAAACGACTTTCAAGCGTAGCTGGAACAAGCGGGCGCGGAAATGGCACGCAGATGAAACGGATGAACGCGGATTCTTTTTGAGATACGGTACGGTCACACTTAAGTGCAGGGCTCAATGCATGGTAGTCAGGCCGGGTGATATGGTATGCTTTGCGCACGCTGGCAAATACCCATCGTTCGCCCAGACGCCTCCTCGCAGACTGCTGGGCAAAAGTCTGGCTGGCGAATCTCCTCCGAGAGGTCAGTTGTGAAGCAATGAAAGCAATTGTCATGGCCGGCGGCCAGGGCACTCGTCTCCGACCCCTGACCGTCGAGCGGCCCAAACCCCTTTTGCCCCTGGTGAACAAACCGGTCATCTCGCATATTGTCGACTGGCTGCGTCGCTACGGCGTGGAGGAGATTGTCGTCACCTTGCAGCACCAGGCCGAGTGGTTTCAAAACTACCTCAGTTCTGGCGCCAATCAGGATATCCATATCGAATACCTGATCGAAGATGTGCCTCTTGGGACGGCGGGCGGCATCGCCCTGGCTTTGGCGGATGGCTTGATTTCTCCCGACGAATCAGTCCTGGTCGTGAGCGGCGATGTCGTAACCGATTTCGATATCCGGTCGATAATTACTTACCATCATGACCGGCAGGCTGATGTGACTGTGGCGTTGCATAGGGTCAGCAACCCCCTGGAATATGGCATGGTCATCACCGAAGCGGATGGCCGCATCACGCAATTTGTGGAGAAACCGGGGTGGGCGGAAGTGGTCAGCGATCTGATCAACACCGGCATCTACGTTCTCGAGGCGAAAACGTTGGCGATGATCCCCATCGGCGTCGCCTACGACTTCAGCAACGATCTGTTTCCCAGGCTGATGGAACAGAACAAACGGATTTATGGCTGCCCCGTGTCAGGCTATTGGTGCGATGTTGGCACGCCCGCCGCCTATTTACAGGCTAACAGCGACATCCTGGCTCATATCGTCGAGCACGAACCATTGGGCGAGCACATTGGCGGTGAAATCTGGACCGGCGAAAACGTCCAAATCGCTCCCGACGCCGAGCTTTATGGCCCGATCTATCTGGGCAATAACGTCCAGATCAAGGGCGGCGTGATCGTGCATGGGCCAGCGGTGATTCGGGACGACACCGTGGTCGACAGCCGCGTCAATATCTCGCATACAGTGATCTGGCGAGGCTGCTACATCGGTGAAGATGCCGAAATCCACGGGGCTGTGATCAGCAGGCAATGCGTGTTCAAGCGGAAGGTGCTGGTCAGGGAAGGCGCGGTCGTTGGGGATCGATGCACGGTGGGCGAGGGCGCAGTTATTGGCCAGGATGTGAAGTTGTGGCCCGCCAAGGAGATCGAGTCAGGTGCGATCGTCCGTAATAGCATCGTCTGGGGTTCACGAGGGCGCAGGGTTTTGTTCAGTCGCTTCGGCGTGACCGGCGTGGTCAATGTCGATCTGACGCCGGAGTTTTGCGCCAAGCTGGGGGTGGCTTTTGGCGCGAGTCTGCCCAAAGGCAGCATGGTCACCATCAATCGCGATACGCATCCCAGTTCCCGCATGTTGAAACGCGCCATCATCTCCGGGCTGCCTGCAGCCGGCATCCAGGTTTGGGATCTGCGAACACAGCCGGTTCCCGTCGCTCGTTTCACCACCCGCATGAGCGATGCCCAGGCCGGCGTGCATGTGCGCATTTCTCCGCATGACCGCCGGGTGGTGGACATCAGCTTTATGGCTGCTGATGGTCTGGACTTGGGTCGGGCGAAGGAGCGCGAGGTGGAGCGGCTGTTCTTCCGCGAGGATTTCCGTCGGGCGCAACTCGACGACATCGGCACCATCGATTACGCGCCCGATGTTGAGGAACAGTACGCCCAGGCCTTTTTGCAGCGATTGGATTGTGATTGCATCCAGAATGCCCACGCCAACATCGCTGTCGATTACGCACATGCGACCACGGTGGACGTGTTGGAGCCATTGTTGGCGGAATTGGATGTGGAAGTGGTCGGACTCAATACCCGCGTCGATGCTCAGTTGCTTTCCATCCTGGAAAGGGAATGGGAGCATGGCATGGAGCAATTGGCCCGCATCGTGCATGCGATGGGGTTGCAGTTTGGCGCTCGGCTCGATGTCAGTGGCAGCAAGGTGTTCCTCGTGGACGATCAGGGACGTCTTATCCACCATACCGTGGCGGCGGCCATCATGGCTGATCTGGTCTGGCGCGAGCAGCCCGGCGCTATGGTTGCCGTGCCGGTCGACAGGCCCGCCATTTTCGAGAGGTTGGCGGCCCAATATGGCGGCCAGGTCTTGCGCACCAAGGTTGATCTCTATTCACTCATGACTGCTGCCGCCCATCATTCCGTGCCGCTGGCCGCCGATGGTCATGGGCACTTCATCAGTTCCGATTTCGATCCTGTCCCGGACGGCATGTTTGCGCTGGCGCGGCTGACGCAGTATCTGGCAAAGCATGAGGTAAGGCTAAGCGAATTAGCCGCGAGCCTGCCTCGATTCGAATGGCTGCACGAGACGATTCCCTGCTCGTGGGATGCCAAAGGCAGGGTGATGAGGCGCGTCAACGAAGAGGCTGCAAGCTATGATCCGAATACGGTTGATGGCGTCAAGTTCTTCCTGGATAACGAGCATTGGGTGCTGGTTCGTCCCGATCCTGACAGAGCTTCTCTTCACATCTATGTGGAAGCGCCCACGATAGAGGATGCCGAAAGATTGATGTCCGAACGGGTTGCCTGGGTACAGAGCCTGGAGCGCAATTGAGGAACTGAATGCTGATTACTGAAGACTAACCATGACTTTGTGAGTGGCAGGCAATCTTCACCAATAGAACAATGAAACCCGCATGAAAGCCTTTACTAAAAACCGGGGCATCCTCACCGCCCTGCTGATTCTGAGCAGCCTGGCCTTGCTGTCATGCAATCGCTCACGCCCGGCGCCGGACGATGTCGATATCGAACCGACCGCAGTCATCGCAGAGAATACCGTAGTCGTGACGCGAGTTGTGGAAAAGCTGGTCGAAGTCACCCCCCAACCCTTCACGGTTGCTCATCCACTGCTCGGAGACGCCCGCATTCGTCAGGCCATCGCGCATTGCATCGACCGCGAGGCGCTGATAGCCGCCCTGTATCCCTACCTCGACACTGATGCCAGGGCCAGTCTGTTCGTCGATTCTTTTCTGCCCAATGAGCACTGGGCCTATGCCGGCCCCTATCCCGATCACGCATATGATCCGGCTGCGGGTTCTGGCTTGCTGGAATCGGCGGGATGGTCGCTGGCCGAGGATGCCATTTATCGCACCAACGCCGCCGGGGATGTTTTGACATTGAAGCTGACCACAACCGACAGCCAGACCCGGCAAACCTGGGCGGAAGTCGTCGAAGATAACCTGCGCGATTGCGGCGTCCAACTGGTGCGGCTGCATACGCCCGCTTCCTGGTGGCTGGGCGCGGATACCGGTTTACAGCGGCGCGATTTTGAATTGGGCGCTTATGCCCAATCGAGCCAGGCTGAGCCAGACGAATGGGCTCGCTATACCTGTGGAGCGATCCCGCTGCCCGCCAATGACTGGGAAGGCGAAAACTACAGCGGTTGGTGCAACGCCGAGGCTGACACGGCAGTTCGGGCGGTCGAATCCACGCTCGATCAGGTTGAACGAAAACGACTGTACGGCATCGTGCAGGAGAAGTTCATCGAGGACATGCCCGCATTGCCTTTATATCGCCGGGCGGAAGCGGAGGCGTGGACCAACAATATCGCCGGCATCACGCCGAACCCAAGCGAATTCAGTACAGCGCACATCGGCGAATGGCAGATCGCCGAAGGAGATACGATTCGCATCGGCATGCTGGATGAACCGGCGCAGATCATGCCTTTCGGCTTACAAACCCCCAGCCTGCAACAGATCGCTCAGATCGGCCTGGGCAGCCTGTGGACTGCGGACGACTACGGCTATCAGCCTCGTACCCAGACCCCTCTCCCGACCCTGGAGAATGGGCTGATCTCGGTACAAATGATCGATGTCAAGGCGGGTGATCGGGTTGTGGATGTCAGGGGCGAAGCACAGACGCTTGGGCCAGGCCTGGAGGTTGTTGTCGATGGCGATGTCGTCACATACGACGGCAACGGCTCGATCTCTCTGCCGCGGATGACAGTCGAATACCGATTTGACGAATTCACATGGAGCGACGGCGTTGCAGCAACCACGGCTGATATCGAGTTGGCGCATCGCTTTGCCTGCCGCCCGGAGAGCGCGCAACCCGTCTGCGCCGCCATCGCCGATGTGGCGTTTGGTCCCGGCATGCAGGCGACGGTAACTTACCTGCCCGGCTATTTCAACCCTACCGCCACACTGTCCCCCTGGCCGCAACTCTATCCCAGCCACCTCGCCCTGGCCGATGGGCGTCTGCTGAGCGATGCGCCGCCGGACGAGTGGCAATCCCTGGCCGAGTTCACGAACAGGCCACTCAGCTATGGTCCTTACCGGCTGGCGGAATGGACGCGCGGCGAACGGATGGTTTTTGAGGCAAATCCCCATTACGCGCCTGCGCCCCAAACGCCCCGCGTGGTCATCGAGTTCGTCCCCAATCCGGAAGAGGCGGTCGCACGCTTGCAGAACGGCGAGCTCGACTATCTGGAACGGGCGCTGGTGGGCGAACACGAAATGCAAATGCTGACTGCGGATGCGCGGGCCGGAATCAACCTGGCCGTCATTCCTGGCCCCATCCGGGAGCGGCTTGACATGAATCTCTTCGTACCATGATCCCATCGCGCTAATCGACCTCAATTCGGGTTCAGGCGAAGGCTTTTCAGAGCCGGGAGCAGCCGGTCAACTCCGCTGATTTTCACACCCAAATTACAGGTCGTGCGTAATCATTTTTGCAGCACTATGTCCGTTATTTTCGCCTGTCCAATCACAACTGGCGATTCGCAGAAGTCGTTTGACAATGCTAACATCAGCGTGATAAACTGCGCCACTACCCAGGCAAATCATGCCGAAAGTTGGCAGATTTCGGGTCTAATTGTCGTCGGGTAGAATTTTCACCCGGTCCTCACTGACAAGGAGCACGGATGACCACATTACTCGAGGTCAAAGGACTCAAAACTCATTTTTTCACCGATGATGGCGTCGTACAGGCGGTAAACGGCATATCGTACACCCTGGACGAAGGTGAAACCCTGGCAATTGTAGGGGAAAGCGGTTGTGGTAAAAGTGTGGGTGTGATGTCTCTTATACGATTGATTCCGCAACCTCCGGGTAAAGTGGTAGCCGGTGAGGTGTGGTTCATGGGTAAAAATCTTTTGGAGATGAGTGACGATGAAATTCGTCAGGTGCGCGGCAATCGCATAGCGATGATCTTTCAGGATCCCATGACATCGCTCAATCCGGTACTGACGATCGGGCAGCAGATCACCGAGTCGCTGCAATTGCATTTGGGCATGGACAATGACCAGTCACGCAAGCGGGCAGTCGAACTGTTGGAACTGGTCGGCATCCCTGGCGCTGAGACCCGCCTCGATCAGTATCCGCACCAATTTTCCGGCGGCATGCGGCAGCGTGTGATGATCGCTATGGGCCTGTCCTGCAATCCGCAGATTTTGATTGCGGATGAGCCGACGACGGCTCTCGATGTGACGATTCAGGCGCAGATCGTCGATCTCGTCAAAGAGTTGAAAGACAAAATCGGCATGGCCATCATCTGGATCACCCACGATTTGGGCGTGGTCGCGGGCATCGCCGATAGGGTTATCGTCATGTACGCAGGCCAGATTATCGAAGAGGCCGGGGTGCTGGAACTGTACAAACGTCCGCACCACCCCTACACACTCGGCTTGCTGCGTTCTATTCCCCGCCTGGATCAGGGCCACGACGAAAAACTGATCCCGATCGAAGGCCTGCCCCCCGACCTGGTCGATCCGCCCAAAGGTTGTTCCTTTGCTGCTCGTTGTGAATACAAAATTGACCGTTGTCTATCCGAAGACCCTGCAATCGAATACGTTACGCCTACCCATCGCGTAGCATGTTGGCGCTGGGAAGATGTTATCGCTGGCGTCATACTCAATGGAGGCCAACATGCCTGAGAACAACGGCCAGCTATTGCATGTCCAGGGCCTGAAAATGTACTTCCCGATCACCCGGGGCATCATCATTCAGCGCAAAGTCGCCGATGTGAAGGCTGTGGATGGCATTTCTTTTTCTATCAAATCCGGCGAGACGCTGGGGTTGGTTGGTGAATCGGGCTGTGGGAAATCAACCACCGGCAGGGCGATCTTACAACTCTACAAACCCACCGCCGGCAGTGTGAAATTCCACGGCGATGAACTGACGGAAATGAAGGGCGAAACGTTGCGGCGCGAGCGGCGGCGCATGCAGATGATCTTCCAGGATCCGTATGCATCCCTGAACCCCCGTATGACAGTGGGCAATATCGTCGGCGAGCCGCTTGACGTACACAAGCTTGCGTCCGGCAGAGCCCGTGATGAGCGCGTGCAAGAACTGCTGCGCTTGGTCGGCCTGAACCCCTATTTTGTCAATCGCTATCCGCATGAATTTTCCGGCGGCCAGCGCCAGCGCATCGGCATCGCCAGAGCGTTGGCCGTGGACCCGGAGTTCATCGTCTGCGATGAGCCGATTTCCGCCCTGGATGTGTCCGTACAGGCGCAGGTCGTCAATCTGCTCAAGGATTTGCAGAACGAATTGGGTCTGACCTACCTGTTCATCGCTCATGATCTCTCGATGGTGCGTCACATCTCGGATCGTGTGGCCGTCATGTATTTAGGCAAGATTGTCGAACTGACCGACTATCAAACGCTGTATGACGATCCGAAACACCCCTACACCCAGGCCCTGCTGTCGGCTGTACCAATTCCCGACCCGGTTATCGAAAAGGAGCGGCAGCGCGTCATCCTGGAAGGCGATGTGCCCAGCCCGACTAATCCGCCCACCGGTTGCAACTTCAATACGCGTTGCCCGCGGGTCATGGATGTGTGTCGCAAAGTCGACCCCAAATGGCAGGATGTAGGCGAGGCTGGCAAGGAACATTGGGTCGCCTGTCATCTTTATGAATGAGAAAACCGGTAATCAGGTTGATTGACGATAATTCAAAATCAGATGCTTTGGGCGTGATGTCAGCCGCCTTGCAGACTCGGCCAGTTATAACAGCCATAATTACTACCCCCATCCATCTATTCTCGACTCAAGTCTTTTGTCACCAGCACTCTCCGACCGAAGTGTGGGAGGTGAATAGCCATATCGTGCTTCCCTTATCCCTGCACTGGCGCCAGTTTGGCAGACTGGCATAAGAGCAAATCGTAGATGCGATTCGACAAATCAAATTTGCATCTCAAGCCTGTTTTCTCTTTGGAGGAGAAAATCATGTCTCGTAACAAATGGATGATCCTGATCGCTTTCCTGGTCCTCGGCGTCCTCGTGTTATCAGCCTGCGCTACGGCTGCGCCAGCAGAGCCGCAGGTGGTGGTGCAGACCGTGGTGGTCGAAAAGGAAAAGATAGTTGAGTCCACCGTCGTTGTCGAGAAAGAAGTTCAGGTTGAAGTCACCTCGACACCGGCGCCTATGGATACGGGAGCGCCTCGGCCTGACACCTACACATTTGCCACCTTTGGCGATGTGGACACCCTTGATCCTAACCTGGCTTATGACACTGCCAGCGGCACCGTGCTCTTTAACGTGATGGAATCCCTGATCTTCTACAACGGTGAAGATGCCACCACGTTTGTGCCTGTCCTGGCTAAAGAAGTGCCTTCCTTGGAAAACGGCCTTATCTCGGAAGATGGCCTCACTTACATCTTCAACATCCGCGAGGGCGTTAAATTCCACGAAGGCGGCGACCTTACACCCAGTGATGTTGCCTACACCTTCCAACGCGGTCTTTTGCAGTCGGACCCCAATGGCCCGCAATGGCTTTTGATCGAACCATTGCTGGGCTACGCTTCCGGTGACGTGACTGAAGAGATCGCCGAAGGCGCTTACGCTGGCGATCCCGACGCCCTGAAGGCCAATGCCACTCCTGAAGAACTACAGATGGTCTGTGACAAGGTGATGGCTGCGGTTGTGGCCGATGACGCCGCTGGAACAGTAACTTTCAGTCTGGCTCAGCCCTGGGGCCCCTTCTTGGCCACGCTCGTCCCCTATTGGGGCAGCATTATGGACAAGGAGTGGGCGCTCGAACAGGGTGCATGGGATGGCACTTGTGAAACCTGGGTCGACCATTATGCTCCTGGCTCCGAAAACGATGAACTCTCCGAGGTCGTAAACGGCACCGGCCCCTACAAACTGGAAAGCTGGACGCCTGGCGAAGGCTGGGTGCTGGTTGCGAATGAGGATTATTGGCGACCCGAAGGCGAACCGATGTGGGAAGGCGGCCCCTCCGGCGTACCTCAGATCAAGCGCGTTGTGCAGCAACAGGTCAACGAATGGGGCACCCGCTTCGCCATGCTGCAGGCTGGCGATGTCGAAGCCGCCGCCGTACCCGCGGCCAACCGGCCTCAGGCCGACGAATTCGTTGGCGAATTCTGTGATTATGCCACGGGCGAATGCACGCCCAATGCCGACAATCCGGATGGCCCATTGCGCAAATGGGGTAACATGCCGACCGTCAGTCGCACCGATGTGTTCCTGACTTTCAACGTCGCCACCGATGAGAACGGTAACAATCCTTACATCGGCAGCGGCCAACTCGACGGCAATGGCATTCCGCCAGACTTCTTCAGCGATGTCCATGTGCGCAAGGCCATGAACTACTGCTTCGACTATGACGCCTTTATCGCCGATGCCCAGAATGGTGAAGGCGCTCGCAACAACGGCCCCATCATCCTGGATATGCTGGGCTACAACCCGGATGGCGAATACTACCCGTTCGACCTCGACCAATGTGCGGCGGAACTGGAACAGGCCTGGGGCGGCGTATTGCCCGAGACCGGTTTCCGCTTCCAGATCGCCTTCAACACCGGCAACGTGACCCGCCAGACCGCAGCCGCTATCTTCCAGAACAACCTGGCTTCGATCAACGAAAAATATCAGGTGGAAATCGTCGGCTTGCCCTGGCCTACCTTCCTGCGCTCCTTCCGCGCCGTACAGCTTCCGGTGTCCATCAGCGGCTGGCACGAGGATATTCATGATCCGCACAACTGGGCGCAACCATTCACCGTAGGCACTTACGCTGGTCGTCAAGCGCTTCCCGACGATCTCAGGGCGCAGTTCCAGGAACTGGTCACAGCCGGTGTGCTTGCCGCCGATCCGGCCGCACGTGAAGCGATTTACTATGATTTGCAGAAGTTGCATCATGACACCGCTATCCAGGTTACGCTATCACAGGGCGCTGGATCACGTTACGAACAGCGGTGGGTCGACGGCTTCTACTACAACTCGGCTCTGTACGATGGCATGCCAGATGCTGGTTACATGTATGCACTCGGCCTCCAACAGTAGCGCCCCTCACCTCTAATCGGTACCATACCTGGCGAGAGGCTTTCTTTCGCCAGGTGTTACTCCGGCGAACCTGCTGGCAGAGAAGCTTCTTTGTATGCCAGCCAGGGTAAGCCGGACATCTATCTATCGTCGTCGCTGACTCGTCCCCAACGTGCAGCGCTCCAACCTCATCTTACTCCCTGGAGGAGAACTATGTCCCGTTACAAAGGGATGGCTCTCATCGCCATCCTAATCCTCACTATCGTCGTTCTTGCCGCCTGTGCTACGGCTGCGCCAGCAGAACCGCAGGTGGTGGTGCAGACTGTGGTGGTCGAGAAAGAAAAGCTAGTTGAGTCGACTGTCGTGGTCGAAAAGGAAGTCCAGGTCGAAGTCACCGCGACTCCGGCGCCTGTCTCCTTCGGCGCACCCCGCCCCGACACCTACACCGGTGTTGTCTTCGGTGATGTCGACACCCTCGATCCCAACCTGGCCTATGACACCGCCAGCGGTACCGTGATCATGAACGTGATGGAACCGCTGATTTTCTACAACGGCCCAGACGCCACTTCCTACGTGCCAGTCCTGGCTATGGAAGTGCCCTCGGTCGAGAATGGCGGCATCTCCGCTGATGGCCTCACCTACACCTTCAACATCCGCCAGGGCGTCAAGTTCCACCAGGGCGGCGATCTCACCCCCAGCGATGTGGCCTACACCTTCCAACGTGGTCTTTTGCAATCTGACCCCAACGGCCCGCAATGGCTGTTGCTGGAACCCCTGTTGGGCTACACCTCGGGTGATGTGACCGAAGAAATCGCCGAAGGCGCCTACGCTGGCGATCCCGAAGCCCTGAAGGCCAATGCCACCCCCGAAGACCTGCAGATGGTCTGTGACAAGGTCATGGCTTCGGTTGTGGCCGACGATGCCGCCGGCACCGTCACCATGAACCTGGCCCAGCCCTGGGGCCCCATGCTCGCCACCCTGGCCCAGACCTGGGGCGCTGTCCTGGACAAAGAATGGGCCATCGAGAATGGCGCCTGGGACGGCACTTGTGAGACCTGGATCGATCATTACGCCCCCGGCGCCGAGAACGATGAACTCTCCGAGATCATCAATGGCACCGGCCCCTACATGCTGGAAAGCTGGACGCCTGGCGAAGGTTGGGTCCTGACCGCCTTCGATGGTTACTGGCGCGGTGATGACATGCCCGTGTGGGAAGGCGGCCCTGCCGGCGCTCCGCGAATCAAGCGCATTGTCGAACAGCAGGTCAATGAGTGGGGCACCCGCTTCGCCATGCTGCAGGCCGGTGATGCCGAATCCGTGGATGTGCCCGTGGCCAATCGCCCGCAGGTTGATGAGTTCGTAGGCGAATTCTGCGACTATCAGACCGGCGCATGCACGCCCAGCGAAACCAACCCCGACGGTCCCCTGCGCAAGTGGGCGAATCTGCCCAGCGTCAGCCGCACCGACGTCTTCCTCAACTTCAATGTCGAGACCGATGAAAACGGGCAGAATCCTTACATCGGCAGCGGCCAATTGGACGGCAACGGCATTCCTCGCGACTTCTTCAACGACATCCATGTGCGCAAGGCCATGGGCTACTGCTTCGACTACGATGCCTTCATCGCCGATGCCCTGAATGGCGAAGGCGCTCGCAACAATGGCCCCATCATCCTCGACATGTTGGGCTACAATCCTGATGGCCCCATGTACGAGTTTGATCTGGACCAATGTGCGTCGGAACTGGAACAGGCCTGGGGCGGCGTATTGCCCGAGACTGGTTTCCGCTTCCAAATCGCCTTCAACACCGGCAACACCACTCGCCAGACCGTGGCCGCCATCTACCAGAACAACCTGGCTTCCATCAACGAAAAATACCAGGTTGAGATCATCGGCCTGCCCTGGCCCACCCTGCTGCGCTCCTTCCGCGCCAAGCAGCTTCCTGTGGCCGTCAGCGGTTGGTTGGAAGACATCCATGATCCGCACAACTGGGTGCAGCCCTATGCAGTCGGCACCTATGCCGGTCGCCAGAACATGCCCGAAGACCTGCTGAATCAGTTCCAGGAACTGGTCAATGCCGGCGTTGCCGCCAGCGACCCCGCAGAACGCCAGCAGATCTACTACGACTTGCAGCAACTGTACTACGATCAGATTCCGACCGTGATCCTGGCCCAGGCGGCTGGTTCACGCTACGAACAGCGCTGGGTTGACGGCTTCTTCTACAACCCGGTGATCCACGGCATTGCCAACCAGGTAGAATACTCCTACATGTTGGGCTTGACGCCGTAATCGTCTGATCTAACCTCTCACACAGCGACCTTTCGGGTGGGGGCATTGCCCCCACCCGAAGTCATCTCTATCCGACACCGTGTCATTGCGAAGTTTGACGGGAGTATGGCGCACTCCCCGACAAAGGGAAAACCATTCACTTATGAAGGGAGAATGCGCTGGGGTGATACTGCTTTGCAAGGACAGCCACACTTCTATTTCAGGTGGTGATTTATGACAGCCTATATCATTCGTCGCTTATTACTGCTACCCGTCACGGTTATTGGCGTCACTTTGTTAATCTTTTTGTTCCTGCAATTCATGTCGCCGGTTGAGCGCTCCGCCCTCTATATCCGTGACATCCCCAAGAACGAAGCGCAGGTTGAGCGGGTTATCCGCCGTTATGGCCTGGATAAGCCGGTGTATACGCAGTATTGGAACTGGCTGGTGGGCACGGTCGATCAGGATACCGGTGAGCGCGAAGGCGGAGTTATTTTTGGAGATTTAGGGTTTTCACGCACGGGGCGCCAGGATGTTGTGGATTTGATCCTGCACCGTCTGCCGGCGACGTTGGAATTGGCATTGTGGGCCTTTATTCCCATCATCTTTATTGGCATTTGGTTGGGGGTGAAGGCGGCCACCAATCACAACAAACCTATCGATCAGGGAGCGCGTATCTTTGCGATTGTTGGCTATTCATTCCCGACATTTGTGTTTGGCCTTTTGGTATTGATGCTGTTTTATGCCAAGACGGGCTGGTTCCCGCCAGGACGCCTGTCCGACTGGGCGACGATCGTGGTCAACTCGCCCGACTTCACCCGATATACCCAGATCAACACCATCGATAGCTTGCTCAACTTACGCCTCGACGTATTTTTGGATGCGCTGCGGCATCTGGTATTGCCGGTGATTACACTCTGCTACATTCAGTGGGCGCTGCTACTCAAAGTCACCCGTTCATCCATGCTGGAAGCTCAGCGCCAGGATTATGTTCGCACCGCTCGTTCCAAGGGCCTCTCCGAGAAAGTGGTCGTTAACAAGCATGTTCGCAAAAACGCCCTGATTCCGGTGGCGACAATTGGCGGTTTCACCGTGGTAGGTCTGCTCAACGGCGTCGTGATCACCGAAACCGTGTTCAATTATCCTGGCATCGGCTCGGCTGTAGCGGCGGCGGCGGTCAGTCTGGATGTGCTGACCGTGCTTGGTTTTGTGTTGTTTAACGCCACACTGCTCATTGTCGCCAATCTGACCGTTGATATTATGTACGGTTTCCTCGACCCGCGCGTACGGCTCGGTTGATTATCCTTGATGATCGAACGACGTGCATTCCCTTTTATTCTGGAGATGACATATGGCAACTGACACACTCACAAATCCGCAAGATGCCGGAGTCGAGTTTGGCCTGAAAAAGAAATCAAGGGTCGAGAGCCTGATTGGTCCGGAATGGTATCGTCTGTTAAAAGGTCTGGTCACCAATCCGCTGTCGGTGGCGGGCATTCTCATCATTGTGATGTTCGTATTAATTGCCATTCTGGCCCCCGTACTGGCCCCGCCGACCCGCAGCGATCCCTACCAAATCCCACGCGATGGTTACGGCCCTGAGCCGAAGCCCCCCGGAACCGAATGGCGCAGCAACCCGCCTGACATCCCCTTCTGGTACACGCCCCTCACCGGCAATGAAGAATGGGTGCATCTCCTGGGTACCACCAGCGGCCAGTTTGACATCTGGTACGGCATTATCTGGGGTACGCGCACGGCTATCTTCGTCGGTCTCGTCGTCGTAGGTGTGGCATTGGCGATCGGATTGATCGTCGGCTCGCTTTCCGGGTTCTATGGCGGCTGGCTCGATGACATCTTCCAGCGCATCACAGAGATTTTCATGGCATTTCCATTCTTGTTGGCGGCGCTGACGCTGACCTCGATCTTGGTGCCGCTATTCGGGCGCGGGGTCTGGCCAGCCATGATCGCCTTGATCGCCTTCGGCTGGATGGGGTACACCCGCGTGGTGCGCGGCGACATCCTGACGGTGAAAGAACGCGATTACGTCATGGCGGCAAGGGTGATCGGGGCAAAAGACTCGCGTATCCTCATCCGCCACATCATCCCCAATGCCGTCTTCTCGACCATGGTCCTGGCCTCACTCGACGTGGGCGCCATCGTCCTATCCTTCGCCGCCCTCAGCTTCCTGGGCGTCGGCACTGATATCGGCTACGCTGATTGGGGCCAGATCGTCAGCTTCGCTCGCGACTACATCCTCAGCCTCAACCAGTATTGGTACATCGTACTCTTCCCTGGCATGGCCCTCATCATCTTCGGCCTGGGCTGGAACCTGATCGGCGATGCCCTGCGCGACATCCTCGATCCTCGCATGAGAGGCAGCCGCGGCGCCTGATCCTTCGTTCCTTCAAATACTGAAAGCGTGAAAGGGGAATCCTGCCTTTCACGCTTTTTCTTTGTATAATGTCCCGCATGATTGCAATGACTGTGGCGACATCGGGCGGCAATGAATCGCTGGAACGCAAGGCGCGTCTGCGATTGGGGGCGATCAATGGCTGCCTCATCGGTGTGGCGCTGGCCCTGGGCGTGTGGGGGCCGGAATTCATCACGCTCGTACGATTGCCGGCGCCGTTGCCTTTTTCCGGATTGCTGGCGGGGGGATTGCTGCTGGCCGGACTTGGCGCTCTCGCGGGCGGGCTGGCCGCCTTGCAGGAAAAAGGCTGGTGGAGCCTGATCGCCTGGTTCGTGGCCGGGTTGGTGATGATCTGGGTGATCGGTCATATGCCCTACGAAGGTCAGGATTGGCTGCTGTGGCTCACAGATGGCCGGTTTCGGGGGTTGAACATTTATGCATTCGGCCCGCCGGAACGAGTGCGCATGGGGATGGCTGGATTCTTCATCCTGGTGCTCCTTGCTATCATCGGGCTACTACAACCCTTCCGCCTCGAATCCATCCGTGCCGCCAACGACACCCCGACGCACCTGAGCGGCAAAGCATGGTTTTTGTTATTAGTGCCACTGCCGCTGGTCTTTGCAGCGGGCATCGTGGCCGACAATCTCGTCAATCAGCCATTCCGCGCCGCGCCTGCGATGGTGGCCGAGGTGATCGATGTGGGTCGAGTGTACGAGGACAATCTCTTCCAGCTTAGCCGTGATTCCGGAACCAATTACAATGCCATTTCCGGGTTTCGCGCGCAAATGAGCGGCCGTTATGAGTTGAAAATCGCCGAACTGGATCTCACAGCGGCTCAGGCGGTGGTCGTCTCTGCGCATTTTGATAACGGTTTCTGGATGAACTGCCGGGTCGTCACCGACCCCAGCATCGCCCAGGTCACATTCTGCTACGATGCCGGTGACCCCTACTTCAAGGGCTTTCCCGCCCTGATTACCGGCGAATCGGTGGAAGATTGCCTGTCTTGCACCGTGCGGGCAAGCGATCGAGAACGCTCCTGGTTGCGCCAATACGGCGATGCCTGGGCGGGAGCGCCGGTCATCACATTTATCGCCCAAGAGGGCAGTTTTGTGCTGATGCGGGCGGCGTCGCCCGACGGTAATCAGTCTGTGGAATGTCTATTCAATGGTCTCTCACCGGTCACCCTGCATAGCTGCCGCGAGGTCGAAACATGAAAGCGCACTTCCTGGCCAGGCTCCTGATCGTCAGCGGTTTCCTGCTGCTGGCCTTCACCACGTTCCTGGCGCTGCAAAGCGAAGTCCAGGCTCAGGGCGGCGAGGATGGACGCGGCATGAGCATGCCCGACCGCCTGGCTCCGCCCCCCATGCCCGATAACCCCACCCAGGCGGATTTTGGCCGCTACGATTTCTATCTCTATTGCATGACCTGTCACGGCGACCGCGGGCAGGGTTTGACCGAGGAGTGGCGCTCGGCCTGGGCTCCCGGCGATCGAAATTGCTGGCAATCCAAGTGTCATGCCGCCAATCACCCGCCCGAGGGTTTTCAACTGCCTTATTTCATTCCCTACGTTGTGGGCAAGGGGGCGCTGGCTCGTTTCGCCACCGCCGACGATCTCTTCCAATACGTGCGCCGCGAGATGCCCTGGCACTGGCCCGGCATGTACGATGACGATATCTACTGGAAGTTGACAGCCTTCCTAGCTCACGAAAACGGCCTTTACACCGGTGATGCAGAAATAGGCCCCGAAAATGCGATGAATATCGTTTTGTGGCCGGGACGGGAATCAAATACGAAGACTGCTCCTGAGGAAGTAGCCGCCACCCCGCCGAATAAAGAAACACTCACCCAGGTCGGGATGGGTTTCACCCTCTGGTTGCTACTCATCCTAATCGGCATCCTGGCCGGCGTTTTCGCGTTGGTTCGGATCAACGCCCGCAAAACCTGACTACATCAGCGCTACTCCTATGATTGAGCAATCGTCATGATCAGCTTAAGACGATTCTTTCGGCAACCCAAAAATCTCTTGGCGTTGACCCTGGTGGGCCTCTTTTTCGTGGCGGCCATTTTTGCGCCGATTCTGGCCCCATCCAACGATCCCTCTGATCCCGACCCCTATCGTGTCGCCGGCCGCTTTACCGACCGTACTCCACATCCGCCCAGTGCGGAAGCGCCCCTTGGCACCACGCCCGGCCAGTTCGATATCTACCACGGCATCATTTGGGGCACGCGTTCCGCCCTACGATTCGGCCTTTTTGTTGCGGTTTCCACGGCGCTGATCGGCATTGTGGTGGGGGCGATCAGCGGTTATGTAGGGGGGTGGGCCAACACCGTGTCCATGCGGTTTACCGACGCCTTTCTGGCTTTCCCTGCCATCGCCGGGGTGTGGTTGTTGCGGCAAGTGCTGCCAAATCCAGATTCGGGGCTAGAGTTCAGTTGGTTTCAAGAATTCCTGGTGCGGCTCAAGATCGATCCTGTCATGGCGACATTGATCATCTTTTCGTGGATGGCCTATGCGCGGTTGATCAACATCAACGTCATCCAGATCAAACAGTCGGATCATGTGCTGGCGGCTCAGGCGATCGGCGTTGGCAAGACCCGCATCCTCATCCGGCACATCCTGCCCGCTGCGCTTCCCCCGGCCATCGTACTCCTTGCCCGTGACGTTGGCGCCTTCGTGCTGTTGGAATCGGCGTTCACATTTATCGGCGTGGGCGGCGTCACCGAATGGGGAAATCTGCTTGTACTCAGTCGTGATTGGGTGATCGGGTCTGCCGGAAATCCCTTCACTTATTGGTGGACCTTTGTGCCTATCAGCCTGACATTGATCTTCTTTGGTTTCAGTTGGAATCTGTTGGGCGACCGCATTAATGATCATCTCAATCCTCGCCACGGCGAGCGTTCTGTGAGGTAGGATCATGCTGACGTTTCTGTTGCGACGTGCGCTCTTGCTGCCTCTGACATTCGTCTTGATCACCGGCATCCTATACGCCATTCTCATGCTGGCGCCCGTCGATGCCAGGGCTGAACTCTATATTCCGCGGCGAACGAATCCATACATTACCGAGCAACAGATGCGCAATATACTTGACCGGGTGATCAGGGAACACGGTCTCAATGACCCCTTTCCAGTACAATATGTAAGGTGGTTAGGGCATCTTGCCGGAGGCGACTGGGGCTGGAGCCCGGCCCTGCGTACCGACGTCATCGACGCGCTCATCGTGCGCACCCCTGCCACCCTGGAACTGACCCTGTACACCTTGTTGTTTCTCGTACCCCTGGGGCTGATCAGCGGCGTGCGCGCGGGCTGGAAAGGCGGACGGGGAGGCGACCGGCGGTTTCGAGCTACGGCCTATGTGGCTACATCCATCCCGCCCTTCATTCTGGGATTTGTACTTCTTTCCGTATTCTATGTTGGACTGCACTGGTTCCCGCCAGGACGCATGGGCATGGACACTATGTTGGAACTGCGTAGCGGCGACTTCCACTCTTATACCGGGCTGCTCACTATCGACGGTTTGCTGAATTTGCGACTCGACATCTTCGTCGATGGGCTTCGTCACCTGGCGCTGCCGGTTGTCACGCTAGGCCTCGCTTACTGGGCGCTCTTAGGGCGCATCACCCGCGCGGGCATGGTCGAAGTGATGAGCAAGGAATACATGGCTGCGGCATCTGCGCGAGGACTTCGACCGCGCAGTATGCAATGGCGGCATGCATTTTTGAATGTCGCCCCGCCTTCGCTGGCTACGATTGCCCTCACCGCCGCTTCGCTTATCACGGGCGTCTTCGTGATCGAAACCGTGTTCAATTTTCCCGGCATCTCCGAGTTGATAGGGCTAACGATGTTGGGCGTGCCCGACATCCCCCTGGCCATGGGTTTCGCCGTCTACAGCGTGTTGATGGTTTTAACGGTGATGTTCATCCTTGACATCGTCCAGGCCTTCGTCAACCCGCTCGTGCGTCGCGGCGCCAGGGACCTATAGAAAAGTGCGCGCACCCACATAGCTTTCGCGCAACGATGCCACAGTCTGAACGTCGTCTTCGTAAACGCCGTTGCGGCTGCGTGAGGAATGGATCATACGCCACCCGCCCAGACTCATGCCGACGTGCGTGACCTTGCGCGTGCCGCCGCTCTTGAAATAAAGCAGATCGCCCGGCTGGAACGGCGGGTCTATTGGCCGTCCAATCTCATACTGCATGTCGGCGTCACGGGGGATGGCGACGCCGGAAAGGTGATGCATCAGTCCCACAAAACCTGAGCAATCGATGCCCAGCGCCGATGTGCCGCCCCACAGATATGGTACGCCCACAAATTGCCCGGCATCCAACTGCATTTGCGCCCGTCGCGACTCAGTCGTCTTTGGCAAGCTCGATAGCGGGCGCAAGTCCTGCTCATCGACCCAGACTTCATCCTCTCGCCCCCACGCCAGCTTCGCCCAACCGTTTTCGCTCCCTTCGACCTTTACCTCTGTCCCCGCCGCCAATCGCCCCGCCAGGGTCGCCGAGCCGACGGGTTCGGATCGTAGCAGGGCGATTGGCGCGCCGACAAGGTGAGTGGGTTTGGCGGGGAGTACCGGCGTCAGGTAGGGGCGGTATGTCCAGCCGAGATAGCCGCCGGTCAGCCGTACAAAAGCCCAGGCATCCTGTTCGATGAGGACAGAGACAACCTGTCCCGCTGTCAATTGGCTCATCAACTCGCCTAAAAATCCCGGCTGAGCGTACAGCCCGGTGAGGTTGACGCCCACAGCCAGGTTCGGGGTATTTGCATTGCACAGCACGTCCACATTGCTGGAATCGATTTTCAACTCAGGAAATCGAGCGCTGAGCATGTCGGCCGCCGAAGTGAGCGTGGCGGCATCAAGCGCCGAACCGCCGAGCGTGCAAACTTCCCCGGCCAGAGCGCTGACGTCCACCCGGCAATACTGCACCCGGGTGTCGGGGAAGGCGGCGTTGATTTCAGATAAAGCCTTTCGAATCGTTGCGAGCATTGATTGCCTCGAGTGGATGTTGGTTGGATAGTTGGTTACGCCAACAATACCCAATCTCCAATATCTATTCTTCCGTCTCCACCACGCCAATCCCCGGTCGCTCCGGCATGTGGATGAACCCATGCTCGTCATAGCGCACGCCGGTGAAGGGATGGTTCGCCACCAGCAGGGGCGCGTCCAGGTCCAGCCAGTCGGCCATCCCGGCCAGATGAGCGACAGCGGTGACGCCGATGGCGGTTTCGATCATGCAGCCCAGCATAATCTGCATACCCAATTCGCGGGCGCGTTGCAAAACGCGCAGCCCTGGCCCCAGGCCGCCCACTTTCATCAGCTTGAGATTGATGCCGCGCACGCCAGCCTCAGCCAGCCGTTCCACATCGGCCAAACTCTGCAATGATTCATCGGCGACGATGGGCAGATCGATATGGCGCTGCACATAGCCCATGCCTTCGATGTCAGCCTTGGCTGTAGGCTGTTCGATCAATTCCAGACCGAACTCGGTCATCACCCGCACATTGCTCACGGCCTGTTCCGGCACCCATGCCGCATTGGCATCCACGTAGAGCCGGGCGTCCGGACGGGCGGCGCGTACCGCCGCCACACAGGCCACGTCATCGTCGCCGCCAAGCTTGAGTTTGAGGATGGGATAAGCGCGGGCGGCCAGCGCTTGCACCGCCATTTGCTCCGGCTCATCGATGCCGATGGTGAATGAGGTGGCCATGATTGGCGGCTGCGGCAAGCCGAGCAATTCGTACAGCGGCAGGCCTTGCAGTTTGGCGATGCGGTCGTGGAGGGCCAGGTCGATGGCAGCGCAGGCGGGAGCGGGGCCATCCTCGCCCACCCAGGCCGGGATATCCTCCACCCGGTCGGGCAAGGGCAAAGGGCGAGCGGCCATTCGCTGCCAATAAGCGATCATATCGGTCTCGGCCACGCCGTAATAGGGCGGGATCGTGCCTTCGCCCCAGCCGGCATCGTCGGCCAGCCGCAGCCAGTGCGCCTTCCGCGTCTCGGTGGCGCCATACGACACACGAAATGGCGTGACGAAACGCAGGGTCAGGTCTTGCCAGGAGAACGGCGGTTGGGATTCGGGCATGATTGGGTTCCTGGCAAGCATTGTAACTTAATCTTTCATCCCATGAGCAATTTATCCGATTGCGAACGCTCCATCCTAGACTTCCCCCATCCCCTCCCATCCGCTACAATCCATCCCTGACCTCCGCCCTCTGTCCTCCGACCGCCGACCTCCATCCTCCGCCCCCATGCCCATCTCCGACCTGCTGCAAGCTCTGCAACTCGACCCCGCCTTCACCAGACAGGTGACCTCGTGGCAGCGGCTGCCTGCGCAACCGGCGCGCTATGCGCCCTACCCCGCCGGGCTGGACGGACGACTGCCAATAGCCTTGCGCGAGCGCGGCATCCATCTGCCCTACACGCACCAAAGCCAGGCGATTGCGGCGGCGCTGGCGGGCGAGAACGTTGTCGTGGTCACGCCCACCGCCTCGGGCAAGACCCTGTGCTACAACCTGCCCGCCCTGCACACCCTGCTCGACGACCCCGACGCCCGCGCCCTCTATCTCTTCCCCACCAAAGCCCTGGCCCAGGACCAACTGGTCGAGATCAGGGAGATGGTCGAGCTATTGCAGGCCGACATCACCGTGGCGACCTACGACGGCGACACGCCGCAGGGGCATCGCAAGGCCATCCGCCAGGGCGCAAGGCTGCTGCTGAGCAACCCCGACATGCTGCACACGGGCGTGTTGCCGCATCACACCAATTGGGCAGAATTCTTTGCGGGCCTGCGCCTGGTCGTGATCGACGAGATGCACACCTATCGCGGCGTGTTCGGCGCTCACGTGGCCAATGTCCTGCGCCGTCTGCGCCGCATCTGCCGCTTCTACGGCTCCGACCCGGCCTTCATCCTCACCTCGGCCACCATCGCCAACCCCGCCGAACACGCCCGCCGCCTGATCGAAGCCGACGTAACGCTGGTCGAGGAGAATGGCGCACCCACCGGCGAGAAGCACCTTATCTTCTACAACCCGCCCCTGATCGACCCCGATCTGGGCCTGCGCCGCAGCAGCCTGCTGGAAGCGCAAAAGCTGGGTGAACGGCTGCTTTTTCATCAGGTGCAGGCGATCCTGTTTGCCCGCTCGCGGCTGCGCGTGGAATTGCTGCTCGTCTATCTGCGCGATGCGGTGGCCGCCAGCGGCGGCAATCCAGCGACGATCCGGGGCTATCGCGGCGGTTATCTGCCCGCCGAGCGCCGCGAGATCGAGGCGGGATTGCGTTCGGGCGAGGTACGGGCGGTGGCAGCCACCAACGCCCTGGAATTGGGCATCGACATCGGCCAATTGCAGGCGGCGGTCATCACCGGCTTCCCCGGAACCATCGCCAGCACCTGGCAACAGGCAGGCCGGGCGGGCCGCCGCCAGGAGGCGTCGCTGGCCGTGTTCATCGCTGGGGCCGGGGCGCTGGATCAATACATCGTGCAGAACCCCGGCTATTTCTTTGGCCGCAGCCCCGAACATGCCCTGGCCAACCCCGACAACCTCGTCATCCTCACCAACCACCTGCGCTGCGCCGCTTTTGAGTTGCCCTTCCAGGCGGGCGAGCAATTCGGCGGGGTGCAGTTCACGGCGGAATTATTGGACATGCTGGCGGAGGAAGGCGAAATCCAGCAGGCGGGCGAGCGCTATTTTTGGACGGACAGCGCTTATCCCGCCGCCGAGATCAGCCTGCGCACCGCCTCGCCCGACCCCATCGTGATCATGTCCCGGCGGAAAGACGAACTGGTTCTCACCATCGGTGAAATGGAGCGGGAGACCGCCCCCATCCTCTTGCATGCCGGGGCGATCTATCTGCACGAGGGTCAGACTTATCTGGTGGAGGAACTGGATTGGGAACAGGGGCATGCCTACGTGCAACCGGCGGAGGTCGATTATTACACCGAAGCCAGTTCCGTGGCCGAGATGGAGGTGCTGGCCGTGCACCAGCAGGACCAGGAGGGCGAGTTGATCAGGGGCTATGGCGACCTGGAAGTGCGATCGCAGGCCACGGGTTATCGCCGGGTGAAACGCTGGACGCACGAAACGCTGGGCTACGGCGAGATCGACCTGCCCGAAAGCGTGCTCGAAACCTCCGGCTATTGGGTGAGCTTCACCGAGCCGCTGGTGGAACGGTTGCGCGCCCGCGGGCTGTGGCAGAGCGACCCCAACGACTACGGCCCGAACTGGCAGCAGCAGCGGGAGAGAACCCGCGCCCGTGACGGATTCCGTTGCAGCCAGTGCGGTACGCCCGAACGCCCAAATCGCCAGCACGACGTGCATCATGTGCGGCCCTTCCGCAGCTTCGGCTACAGGCCGGGCGAGAATGAAGCCTATCTCGACGCCAACCGCCTGGAGAACCTGCGCACACTGTGCCGAACCTGCCACCAACGGCTGGAACAGGGCGTGCGGCTGCGTTCCGGGCTGGCGGGGCTGGCCTATTTGCTGGGCAATCTGGCTCCCCTGCACCTGATGTGCGACCCCAGCGACCTCGGTTCCTTCGCCGAGCCGCAGGGCATCCACAACGACCTGCCCACCATCATCCTCTACGACCGCATTCCCGCCGGCATTGGCCTGGCCGAGCGGCTGTATGAATTGCAGGCGGAATTATTGGTCGCGTCGCAGAGCGTTTTGGAAAATTGCTCCTGCACGCATGGCTGCCCCGCTTGCGCTGGCCCCGTACCGGAAGGCACGCAGATTTTGGATTGGAATCCCAAGGAACTGACGCTGGCGTTGGTACGGGAAGCCTTGACCACTGCCACACAGTCGGCGGCAGAATTGGACGCGGATGCCGCGGATTGAACCGATTCTCGCGGATCAAATCAGATAAAATCAGCGTGCATCTGCGTCATCAACGTTCCCTTGATCCCCGCATTAAGCTCATCGCTTAAGGAAACGCCAGTAATCCAAACGCCTCCGGTTTGCGAATCACGCGGCGAAAACCTGCTTCTTCCAGGCGGCGAGCCACGCTCTTAGTGGTGTTGCGGCCGGATTTGCTGGCGGGGTCGCCGACGTAGTGAAAGAGCCTGCCGCCGGGCTTGAGCACGCGCTTCAATTCCCCATAGAAATCGGCCGAGAACAACTCTCCGGCCAGGGCAAAGCGGGGCGGGTCGTGCAGGATGCGGTCAAATGCGGCATCGGAAAAGTCGGCGATGAGGTCGAAGCTGTCGCCGATGAGTTGCTCGATGTTCGGGCTATCGAACAAGGGCCGGGACCAGGGATTGAGGCGGGCGAGATCGAGGACGGCGGGGTCGAGTTCGATGGTCGTCACCTGCCCGGCCTGGCCGGCGGCGAAGATGGCCGTGTAGCCTAAACCCGTAGCCGTGTCCAATACTCGACCTTTGATCGGAGCGATAGCTTTGATCTTGCGCCGGGTGTCTTCCCAGGGATCGATATCCTTGATGCGATGCATGGTGATGCCCGAAACCAGCATCGTGGGCGCGGCGGCAGTGGGATAGAGGCTGTAAAGGCGATTGTAAGTCTCGGAGAAAATCTGGGCTTTCTCCAGGCCATCTGTTTTGACCAGGAAACAGGCTTGCGGGTTGGCGTCAATGTGGGCGATGTCATCCCACGAAATGAATTGCCCATCCGCACACGTCGCGCCGTCGACCCCAATGCGCGCTTCGATCTCGCTCAGCCCCAGGTCGGGTGAAAATGAAGTCGAGGTCTGACCCTGTTCCCGGGCTTTGAGCAAACCCTGAGTTTGTTGGTGCGAGAGAATCATAGTCATGTTGCGATGTTTTTGCGGGCGACGAGCGGAAGTCAGAAATCCATTGTATACTCTTTGCCGTCAACTGTGGAACCCAAATCTGATCGAATTCCGATCTTTCATGAAGGAGTGAACTCAATGGAGTATCGTCCCCTTGGCCGCACCGGCATGCAGGTCAGCGTGCTCTGCCTGGGCTGCATGATGTTCGGGGGCCGCACGGAGCCGGACGAATCGATGGCCATCATCGACCGGGCTATCGACGCCGGCATCAACTTTGTGGACACGGCGAATGTCTACAGCCGGGGCCGCAGCGAAGAGGTGACAGGCGAGGCGTTGAAGCGCAGCGGCAAGCGCGACCGGATCGTGCTCGCCACCAAGGTGCACGGGCGCATGGCCGACGACGATCCCAATGCCCAGGGCAACAGCCGCCGCCATATCATCGCCCAATGCGAAGCCAGCCTGCGCCGCCTGCAAACCGACTACATCGACCTCTATCAAATCCACCGGCCCCAATCCTCCATTCCCATCGACGAAACCCTGCGGGCGCTGGATGACCTGATCCGGGCGGGCAAAGTGCGCTACATCGGCGCCAGCACCTTTACCGGCTGGCAATTGGTGGAATCACTTTGGGTGGCCAAGGAACTGGGACTGAATCGCTTCGTTTGCGAACAACCGCCCTATCACATCCTCGACCGTCGCATCGAGCGCGAGTTGTTGCCCATGTTGCAAACCTACGGCTTTGGCGTCATCCCCTGGAGCCCCCTGGCGGCGGGGCTGCTCACCGGCAAGTACCAGCGCAATCAGCCCAAGCCGGAGGGCAGCCGCTTCGGGGCGATGTGGGAATCGTGGCCGCATATCCGCAGCCGCTACGTCGACACATTCTTCGATGTCGTCGAAGGCCTGGCCCCGCTGGCCGAGGCCAAGGACATCACCCTGGCGCAGTTTTCGCTGGCCTGGTGCATCCGCCAGCCCGGCGTCACCAGCCCCATCATCGGGCCGCGCACGATGACGCAGTTGGAAGACAATCTCGGCGCGGTCGAGGTCGAGATCAGCGATGAAGACCGGGCTGCCGTCGACGCTCTCGTCCCGCCTGGGCTGATGGTATCGCCTTTCTATGAAGCGGATTTCGGTCCGCATCCGCATCGCGTTTGATCGGAGCAGCACAGCGTGATCACTTTACCCCGAACCCAACTGCACGTTTCAAGCCTGTCCCTGGGTGCGATGCCTTTTGGCAGTGACATCGGCGAGGCGAACTCCTTCGCCATGATGGATCGCTATCTGGAACTCGGCGGCAATTTCATCGACACAGCGGCGGTCTACGCCAACTGGCTGCCGATCGAGGTCAGCATCAGCGAGAAGACGGTGGGCCGGTGGATGAAAGCGCGCGGGAATCGTGCAGAGATTGTGCTCGGCACGAAGGGCGCTCATCCCGACCTGAAGACGCCGCACATCCCCCGCATGTCACCGGCGGAAGTCGAATCCGATCTACACGATAGCCTGCGCTACCTGCAGACCGATGTCATCGACCTGTACTGGCTGCATCGTGACGACCCCTCCCGGCCTGCGGGCGAGATCGTTGAGATGATGAACGCCTTTGTGCGGGCCGGGAAAATCCGCTATTTCGGCTGCTCGAACTGGCCGCTGACCCGCATCCGGGCGGCGCAGGAATATGCCCGGGCGCACGGGTTGCAGGGCTTCGCCGCAGACCAGCCGATGTGGAGTCTGGCGGCGGTCGATATCAAGCGCATCGGCGACGACACGCTGGCGGGCATGACCGACGAGACGCGCGCCTATGAGGCGGCCAATGGTGTGACTGCCATCCCTTATTCGCCCACTGCGCATGGGCTATTCCACAAAATGGATCGGGGCATGCGTGCCATCGATGTGATGGGCGATGGCCGTTATGATCTGCCCGAAAACGCCCGGCGCTTGCAACGCATCCGCCAGCTTCGTGACGAGACCGCTCTATCGATTACGCAGATCGTCTTGGGCTATCTCGTGGCCCAACCCTGCGTGACCATCCCCATCATCGGGCCTCGCTCGATCGCCCAACTGGACGACAGCATGTCGGCGGCGGATGTGCGCCTGACGCCTGCGCAAGTCGCTTTTCTCGAACAGGGGTAAAAGTTATCCGCAGATTGCGCAGACGATCAAGAGGAAATCCAAATCATCTGCGCAATCTGCGGTTCTCTGGAACGGTCAGGCTGCGGTCACTTTGGCGGTCGCGGGTTTCTGCGCGCCATTGCCAGAGAATGCAGGCTCCGGCTCCTCTTCCCGGCGGAACTGGCTCATGTACAGGTCGTAGTAGAATCCTTTGGCAGCCAGCAGCTCGTCGTGCTTGCCGCGCTCCACGATCTGGCCCTTGTCCAACACCAGCACCTGGTCGGCGTTGCGGATGGTGGAGAGGCGGTGGGCGATGACAAAGCTGGTGCGCCCGGCCAGAAGCTCGTTCAGCGCCGCCTGAATCTGGCGCTCGGTGCGGGTGTCCACACTGCTCGTCGCTTCGTCAAGGATGAGGATGCCGGGGTTGGAGAGGGCGGCGCGGGCGATAGCCAACAATTGGCGCTGGCCCAGGCTGAGGCCGGAGCCTCGTTCGCCCAGCACGGTCTGGTAGCCGTCGGGCAGGCGGTCGATGAAGCTGTCGGCGTGCGCCAATTTCGCCGCGGCGATCACTTCGTCGTCGCTGGCTTCGGGGCGGCCAAAGCGGATGTTTTCCATGACCGTGTCGCTGAACAGGAATGTATCCTGCAGGACGATGCCGATCTGGCTGCGCAGGCTGGCCAGCGTCACGTCACGCACATCGATGCCGTCGATTCTGACGCTGCCCGATGTGACGTCATAGAAGCGGGGGATGAGGTTGATGATCGTGGTCTTGCCGGCGCCGGTGGGGCCGACGATAGCCACGGTCTGGCCGGGTTCGGCGGTGAGGCTGATGCCCACGCAGACCGGCTCGCCCGGATTGTATTCGGCAAACACGTTTTGGAACTCGACCCGGCCTTTGATCTCAGGCATGACCTGCGCATCGGCCATTTCGGTGATCTCCGGCTCGACGTCAAGCAGATCGAACAGGCGCTCGGCGCCGGCGATGGCGCTCTGGATGTTCGTCCACAGCACGGAAATCTGGCGAATGGGCTGGTTGAGGCGCTGGGTGTAGCCGAGGAAGGTGACGATCAGGCCGAGCGAGACGGCCGTGCCGCCGATGTTGCCGCCTCGCAGCATCAACAAACCGCCCACGCCTACCACGATGGCGATTGCCACATAGCTCAGCGCATCGAGCGTCGGCCCCAAAGCCGAGGTATAGCTCACGGCCCGGATGTTGGCGTCACGATTGGCGGCGTTGCTCTCCCGGAAACTCTGGATGTTAGCGCCCTCGCGATTGAAGGCCTGAACCTCGCGCACCGCCGAGATGCTTTCTTGCAATTCGGCGTTGACATTGCCCATTTCCAGGCGGGTGAGGCGAAATGCTCGCCGCGCCCGGTTGCTGAACCAGAGCGTGACGATGATCATGAGCGGGATCACGGTGAGAGTGAGGAGGGCGTAGACGAAGTTGAGCTTGAACATGTTGAACATGATCCAGACCAACAGGATAACACCGCTGAGCACCTGGATCAGGGCGAAACTGATGGCCTGTTGCAGGGTGTCGGCATCGTTTGTGATGCGGCTCATCAGATCGCCGGCCTCGTTGCGAGTGTAATAGCCGAGCGAGAGACGATGAAGCTGGTCGAACACCTGGGTGCGCAACGCGCGTAACACGTGCTGGCCCGCCCAGTTCATGCTGTAGAACATGAGGCCAGCCGTAATCGAGCCGAGTATGAATAGCCCGAGCAGCCACAGTGCGACCCGGCCCAACGCCTGAATGTAGTCGACTGCGCTCGACCCGGCGGGCAGCGCAGGCAGCGTGCAATTGGCCTGGCTGGCGGTTTCGCCGCCGACCTGCTGCATGAAATCGATTGCCTGTCCCGATGCTCCGGTCGTGCTCTCGAAGATGGCGGGCGTAATGTAGCAGTCAACAGTCTGGCCGATGATCTCCGGCGTGATCACCTGGACGTAAGTGTTCACACCGAGCAGGGCCGCCACAAAAAGCAAGACCAGCCAGTATTTCTTGAAATAGCCGCCCAGCCGCTTGAGGGTGGGGCCGGAAGCCCGTGGTTTGAGAGCTTCCTGTTCGAGTAATCCACGATGTCCCATCATAGTTCTAGTTCCCTCCGTCCAGACTCAGCAGGGCTTCGTCAGGGTCTGGGGCGGCATCTTCCACGAGCTGGCTGGAATAGATTTCCGCGTATTCGGGGCTGTTTTCCATCAATTCCTCGTGCTTGCCGCGAGCGACGATCCGGCCTTTGCCGAGGACGATGATCTGGTCGGCGTTGACAACAGTGCTGATGCGTTGGGCGATGACGAAACTGGTGCGCCCGTGCATCAAACCGTCGAGCGCTTTCTGAATCTTGTATTCGGTCGCCAGATCGACGCTGCTTGTGGAGTCGTCGAGGATGAGAATGTGGGGGTTGAGCAACAACGCTCGGGCGATGGCGATGCGTTGTTTTTGCCCGCCGCTGAGCGTGGCGCCGCGCTCGCCCACCGGCGTTTCATAACCATTGGGGAAGCTCAGGATGAAATCATGGGCGGCGGCGGCTTTGGCGGCGGCGATCACTTCTTCGTCGCTGGCGTCCGGTTTGCCAAAGGCGATGTTGTCGCGAATCGTGCCTGAGAAAAGCGTCGTTTCCTGCAGGACAATGCCGATCTTGCTGCGCAGTGAATCGAGCTTGACGTCGTTCACTGAATAACCGTCGATCAGCACCCGCCCTTCGCTCGGATCATAGAAGCGCGGGATCAGGTTGATGATCGTGGTCTTGCCGCTGCCGGTCGCGCCCAACAGGGCCACAGTCTCGCCCGGCTGGGCATCGATATCGACACCGGATAACACCGGTTCGCCGCCGGAGAAATAGCGGAAGGTGACGTTCTCGAATTGCACATGGCCCTTGATGGCGGGCAGTTCGACGGCGTCCGGCTTATCGACGACATCACTGCGCGTGTCCAGGATATCGAAGATGCGGTTGGCGCTGGCGCTGGCCTGGCTCATCTGGCTGATGATGAAGCCCAACTGGCCGATGGGGAAGAACACGTACACCAGATAGAGGCTGAACTTCTGCCACTGACCAAAGGTGAGCGTGCCGTTGATCATCTGCACGCCGCCGAAGTAGATAATCGCCACCTGGCCCAGGTTGGCGATCAGGAAGATCACCGGAAACAGAAATGAGAAGACGCGGCTGACGTGGATGGCCTGATCCATAAGAGAGGTGGCGGCGTTGTCGAACTTCTTTCGTTCTTGCGGCTCGCGCGCAAACGCCTTCACCACCTTGATCCCGGCCAGGTTTTCCTGCAGGATCGTGTTCAACTTCGACAACCGTTTCTGCACTTCCGTAAACAGCGGCTGGCTGATAGCGCCAAAGAACATGAACAGAATCAGGGCGATGGGCAGCACCGGCAGGATCACCAGCGTCAGGTTGACATTGGTGAGAAAGAGGATGACCAGCGTAGCGCTGAGCAGCAGCAGCGATTGCACGGCCAGTAACAGCCCCTGGCCCACAAACATCCTGACCTTTTCCACATCGTCGGTGGCGCGCACCATGAGCTGGCCGGTCTGATTGCGATCGTGATAGCTGAAGGAGAGGCGCTGCACTTTGGCGAATAGCTGATTCCGCATATCGAAGGCGGCGTTCTGGCTGACGGACTCGGACATGAATGTCTGGGCAAAGCCGAATGCGGCCTGCATCACGGCGAAAATCAGGATGAGGATGATCGAGGTGAACAGCACCCGCTCCGGCGAATTGGCGAAGTTCTGGAATTGCTGATCGGTCCATCCCACCGTTTCCAGCGCCTTGGGCAGAAATGCCGCCGGGACTTTCTGGAGTTGCTGGGCGATCATGCCGTTGGTGACGGCGTCCAGCATGCGCTGCACCATTTGCGGCACCATCAACTGTGCGCCAACGCTGATCACGAGAAATGTGTATGCCAAAAGGGCCGTACGGCGATAGTTTTTGAGATAGCCGATTGCCCGGAGCAGCGGTTTGAAACCCGGCCCTTTTTCGCGGCCCCGCCGGCCTCGGCTCATTGATTGAGTTGCTTGCAAGATGATGACTCCTCGTTAGTTTGAATGCGCAGACTCGACCGCAGCGTTTTGTTCGTGGCGACAATAGACGTCGGGCAGGTCGCCATGGTGAGCCAGGGAGAGATGCAGCTTGTCGAGAAGCGTCAGCAATTGTGAGACTTCTGCGGCTGAGAGATCGGAGATGAGAGAATTGAGAAAAGCCACGTGTCCCGGCGTGATCGTCCGCACGAATTCACGACCAGATGGCGTCAGCCGGATCTGGAACTGGCGACGGTCAACGGGATCGAGCGTGCGCTCGATCAGAGATTGTTCTTCCAACGAACGCAGCAGCGAGGAGATGGTGTTCTTGGTCACCCGCTGCATCCGGCTCAGCTCGCCCGGCGAAAGCGATGGCTGGCCCGCCATCTCGGACATGTACAGGTGCAACAAAATTCGCCAGCGTGGGCCGGAAAGGTCGGATTCGCGCAGACGAGCGCCGACAACCGCCTCGTAGATGTTAGAGAGCATCCGCACCATGCGCATCACTTCGACGCCGTAGGTTTCATGGATGTCGTGCTCGGCCAGGAGTTCCTGAAGATGAGATTGGTGGGTCGATTTCATAGGCTGTGTATGCTTGGAATTGCTTGCCCGTTCACCGGACGCACGATCTAAAATTGTGCGCCTTCGAACTATTCGATACTGTGAGATTGGCACCGGTTTGATGAACCAATCAGCGCGTCGCATTCCGTTACGGTTGATGATCGAAGATTGTCTTTTCTTTGATTACCACAGAGGGCGCAGAGGTCATAAAGAAAACACATGAATTCAAATGTCAAAGACTCTTTAACCCCCTGCGCTTTCCGTGGTCTCTGTGGTTCAAACTTCAGTCACTTCATCTTCCCATCGTTGAACGGCAACTCGATCACAAAGGTCGTGCCTCTGCCCAATTCGCTCTCCACCGTGATCCGTCCGCCATGCGCCTGTACCAACTCGCGCGTGATCGCCAAGCCCAGCCCCGTGCCTGTCCCGCGCGTGCGTGCAGACTCGCCCCGCCAAAAGCGGTCGAAGACAAATGGCAACTGTTCGGGCGCGATGCCTGAGCCGGTGTCGCTCACCCGGATAAGTGCACCGGTATCGGTAGGGGCAACGGCCAACACGATCTCGCCGCCGGCGGGCGTGTGGCGCAAGGCATTGCCCACCAGATTGGCCATAATCTGGTCGAGACGACCCCGATCGGCCACGAACGGCAGCCGCTCGACTTCATCCGAATGCGCATCGAGATCACCCTGCGCCAGATCCAATCGCAGGGTGATGCCCGCAGCTTCCGCCTGACCGCCGAAACTGGTGGCCGTATCGCGCAGCGCCTCGTATAGATCGATCTCCTCCCAGTGCATCGGCAATTCACCGGCCTCGGCTCGCGACAGCGTTTGCAGATCATCGACCAGCCGGGACAGGGCTCTCGTTTCCTCCAGCGTGGCCTCGATGTGGGCGGGCGTTGGTTCATACACGCCGTCGAGGATGCCTTCGAGATTGCCCTGCACGATTTGCAAAGGCGTACGCAATTCGTGGGCCACGTCGGCGGTGAGGTTGCGGCGGCGCTGATCGGCGAGTTCCAATTCCTCGGTCATGTGATTGAAGGAGCGGATCATGCGGCGAAAGTCGCCCGGCCCGCTCTCTGGCGCTCGCACGCTGAGGTCTCCCTCGGCCACGGCGTCGGCGGCGTCCATCAGATCGCTGAGAGGGCGGGCAAAGCCACGGAAAGCCCATCGAGCCAGGAAAGCCGCCAACATGGGTAAGGCCAGAGCCAGCCCGCAGCCCCAGAACCAGACCAGCACCGCGGTCGAGCCATCTCCCCCAGCCATTTGCGCCAGCACGAACGCTGCCGCCGCCATGCCGCCAAGGATGAGTCCGGCCAGCATGCCGAAGATGCCGACAAAACGTAGAAACAGCCTGCCCGAATGGCGGCGACGCATGCCCCAGTGTTCGGGGCCGCGTCCCTTTTCCGCCCACCATTCCCGCATCCATTCCTGGCGACGCCGGTCGCGATGATCCATGTCAGTCCTCATCGCTAAAGCGGTAGCCCACGCCGAAAACGGTCTGCACATAGCGCGGGTTGGCGGGGTCGGGTTCGAGCTTGCGCCGCAGGTTCTTGATGTGAGCGTCGATGCTGCGGTCGTAACCATCGTAGGCTACGCCATGTAGCCGATCGAGCAACTGGGCGCGGGTGAAAGTCTGGCCGGGATACTGAGCGAGCAGGGCCAGCAAGTTGAACTCGCTGCGAGTCAACTGAACGGCCTCGCCCGCCCGGCTGACGCGATGCCCGTCCAAATCGATTTCGAGATCGCTGACCTGGAGCAGTCCCGGTTGGCGCAACCCGCCCTGGACGCGGCGCAACACCGCTCGCACCCGCGCCACCAGTTCTCGCGGGGAAAAGGGTTTGGTGATGTAATCGTCCGCGCCCAATTCCAGACCGATCAGCCGATCGGTTTCCTCCACGCGGGCGGTGAGCATGATGATGGGCACATCCGATTCCCGGCGCAAGGTGCGGCACACATCCAGACCATCCATGCCCGGCAGGTTGAGATCGAGCACCACCAGGTCGGGCTTTTCGTGGCGGAATTGCGTCAGCGCCAGTTGGCCATCCCCGGCCGTGATCACGCGGAACCCCGCTCGCTCAAGATAATCTCGAGACTGCTGCACGATTTTGGGTTCGTCGTCGACGACGAGGATGGCGCCTTGCATGGGTGATCTCCGGGAATCTTTGTATCAGGAAGGGCTGGTTCATGCAAGCGAGCAAGCCAGACTTTGCCAGTCTGGCTTGCCTGTGCGGATTGGGCATTAACTTGCGATGGTTGTGTCGTCGATCTCGTCTGTGGCCGGCGGGGTGGATGCGGGCGGCGGAGTTGGCGCAGCCGGTTGGGCTGGGGTCACTGCCGTCTCGACAGGCGCCGGCTGGGGCGGAGACCAGCCATGATGGCCGTGCCAGTGCGCCGCCCAGCGCTCCATCTTCGCCTGCTTTTCTTCGTCACTCATGCCCTGGCCCCATCCACCCATCGCCCAGCGTCGCATGGCGAAGAACTTGAAGGCCATGCCGCCGAGCAGCAGGAGGAAGCCGAAGAACAGGCAGGAACCGAGGAAGCCGAAGCCAGAGCCGAAGCCCGGTCGAGCGGCCATCGCCAGAGGCAGGGCGGTGCTATCACCGCCATCGACCAGCTGGCCGACGAGAAAGCCCTGCTGCCAGCCGTTCTGATAAATGGCCGATCCGCCCATATACAGGAAAGCGGCAACCAGGAGTAACGTGAGAAACATGGGGAACCATCTGCGATGCATTTTGCCATCTCCTTGAAGATTGTATGGCGACGAATTGCTCGTCGTCGCTATAATTGATGAGATGGTCCCAGCTTCGTCTAAAGTTGTGAAAAAAGTGTGAATGGGTTGGGGAGGTTTTTCGGAATTCCTCTCCCCCGCCACCTGCCGCCTGCTTCTCCCTACCTGCCAGCGATATACCGCTCCAACTGCCCAATCGTGAATTGCTGCTGGGTGATAATCGCCTTGACCACGTCGCCGATCGAGATCAACCCGACCAACTTTTCACCTTCCACCACCGGCAAGTGCCGCAGCCGCTTCTCGGTCATGATCGCCATGCACTCATCGATGCTGGTCTCTAGCGTTACCGTCAAGACGTGCGCTGACATGATCTCGCTGACCGGCGTCGTATGCGATGATTTGCCCTGCAAGACAAGCTTGCGGGCGTAATCGCGCTCGGTGAGGATCCCGGCCAACCGGTCGCCGTCCACAACCACCACCGAGCCGATGTTCTCGGCGGCCATCAATTCCAGCGCATCCAGCACCATCACATCCGGGGCAACTGACCACACCTGGCCGCCTTTCTCTTGCAATAATTGTCTAACGGTTTTGTTCATGTCATATCCTCCTGCGCACGACCCGGTAACCGGGTGGAAGTTTGGCGAAAACTGTGTTCGTCATTTGTGCGTTAATTGTACGGTATCTAAAATCCTTGTGCAAGACAGGGCCTTAGCAGGGATGGAACTTCCCCGACCCGGCCTTCGTCTCAGCTTGCATATTCACCGCTCAAACCCTGCATGAATAACCGGAAACCACACATCACACACCTGCCTTTGCGCTACATTCAACCATTGAGGAACTGCCATGAAGACCCCGAAACACCTGCTCTACCACGTCCTGCTCTTTCTGTTTGCGGCCCTCCTGCTGGCCGCCTGCGTCGCCCCCGCCGCCGCGCCCACACCTGCGCCCCCGGCTCCCGAACCAACATATGCCCCTATTGAAGATGGCGCACAACCGCTGCTCGATTGGCATCGTGAGGGCGGCACCGCCGGATTCTGTGACGATGTCACAATCTATTCATCCGGCGAAGTGCTGTTTGGCTCATGCACGGGCAACGAACCGGCTGACATTGCCGAAACTGAACTCGACGCCGCCGACCTGGCCACCGTGCTGGGCTGGTCGGAAAGCCTCCAATCCTTCGACCACGTGACGAGCGATGACGCAACTGCCGACGGCATGACCATCGGTATCCAATTCACAGGCAGCGGCGACCAGGCTGCCGGGCCTGCTGACATCGCCCTGATGTCCGACTTCGCCCATGGCCTCTGGTACGAGATGCGCCTGGCCAACCAGCCGCGCCCGGACGTTTGTCTCCCCCCGGCGGAGGGCCAGAGATCGCTCGTCGATATGCTCAACGCCTACTGCCTGCTCTATTCGGCAGACTATACGCCCATCCAGATCAGTCCTGAATCTACCGAACTCGTCATCGGTGACCTGATGAATCACATCGACCCGCGCGTATCCATTACGGTCGAGGATGCAGACGGGCGGTCGTTGGAAGACGTCGCCGGTGAATACCTGGCCGCGTACACGCTGCCCGAAGGAGAATTCGAAATTGGTTACATCACGGTGGATGGCGTCGATGCCATCATGCTGGACAATCTGCCCGGCCAGGACCTGAACCGGCGCGTGGCATTCATCCAAAATGGACGCCTGTACAGTTTCATGTTCGCCCCGCTTGGCGATGAAGGCAGCGCAACGCGTCCGCAGGCCGAAGCGCTCTACCAGATGACGCTCGATTCCTTCCGCTTCCTGGACGAGACCATGCCTGAACCATTGCCGCGTCCCGAGGCGGCTGACATCGTCCCCGCCGATGTACAATACATCCAGGCGATGGTCGACGTCCACATTCGCAGCGGCCCCGGTACGAAATATGGCATCGTCGGCGACGTCTTCGCCGGACAGTACGCGCTTGTCACCGGCATGATGCCGAATGGCGATTGGTGGCGGGTGATATGCCCTGACGACACAATCGGCAGTTGTTTCGTCGTCAATGATCTGGTGCTGACAGAGCCAGCCAATCCGCCGAATGCGCCTGCAAGCGACACCGGAGAAGCGGTCATCGAACAGATTGAACTCGTCTCCACGGACGATTCCTCCGTCACCATCGCACTTTATGGCACGCTGCCTGACGTTTGCTCGCAGATTAACAACGCAGACGCGACCCGCGCCGGCGCCACCTTTTATGTGCAGATCGCCGTATCGCGGCAAGCCAATGCCCGCTGCGCTCCCCAGGCCACGCCCTTCGTGCAAGAAATCGAACTGGATATGACCGGCCTGCCCGGCGGTTCATATCGCGTGGTGACCGGGGAAGTCACGAACACGTTCTACTGGGAGCCATCCCAAACTTAGGCTATGACAGGCGAGTGAAGGGCTCGGTTCAACTTCACTCGCGCATCGGCACAAGCAGTACCGATTGCCTGGCGGTTTCGATGATGGGGGCAGCCAGGTCCGACCACACCATACGCTGGGGCGCTCGCGATGCGGGCGCCCCAAGTACGATCATATCGAAATCCTGGTTTTCGAGAAAACGCAGGATGCCCGAAACAGGCGTCTCATGCTGCTCGACAACCGCAGATACCTGAAGCCCCAGCGCCTGTAATGAACGCACACCTCGCCGTAGATGACGGTCGATGCGCGCTTTCGTCCGCGTCGGAGTCGGTTCGGCGGATATGCAGGAGGACGACCTCAGCCTGAAGCCTCCGCGCCAGCCGCCCGCCAAATGTGACATCGGTCTTGCCAGGTTCACCGTCTGCCGTGCAGATCAGCACACGCCTCAAAGCTTCTCCCGATTCACCCGCCAGCATCACGGGGATATCGCATTGCAGCGTACGCGTTATCATCACTTGGCAAATCCAGAATGTAGACCTTGTTACTTTGATTCTTTTTGCCCGATTTCTCACCGCTGCAGCATTTTCAGCAGCCAGTTGGAACGAATAACCCTGGCTGGGCGTCTTAATTTTTGCAAACTGAAATACCGGATCACCATACTGACTTTTGGTCGAGGCTCGAAGGCCTACAGGATATCTTCGAGGCTGTCGTTGCGTCGTTTCCGTTCACTCTCAGTCCTCCCAGTAGAGGTAGTCGTGAAGAATCATCGCTTGTTGCTAATCCCATTCATCATTCTATTCCTGGCACTGTTCCTGGCTGCCTGTGGGGATTCTCCAACCCCCACGGCGGAAACGCCAACAACAATGCCTCCGACCGATACACCCGTAGCGCCAACGGCCACTCCTACAGTCGTCCCGCCCACCGCTACACCGCCGCCCACCGCGCCGCAGGTCTTGCAAACCAATCCGACCCGCGGCGAAGAACTGGCGCCCGATACCGCCATCGTCGTTCGCTTTGACCGGCCGGTCGATCCCGCCAGTGTGGAACTTGCATTTGAGCCCGAACTCGAAGGCGAGATGACGGTGGATGGGTCGCAGGTGCAATTCCAGCCCGCCAGCTACAGGCCCAACCAGCGCTATGCCATGCAATTGGCCGCCAGCGCCAACGGTTTCGAAACCGGCCCGCTCTCATTTGAGATCATCACACAGGGCTATTTGCAAGTCGTCAACACCACGCCAGGCGATGGCGAACAAAATGCCCTGACCGACGCCCCGATCACGATTGCCTTCAATCGTCCAGTCGTGCCGCTAGGCGCGCCCGGCGATGACCCAGGCCTGCCCCAACCGCTTAGCCTCGACCCGCCCGCCACTGGCTCTGGCAACTGGCTGAACACCAGCCTGTATCAATTCCAGCCGGATCCGCCATTGCTGGCCGGGGTCAGCTATAGCGCCGTCGTCACCGATGTGACCGATCTGGGCGGCAGTCTGTTGGCCGAGCCCTATACCTTCGCCTTCACGACCACTTTGCCCGTCGTCGCCAAAATCGCCCCCGAAGGCGACCGCGTTGCGCCGACAACGCCTATCACCATCACCTTCAGCCAGCCGATGGATGAAGCCAGCGCCGAAGCGGCATTGTCTGTGACCGTTGAGGATGGGAGCGTGATAACGGGCGATTTCAGTTGGTTGAATGGCGGTCGGGTTCTGGTCATGCAGCCGGATTCAGCGCTGCCGTTCGGGGAGGTGATCATGGTCAACGTGAGCGACGCAGCGCTTTCCAGCGGCGGCCAGGGAGGCCTGCGCAATCCTCGCCGGCAAAGTTTCACGGTTGCACCGTTGCCGCAGTTGTTGCGCACGCAGCCAACCGACGGCGCTCAGAACGTCACCCTGGAAAATGGCGTTCAGTTCTTCTTCAACACGAATATCCTGCCGGAAACCGTGGAGATCAGCGTCAGCCCCGAAATCAGCGCCACCCAAGTCTACACCTGGTATGACCCCGAACAGAGCACCTTTTTCCTCAACTTCCCATTCCTGCCCGTCACCGATTACACGATCGGCATGGCCGCAGGCGTCGCCGATCCTTTCGGCAATACTATCTCCGAACCGGCCAGCATTCACTTCCGCACCGGCGACCGCAACCCCAGTCTGGAGATCGTGAAGTTCGGCGAGGTGGGCACATTCAGCTCGTACAGCCAGCCTGAGATGTTGTTCCGGCACACGAACATCGACCAGATCGACGCCGAACTCTATCGCCTGACCCCCGATCAATTCCAATCGATCCAGCCGGAACAGGATTGGGAACGGTGGAACCGCTATAATCCGCCAGCCGAGCAACTGGTGCGCGCGTGGTCACTGCCTGTGACCGGAGAACGAAACACAACCAATTACACGACCGAACCCCTTGTGGACGATCAGGGCAATCCAATCGGCCCCGGATTCTATTTCCTCAAGGTCGAGTCCCCGCAAATCAGCTATGGGCAATTTGAATCGCGCCCGCGCATGTTGCTGGCCGTTAGCCCTTATAACGTGATCGTCAAGCGCGGGCGAGGCGAAGCGATGGTTTGGGTCACCGATCTGGCAAGCGGCGCGCCCGTCTCCGATCTGCCGGTGAGCATCCTCACCTTCGATAATGAACCCGTGACCGGCAGCACCGCGGCGGATGGGACGTTCACGGGGGCGATCCCGCAATCCAAAGAACCCTGGCGTCCAACTTCAGCCCTGGTCGGGACAAATGATCAGCCGGGCTGGGGTTCGACAGCGCAAATAGGCGTCTCACCCTGGGAACTGGGTATCCCCGCCGAATATGCTACGCAGCAATATCGCATGCACATGTACACCGACCGGCCGCTTTACCGGGCAGGCGACACGGTCTATTTCCGGGCAGTGGTTCGGGACGACAATGACGCCAACTACACGTCCGTTCCCGGCCTCAACGTCACGGTCAGCATCAATGATTACACCGGCCAGTTCAGCTTCAAGCAAGACTATGTCACAGATGCCTATGGAACCGTGTACGGCGAAGCAGTGTTACCGGCTGATGCGCCCCTGGGCGGCTACAGCATTGAGGCGCGCATCAGCGAACAGGATGCCGCCTGGAATAATTTCCTGGTAGCGGCGTTCCGCACACCGGAGTTTCAGGTCAGGGCCAGCGCCGATCCCACAAGCGTCATTATCAATCAGCCCGCCACGGCAACAGCCGAGGCCAGCTATTTCTTCGGCGGGCCGGTCAGGAATGCGGACGTGCACTGGTCTGTGTATAGCGGGCCTTACACGTTCACATACGACGACGGGCAGAACTGGTCCTTCTCCGATATTGATCCCGGCTACAATCCCTGGCCCTGGCTTGGCGGCTTCGGTCCGGTCGACCCGCGCTGGTCGCCGATCTACGCTGAAGGCGATGCCGCCACCGATGATGACGGTCAAGTTACCATCAACCTGCCCACCGAGATCAATATCCAGGGCGTGCCGGAACCGGTTTCGCAGCAACGCCTGGTCGAGTTCTCCGTCACCGACGCCAGCGATCAGGAAATCACGGGCTCGACCGATTATGTCGTGCACGCCGCCGGCATTTACCCTGGCGTTCGCCCCGAAAACTACGTAGGCCAGGCCGATCAGGAACAACTCGCTCACTTCATCCTGGTTGACGCCAGCACGATCCAGCCGATGCCCGATCAATCGTTCGACATCGACATCAGCCAGGTCGCCTGGCGTACCACCCGCGTTGTCGATGAGTTCGGGCGGTTGGATTTCCGCACCACCCTCGACGAAGAGCCGATTCTATCCACCACGCTTACCACCGGGGCGGATGGCGAGGCCGAATTGACATGGACGCCCCCGACCGCAGGCCAATACCTGATTCGAGCTTCGGCCACGGATGAATTTGGCGGCGTCAATCGCAGCGCGGCCTTCACCTATATCGCCGGCGATGAGTTTGCCGCCTGGCCGCAGCCGCCCAACGACAGCATCGACCTCGTGGCCGACCGGGATGAATATCGCGTAGGCGATACCGCCCGTGTGCTGATCCCCTCGCCGTTTACCGGCCCTGCCACCGCGCTCATCACCATTGAACGCGGCAATGTTCTGGACCAGCGTGTGGTCACGCTGACCGGAAACAGCGAGACGATCGACATCCCCATCCTGCCTGAATACGCCCCCAACGTCTTTGTGTCGGCGTCATTGGTCAGCCCCGGCGAAGGGGACACGCCGGCTGGCACTAAGATGGGCATCGTCCAATTGAACGTCTCGCCCGAACGCCATCTGCTCGACGTGGAAATGACAACCGATCCCGAACAGGCGCGGCCCGGGGACAGCGTAGTCTATCGCATCAATGCCCGAGATTGGCAGGGTAATCCCGCCCAGCCGCAATTCTCTCTGGCGTTGGTGGACAAAGCCCTGCTCAGCCTGCGTCCCGATTCCGGCCCGCAGATCGACCAGATCTTCTGGGGCAAACGCAATCTGGGCGTCTTCACCGGCAATTCGTTGGCAGTCTCGCTCGACCGGGTCGACAAATCGACCGGCCTGGATTTGGGCGGCGGCGGTGGCGGCGGCGGGGCCGAAGAGGCCGCCGAGTTCGCCGTGCGCCGCGACTTCCGCGATGTGGCTTACTGGTCGCCTGACCTGGTGGCTAACGAACAGGGCGAGGCGGAGATCACGATCCCCATGCCCGACAATCTCACCACCTGGCGCGCCCAACTCGTCGCCGCCGACATGAACACCTCTGTCGCCGATGTCCGCCAGGATTTGCTGGTGACGAAGCCACTCTTCATCCGCCCGGTGTTGCCTCGCTTCGTGGTCGAGGGCGACCAGTTCAGCGCCGGAGCCATCATCCAGAATAACACGGGCGAAGACCAGACGGTTTCGCTCACCTTCCGCCTGACCGGGTTGGAAACGGACGCCGATACCCAGGTCGAACTCACCGTTCCCGCCAACGATTCGACACGGGTCGATCTGCCGGTGGTCGTGCAGGCGAATGGCGAGGATGGTTTGCCGCTGGATTCTGCCACCCTGCTCATGGCCGTGACCGGCGGCGAATATCGCGATGCGGTCGAGATGTCTCTGCCGGTCAAGCGATTCAGCAGCCCGGAGACATTCGGCACGGCGGGCATTATCGCCCCCGGACAGCCGCGCTACGAGGCCATCACCCTGCCGGATAACGTCGACGCCAGCCAGGGCGAGTTGACCGTGCGGGTCGAGCCGTCGTTGGCCGCAGGCATGATCGAAGGCTTCGATTTCCTCCAACATTACCCCTACGAATGCACCGAACAGACGGTCAGCAGTTTCCTGCCGAACATCTACACCGCGCGAGCGATGAGTGAGCTCGGCATCGAGAATTACGGCCTGCAAGCTGCACTGGATGAGCAGATCAACAGTGCTATCAATCGATTGACCTTGGCTCAGGACGCGTCCGGCGGTTGGAGTTGGTGCCAGGGCATTGATGAACCGGCGCAGCCTTACACGAGCGCCTACGCCCTGTTCGGACTGGTCACCGCCCGCGATGCCGGGTATCAGGTCGATGATAAAGTCCTGGCCGACGCCGCCCGCTATCTCTCCAGCCAGTTGAAATCGCCCGACCAACTCAAGGGTGAAGCCCTCAACCAGCAAGCGTTTTTCGTCTATGTGCTGGATCAATATGCCAGCAGCGCCGGAACCGAACTGCCGCTGGCCGAAACGCAGGCGCTGTGGCCGGAACGCGAGAGGATGGCGCAATATGCCCAGGCTTATCTGGCCCTCACCCTGCACAACCAGCGTGAGGCTGCCGAGACCGCCGATCAGGCGCAATCCTTGCTCGACCGGCTGGCGGGCAAGGCGGTCTCCTCGGCCACTGGCGCGCATTGGGAAGAGGAGGCTGTCGACTGGCTGACGATGAACACCGATACTCGCTCGACTGCTGTCATCCTCTCCGCCCTCACGGCCATTCAACCCGACCAGCCTCTTGGCCCGAATGTCGTGCGCTGGCTGATGAGCGTGCGCCAGGATGGCGGCTGGGCGACCACGCACGAAACCGCCTGGACGTTGCTGGCCCTGACCGATTGGATGGTCGCCAGCGGCGAACTGGAGGGCGATTTCGATTGGGACGTAGCGCTGAACGAACAGCCGTTAGGCGCTGGTTCCGTCGATGATGCCAACATCGCCGAACCCACGGTGCTGCGTGCGGCCGTCGGCGAAATGCTCGTCGACCAGATCAACGCGCTGCGCCTGGAACGCACGGATGGCCCCGGCCAGTTGTACTATTCCGCCCACCTGCGCGCATTCCAACCCGTGCCCGAAATTGCTCCAACCAATCGCGGCATCGTGGTCGAACGCAAGTATTCGCTGGCTGGAGATGAGAGCGGCACGGCGATCACCGGCGCCCAGGTCGGGGATGTAATCGATGTGGAACTGACGATTGTGCTGCCCAACAACGCCACGTATCTGCTGGTCGAAGACCCCATCCCCGCCGGAACCGAACCAATCGACGCCAGCCTCGCCACCACCAGCAGGCGCTTTGACGCACCCGAATTCGAATCGGGCGAAGACGCACCGCCGCCCCCGCCCTGGTGGTATTGGAACCCCGCCACCTATCAACTCAAGGACGATCGTGTGGCCATGCTTGCCACCGAACTCCCGGCGGGCAGCCACACGTTCCGCTACCAATTGCGGGCCAGCAATCCCGGCCAGTTCAACGTGCTCCCCGTCCGCGGCGAGATGATGTACTTCCCCGAGGTCTATGGCCACGGCGCGGGCAGCGCCTTCACGATTACCCGGCCATAAGTTTGCAAACCCTTTGGGGGGTGGCTGCAAGAAGCCAAAAAACCGGATCAAAGCAGGCCGCCTCCCGAAGGATGAAATCAACCAACGTCTTCTGTCCAGTGTCCGCAAGCATCCACTGAATCTGCGCCATCCGCGTTCTATTCACCGATAATCCGTTCAACAAAAAGAGGCCGCCCGTGAATGGGGCGGCCTCTTGCATTTTCGAGTTTATGCGACCGGTCAGGCGGCCTGCGAGATCATGCGGGGACGGAATTTGTACCCATACTGGATCAGGCCCTCATCACCATCCTGGCCTAACTTGCGGGTGACCATCTCCACCGGCATGCCGATGGCAACGTGGCCGGGTTCGACATCGGTGAGTTGTGCTGTCAGCATCGGGCCTTCTTCCAATTTGATCAGCGCCAGATTGTAGGGCGCCTGGGCCTGGAATCCAGCCGGGGCTTCGTAAACAGTGGTGAAGCTGTACACCTCGCCTCTACCGCTCAGCCGGAAAGGATCGTAGGCGGGCTTGGTGCAGTCAGGACACACATCACGCGGGGGGAATACCTTGGAACCGCAGTGGTGACAGATTTCGCCGGTCAGACTGTAACGTTGTTTTTTGACTCGCCAATTTCGAGCGATATGCATAGAAAAAAGTTCTCCTAAAAGAAATTCCTTGTTTGTATTGTCACAAAGCTTAGGGCTGACCGGCTCTCAAAAACCGCCAGACAGTGAGACTCAGTTAGAGTGGAAGTTTTTGATAGCATAAATCAATTTATTGTATAAATATATTATCCCAATATCAATATTTTGTCAATATATTTGATAGACTTTTCAAACCGGTTTCAGGGCGAATGCGCGTGCACACATCAGCCCGGCAGAGCCTTGTCCGCCGAAACACCTGTGCCATCCCGGCGCAGATTTAATCGTCGCCCACAAGAATATGGGTGACGATGGTCGCTCCCGACCCCCCGATATTCTGGGCCATGCCCACATGTGCGTGGGCGACCTGATTGGCGCCCGCTTCGCCGCGCAACTGCTGCACCAACTCTACGATCTGGTAAATGCCGGTCGCCCCCACCGGATGCCCCCTCGCCTTCAATCCGCCCATGGTAGTGATGGGCAAAGAGCCGTCGATAGCGATGGCGCCCGACTGCCCCAATTCCACACCCTGGCCCCTGGCGGCAAAACCGCAAGCCTCCAGCGACAACACCGACATGATGCTAAACGCGTCGTGCAATTCAAAGAGATCGATATCGGCAGGTGTGAAACCGGCCAACGCATAGGCGCGGTGGCTGGAAAGATAGGCCGCTTCCAGATAGAGCGGGTCGCGACGATCGTGCACAGCCAGCGTGTCTGTGGCGGAGGCGGATGCGACAATTCGCACAACCCGTTTCCCTGCGCCAAACTCCGCCGCCCGATCCGCCGGAACCAGCACCACGGCGGCGGCTCCGTCGCAAATGGGCGAGCTGTCGAGGATGTTGATCGGCGGGGCGACCACTGTCGCTCGTTCGTATTTCCCCGCCGAGATCGCCATCGGGAACATGGCGTTGGGATTATTGACCGCATTCTGATGGGCGTTGACCGGGAATGGGGCGAAGTGCTTCTTCTCCACGCCGAATTCATGCATATAGCGCTGCATAAGCATGGCGTTCAGCGCCAGAAACGTGGCGCCTTCGGCCACCTCGTATTCCTGGTCGGCGGCCAAAGCCAGGCCCGCCGTGGTCTCATCCGGCAGCGTGTCGGTCATTTTTTCCACCCCGGCCGCAATCACCACATCGGCCATGCCGCTGGCGACGGCCATTATTCCAGTTCGCAGCGCCGCCGCCCCCGATGCGCAGGCGGCTTCGATCTTGGCAGCCTCTATCCCGCGCAGGCCGACGAAATCGGCGATGAGCGTGGCCAGGTGTTCCTGCCCGGCCAATTCCCCCGAAAGCATGTTGCCGACATAAAGGGCATTGGCGGTCGTGATGCCCGCATCTTGCATGGCGGCCACGACGGCATCGTGTCCGAGATGGCGCAAGGATTTGTCCCAGAGTTCGCCCACGGGCGTTTGTCCAATTCCAACGATCGCTACTTCACGCATTTGATTGATTAGCCTGAGTAAATTTCATGTACGAGATGCTCCCGACTGGCGGGATCGAGGGTGAAATCTAGCACTTCGAGCCTGTCTGAAACTATCAGATCGCTGTCAGGAACCATTGAGCAGGGTGGGAAGGTAGAGTTTCAGCGTATCGGGCGGGAGATCAAGCGTAGGCGTCAGTGTCGGCGTGGGGCCGCCATAGATGATGCGGAGGTAGGGGCCGCCAAATCCCCGCTCGTGTGCGTCGAAATCGACGAAGTGCGGTTGCTCGTCGGCGGAATCGGGAAGCTGAGCCGTGACGCCGATGCCGTTGACCGGCCAGCGATCCTCAGCCCAACCCCGCACCAATTCCGTGACATCCAGGCGAATCCAGTCGCCAGGCCCGGTCGTCACGTCCAAAACGGCTGAACCATAACTCTCGCCCCACAAATCCCGACTGTTGGCGGCGGTGACGCCCAGTTCCGACCAGGGGCCGGTGAGACGACGAGCCGCCAGCATCATGCCCTCGGCGCTCTCGGTTGCACTCACCTTCACCCCCAGTTCCGCTTTTTGGATTGGGGCTGTGACTTCGCCCAGGCTGAACCCGCCCAACAAAATGCGATTCGTGCCAGCCGGATCAGCCCCGACGCGCAGAACCAATTCGCGACCGAAGTTGGCATCGGGCTGATCCGATGATGTGTATGCGTCGGCGCGCGGCCCTAATTCCACGATGACCACCTCATCCGGCCAGGGTGTGGCGGTTGGCGTGCTGGTGGGCGTGGCCGTGGCCGTTGGTGTGGCAGTGTTGGTGGGCGTGGCCGTGCGCGTGGGCGTCCGCGTGGGCGTGGGGGTAATGGTCGGCGTCGGGGTGGCCGTGCGCGTGGGCGTCCGCGTCGGCGTAGGGGTTTTGGTGGGGGACGAGGTGGGCGTGGCCGTCGGCGTCAGCGCTTCCGGCCCGGTGACGACATTCGCCCGGATCATGAGGTGACCGGTGCTGGCGGCATTCGCCCCATAAAACGCGTAATGCTCCTGCCACCCGGCAAAATTCGTGCCGTAGAAATTGCGTTTGGTGGGGATATTGGTGCTGTTGTCGAGGCCGATCAGTGGTGGAGCGGCTGTGGGAAAATCACGTGATAGAAGCGAGACAATGATGCCGGATTCGCCGGCAGGAACAATCCACGGTTTGGATAAGGAGAATTCGTACCAGCCAGGCCCATCAAGAGTTACGCGAAGCCCGTCCTCACTATACCAAGTTGAATCACCACCGGAAGGAGCGTTATTCACGTTACGTTCAAAACGCAGTAAAACCGGCCACGAAGCGGAACTGCCCTCCTGCGGTGTAAGATAAACTGAGATACTGTCAACGCGCACTGGTCGCTGGGCTGATGAAAAATCAAGTCGGACGGCAATGGTGCGAGGTTGGGCCATGCCATCAAAACCGCTTCCGACCACTCCGCTGTCGTTAGCGAGTTGAGCTGTGTCGCCGGGTTCGGCCCGGCTGGCGGTCGAGTTCCAGGAAGCGATGAGGAGAAATAGGGCGAAAGCGATAAGAAGAGGATAGGTGCGGCGAAAAGTCATGAGATGCGGTGTGAGAAGGTAAATTGAGTAGAGTTTGGCGAGATCGGTATGATGCGGCCTGGGCCAGAAACCGCAGCCATTGTACCGATAGGTTGGTAAAACCGAAAGCTGCGTCGCCTTGCGGTTGACGCGCGCTTCTCTTTAGCGCCAGGCATCGCCTATACTTTATCCAAAGTTTGCTGAACCATTCCGGTCCATTCGCCCGTTGAGAAATCCCATGCCTACTTTGCTCCTAAAACACGCAGATGTTCTTGTCACGATGGACGACGCCCGTCGCCAGATCATCGATGGCGGGCTGTTCGCCCGCGATGGCGTCATCGCCCAGGTTGGGCCAACCGTCGAATTGCCTGAAACCGCCGATGAAGTGATCGATGCCCGCGGGCGGATTGTCATCCCCGGCCTGGTGAATACACACCACCATCTCTATCAAACCCTGACCCGCGCAGTGCCCGCCGCTCAGGATGCCAATCTCTTCAACTGGCTGAAAACGCTCTATCCGATCTGGGCGGGGCTGACGCCGGAGGCTGTCTATGTTTCCGCCAAAATTGGGCTGGCGGAGATGATGCTGTCGGGCTGCACGACCTCATCCGACCACCTGTATATGTTCCCCAACGGCAGCCGCATCGATGACGAGATTCAGGCGGCGGTGGAATTGGGCATCCGTTTTCACGCCGCCCGCGGCTCGATGAGCCTGGGCGAGAGCGATGGCGGGCTGCCCCCGGACAGTTGCGTCGAGGATGAGGACTTCATTCTACGCGACTGCCGCCGGGCGATCGAGACCTTCCATCAGGCGGAACGATTCGGCATGATCCGCATCGTCGTCGCCCCCTGCTCGCCCTTCTCGGTCACACCCGGCCTGATGCGCGCCAGCGCCGAACTGGCCCGAAGTTATGGCGTGAACCTGCACACACACCTGGCCGAAACACTGGACGAGGAATCTTTCTGTCTCGAACAGTTTGGCCGCCGCCCCGCCGAATATGCCGAAGACCTGGGCTGGGTGGGCGACGACGTTTGGCATGCGCACGCCGTTCATATCAACACCCAGGAGATCGGGCTGTTCGCCCACACTGGAACCGGCGTCTGCCATTGCCCCAGTTCCAATATGCGACTGGCCAGCGGCATCGCTCCCGTGAAACAGTATCTGGCGGCAGGCGTAAATGTTGGACTCGGCGTCGACGGTTCGGCCAGCAACGACAGCGGTCATCTTTTGAACGAAGCCCGGAATGCGCTTTTGCTGCAACGCGTGCTCGGCGACCCAGCCGCCCTGAACGCCGAACAGGCGCTGTGGATCGCCACCCGCGGCGGGGCCAGGAATCTTGGTCGGGATGATGTCGGCTATCTGGCTGAGGGCATGGCGGCGGATTTCGCCGCATATCGCCTGGACAGCATCGACTTCGCTGGCGGGCTGCACGATCCCATGGCCGCGCTGGTGTTCTGTGGCCCGGTGAAGGCCGACGTGGTCGTCATCGCCGGGAAGCAGCGCGTCCGCGACGGATTTATTGTCGGCCTCGATCTGCCCCCCCTGATCGAGCGGCACAATGCCATCGCTCGTTCCCTCGTATCAGATCGATAGTAAGAGCCACACCTTGTCATGGGGCCAGCCCTGAACTTCAATCGCCTGGACGACGAATCGTTGTTGCGCCAGATCGCACATGGGAATTCGGATGCTTTGGGCGAGCTGTACGACCGCTACGCCAGACTGGTTTTCAGCGTGGCGTTCAATGCGGTCAGCGACACCCGGATTGCGGAGGAGATCGCCCAGGAGGTTTTCCTGCAGGTCTGGCGTAATGCCGGTTCGTATTCGGCGGATAAGGCGAAGGTCGCTACCTGGCTGACGAGCATGACCCGTTATCGCTCCATCGATCGCTTGCGCCGCCGCACTGCGCGTAAACTCGACGAGCTGTTACCCTGGTCGGACGCGCACGATCTGGCGGAAACAGACGCAGAGCCCGAGATGCTGGTGACGCTCAAGCTACAGCAAGAGCGCGTCCGCTCGGCTATGGAAACGCTGCCATTCGAACAGCAGCGCGTTTTGGGACTTGCGTATTTCCAGGGCTATAGCCAGACCGAGATCGCAACTTTGCTTGAATTGCCGCTTGGCACTGTCAAAACCCGGATTCGGCTTGGCATGGAAAAACTGCGAAAACTTTTGGTCGACGAAGCGCCCGATCAGATCCAATGACCGGCGATTTGCGTATATTTGAACGATAGGTTTGAACATGACCGGCGACTCCTGCCCAACCGAACTTCTTCCAGCTTACGCGCTGGGAGCCCTCGACGCCGAGGAGCAAGCAATCGTTTCTCAACATCTCCTCGATTGTGATGCTTGTCTGGCCGAAATCCGCGCCTTCGAGGAAGTGGTCGAAGTTTTGCCTTTCGCCGCTCAGCAACATGAACTATCTTCCGATCTTAAGCAAAACCTGATGACCGCTGTCGGCGGTGACACTGTCGTTCCGAATCAATCTCCGGCAAAGCCTTCCCTGGGAAGCCGCCTGGCTGATTGGCTGCGACCCAGACCGCTTCTCGTTGGAGCAGCTATCATCGCCATCGTCATTCTGGCGGCCGGCAATTTCTTCCTTTGGCGTCAGGCATCGTCAACACAGATGCTGACTGAATTTCAGTTAGTCGCTCTGGCTGGCAGCAGGCCGGGTTCTGACGCTTTTGGCCTGGTTGTATTTGATGCGCATGGTCATGAAGGCACGGTGATCGTCGATGGCTTGCGGCCTCTCGAACCCTCGGAGCAATATCAACTGTGGTTGATCAAAGATGGCGAACGCCAGAACGGGGGCGTCTTCGACGTGACGGAGAGCGGCTATGGCTGGCTGGCGGTGCACAGCGAAGTGCCGCTGCAGAGCTTCTCATCCTTTGGCATCACCATCGAACCATTTGGTGGAAGCCCCGGTCCTACCGGCGCGAAGGTGATGGGCAGTAACTGATCGCCGTATAATAGGAGCTGTGATGGACAAAACTATCTGGGATAAATGGATTTCAAACCTGAATTGGATTTCAGAACGGATATCAGCGAATGGTGGAGAAGTTGAGGGGTTGGAAATACTGTCACCAATTCCTCTCTCACAGGTTGACGAATTCAATCGGCTCACCGGTTTATCTCTTCCTGAAGATTTTGTAGAGACAATCACCAAGTTCGCTGGCGGGTTTTATTTTGCGTGGTCACTTTATGAGGCATCTGGCGATTCGGATTGGAGCTTTCCTTGGCGAGGTGGAAATTGGGATGTTCCGTTCATCGGCGCTTCTAAAGCGAAGCCACTAATTGAGGTATATAACGAATTTCAAAACGGGTTTCTTACAGGAAGCTACAATTGGATTCACCGCGTTGAGTTCGATGACAACGAAGATATCCTGTTGACCAGAGCCACACTTCGACAATGCTTTCCCTTATATTTAGATTGCGGTGGGGGTGGAGACTTTCTGGTACTGCGACTAGACACTGATCCAAGCCAAATTCTGTATCTTGATCACGAGTGGGGTTTTTCTGTAAGTGGGCGTGCGATACTCGGCTATGGTTTCGTGGATTTTGTGACTTTATGGTCGAACCTTGGTTATCCTGAGGTGGATAGATACTCAATTTTCTTCGATGAAGAAAGATGGACGATTAATGATGAGACTGAAATGGCTCTCGAGTGGATAAGCTGGTTGAACGAAAAATAGCATCGCCCAATGCGCACTTGCACCTGAAGCCGCTCAGTCGCGCCTCACGGCGCAGGTGAAGCGCGTGCCGATGGGAAGCGAACAACATTGAGTCAAGCGGCGGTCGATTAATCGGACGGTTGGGCAATCCTTGCAGGGTTGGGCAAAGGACAGAGAAAGTCCAGAGATAACGCCGGGGATGGGGGCGAGATTTCTGGGCGGAGAGATCCAATCAGGGATCACATGCGTACTGTTAGGTGACCACAACCGCCGCCAATCTGCCTGCGGAATCGCAAACCCCACCTACATCCAGGCTCCCTTCGAAAGTCTGGATGGGTCACGACACCCACCCCATTGCAAGGAGTCCAATTCAATGAGAATGCTGCGCTTGCCTGTTTTTGTCGCGTTAATGCTGGCTCTGGCTTTGTTGGTCGCGGCTTGTACTGCGCCAGCCGCCGCACCAGCCCCGGCCCCAACCTCCACGACCGCCGCTGAGCCGACCCCCAAACCTCAACCGACCGACACGCCTGTGCCTGAACCGACCGACACGCCTGTGCCTGAACCGGAGCCAACCGCCGAAGCGATCACGCCTTCGGTCCTGGTCGAGGATCAGGATGCCGGTGGAGGAATGGTCACCATCAGCGAGGTCGTCAGCGCTGGACCCGGCTGGATCGTCATCCATGCTCAGGCCGATGGCAGCCCTGGCCCGGTGATCGGTTACAGCCCGGTGGTTGAGGGGAGCAACGAAGACGTTGCGGTCGAGATCGATCTGGCAGGGGCGACCGAAACGCTTTATGCCATGTTACACGTCGACGCCGGTACTGTCGGCGAATACGAATTCCCCGGCGATGACGGCCCCGCCCGTGTCGACGGCCAGGTCGTCACCCCTCCTTTCAATGTCACCCTGCCGGAGCAGGCGGCCATGGGCGGCGATGCTGTTGCTGGCGAATATATCTTCAATGCCACAGCCGGCTGCGGATGCCATTTCAATCGTGATCTGTCGGCGCTGGCAGGCGGCAATAAGTTCGAGGGGCCGTTTGGCGTGGTTTATTCGGCCAATATTACTTCCGACCCTGCCACCGGCATCGGCGGCTGGACCGACGAAGAGATCACCAACGCCATCCGCTTTGGCATGCGTCCCGGCGGCTCGCACGATGCGCAGGTGACCGATGGCGAGCAGCTCGCCTTCATTATGCCGAAATTCGCCGCCATGTCAGATGAGGATGTCATCAATCTGGTGGCCTATTTGCGCACGCTCGAACCGGTGGAAAACGATGTGCCCGACCGCGAGTTCAACGTCCCGTTGCAAGCGTTCACACCACCACAAGCGCCGCCCTCCGTCGCTCCCGCCAGCGGCCCTGAGCGCGGCCAATACCTGACCGAACTGGTGCGATGCAGTTCCTGCCACACGCCGAACAACGACATGACCATGCTGCTGGCCGGAGCCTCTCTGGGCGATACCGTCGCCCCGAACATCACCCCCGACGAACTCACCGGCATCGGCCTCTGGTCCGATGAGGAACTCGTCGAATTCCTGGCGACGGGACAATACTCGGACGGCAGCGAAGTGCGGCAGCCGATGCGCGGCATCGTCCAACAGAGCCTGAGCAAGCTCACGACCGAGGATGTCGCCACAATCGTCGCCTATCTCAAGAGCCTGCCACCCATCCAGAATGAGCCAGCGCCCGCACAGTAACATGATGCCGAAACAGATCGCCATCCGGCGAATCCCACAGAATCTTGTCCTGGTCGTTGTGATCACGTTCACGCTGTTCCTGGCTGCCTGCGCCAACAACCAGGCATCCGTCGAGCCGGATCCGCCCGCGACCACGCCAGCCGCCGCCGTCCCAACGGCTGAACCGACTTCGCCCGAACCGGAACCCGGCCCGACCGTCGCGGACTCCACCCCACCGGAAGCCAGCGAAGAGACGACGGCAGGCGATACGAAGACCGTCCATTTCACGCTCGACCCGGAGCGAAGCACAGCCAGTTACTCTATCGATGAGATTTTTATCGATGAAAACAACAAGCTCGCTACGGCGATTGGGCGGACAAGCGTCCTCACAGGAACTCTGCTGCTAAACTACGATGATCCGACCGCGAGCGAATTCGGCCAATTCGTGGCGGACATCAGCACGCTCCAGAGCGATCGTTCGCGACGAGACCGCGCCATCCGTTCCCGCTGGCTGGAATCGTCCAAGTATCCGTTGGCCACATTCAATGTGACCGAAATCCGCAACTTCCCCGCCGATCCAGTCGAAGGCGTGCCCATCGACTTTCAGATAGTCGGCGATCTGACGCTGAAGGAAGCGACGCGTGAGGCAGTGTGGGACGCCATCGCCACGCTGAATGGCGACGAGCTTACGGGGGCAGCCACTATCTTCTTCCTGCTCGAAGACTATGGCATCCCCGTGCCCAGTATCCTCGGCGTACTCTCGGTCACCGATGGCCTCACCTTGACGCTCGAATTCACGATGGTGGCCGATAACGGCTGACCGAATTCCCGAACTCGACTTCCTCGCATTCATCCCCGCCGGAATGCGTATTTCGGCGGGGATATTTTTGTATTGCCGTTTGAACCATGACTCTACTGCAAAAAGATTTAACGCAAAGTCGCAGAGGTCGCAAAGAATTCAGTAGCGAAATCGCCACTCTTATTCTTTGCGAACCTCGATGATTTTCCTTTGAGTCTTTGCGTTGAATCGCCATTATTCAGGGGAAACAATCATGAATTCATGGCGGGCGCGAATTCGAGCTTTCGCCATGAATTGCGCCAACCGCTCGCTGCTGGTACGATTTGCACAGCAAATAAATTGCGGCGAAACGTGACAATCGTAAAGACTCACTCATCGCCGACTATCGACATCGGTCGCCCCCGCCGATAACATTTCCTGGAGGTTCGACGTATGAAATTCGATCTCGTGTTTGAAGGGGGTGGGGCAAAGGGGATGATCTTCGTCGGGGCGATGCAGGCGTTCGAGGCCAGAAATCTGGAATACAACCGACTGATGGGCACTTCGGCCGGGTCGATCACAGCCGTGTTCCTCGCCGCCGGCTACACCATCCCGGAAATCCAACTCGCCCTCAACGAGACCGCCCCCGACGGTCGCCCTATTTTCGCCACCTTTTTGGGCGAGCCTGCTGCTTACAGCCAGGATGACATCGAAAAGAGTAATCTACTCGGTTTCCTCGAAAGCGTCGATACGCCAATTTTGCCCGACTGGGTGGAAGAACGGCTCGACCGTAGATTCGTCAAAATCCTGGCCACCGACCCGCGTTTACGCAACGTATTCAATTTCATCGAGCATGGCGGCTGGTACACGGCGGACAGTTTTCTGACCTGGATTCGCAAGTACATGGACATGGGAGAGTTGAATGGCAAGCCGCGGCATTTCAGCAGAATGACTATGGCGCAGTTCTACCAGGCGACGGGTCGTGATCTCACCCTGATTGCGGCTGATACCAGCGGGGCCAACATGCTGGTCCTCAATCATCGCACTGCGCCCGATCTGCCGGTCGTCTTTGCCGCTCGCATGTCCATGAGCGTGCCGTTGCTGTGGGAAGAGGTGATCTGGCAGCCTGAGTGGGGCGCTTATCGCGGGAAGAATCTGAATGGCCACGCCATCGTTGACGGCGGTCTGCTATCAAATTTCCCCATCGAGCTTTTCCTCTCCGATGCGCCGCAGGTGACAGTCGTGATGGGCGATAAGGATGACCAGGAAGTGATAGGCTTTTTGATCGACGAGTCTCTCCAGGTTCCCAATGCGCCCGTGATCGCCGGAGTTGACGAAGGGCGCATCAACCTCGGCGCGCTGGAGACGGTGCGTCGCCTGCACCAGTTGGTGAATACCGTCACTCAGGCGCATGACAAAGCGGTGATCGAGGTCTTCGAGGAACTGGTGGTACGGCTCCCGGCCAAGGGCTATGGCACCACCGAATTCGCCATGATTCCGGAGCGCCGCGATGCGTTGATCGCCGCGGGCGAGCAGATCACCGGAGCTTATCTTGACCGCCGCATCGCGATTGCATCGGGCATTGCCGCCGCGCCCACACCCGGCGCTTCTGTTGCCGAAACCAAGGCTATCGCCGACCGCCACGCCCTGCATCTGCTTGGCGAGTAACTTTCGCATATCGGACACGCTGCCACACAATCCGCTCAGACTACCTCCATTTGCTCTCCGCGATGAGCACAACGCCGATCAACACTGATGGAATCGTTGCGATAACGCCGTCGCTTCTTCGGCTAATCGACGACGCCATTCTGTGGTGCGATGCTGGCGGACAGGTACTCGGTTACAGCGGCGGGGCAGAGAGGCTATTGGGTCTGGCGAGTGCAGATGTTGTGGGACGAAATCTGGAGTCTTTGTTCACGGTCGAGGGTAAACCACTGCGACTGCCCGCACCCACGCTCTATCAGGCAGCGGATGCGTCACCCGTGGTCGTGACCACGACCGGAGCGACCCCCCAACTATTGGAAGCCTGGTTCATGCCGGTGGACGATGCTGGGGATGTCAGCTTTATCTGTCGGTTAACCGCATCATCTGCCGCGACGGAAATCCTCGATCAGGATGACGCCTTCTTTCCCTCCAGCCATCGCATTGAAGCCGCGACACGTCGCTACTCCAGCCAATTGGAGATCATGCGCTCGGCCAGCCAGGCGCTCACCGAGCGTCTCGATCTATCCTACGTCCTGCAAACATTGCTGGATTTTATGATTGCGCTCGTGCCCTGCCAAAGCGCAGAGGCGCTTCTGCTTGATGAGCAGAAGCAGCTTCATATCAGCGCCAACCGCCAGCCTGGTCGACCCGCGGCGGAGCTCATGCCATCAAACGCCATCATCCACGAAAACTCGCACATGGGCGTCAATCGGGTGCTGCGTTCGCGCCGCAGTTATCTTGTCAACGATACACGCAAAGTCAGACAATGGCCGCGCCGGGAGGATGAACCTGAGGTACGCTCCTGGTTGGGGGCGCCGTTGATCGTCGGGGGAGAGTTAATCGGATTGTGCTCGCTTTCTGCTCCGCAACCGGAAGCTTTCTCAATGGAGCATATGCTGACAGTGGAAGCTGTCGCCGCTCAGGCGGCAACGGCAATCCGCAACGCCCGCCTGTTCCAGGACACCACCAAACGCACGGCTGAGTTAGAGGCGATCTACGGACTGACGACCATCCTGGGCAGCGCAGCCAGTGTCGAAGCGATGCTGCCCGAATTCTTGCGCATCTTGCAGGAACATTTTCGGAATGATTTTGCCAGCGTCGCCCTGGTCGGGAACATCGGCGAGCATCTAAATGTGGCCGCGTGGATGCCGAAAACGCTTAAACCGCAGGTGGCCCAAATACCGATTCCGCCCGGATTAAGGGATGCGCCCGCAGCCATCAATGTTTTCAAGAACACGGGCTCAGATATTGAATTGCAGCTTCAGGATTTGTTGCCTGGGAATGCGCCAGCGCCCAACGTCATGTGGACAGCTTTGCACTGGCAGGACCGGCTATTCGGAGTTCTGCAAATCGGTTGGCAGGATTCGCACGATTTGAACGAAGACGAAGTCCGTCTTCTCTCTGCCCTTATCGATGTGTTCACAGCCGTATTGGCTCGCCTGCGTTTCACCGAGACTCTGACGCTGGAGGTCGAACAGCGCACACAGGAACTGCGTCGGCGGCAACAGGCATCCGAGGGTTTGCGGTATGTGCTGGGCATTCTGAACTCGAGCCGACCTTTGGAAGAAATCCTGGATTATGTCATCGCCCAGGCGTGTTGGATGTTCGATACTGAAACCGGGGCAATCTATCGCGCCCAGAGCGATGTCGGCCCGTTCAGGATTGGAGTGGCGAAAGGTTTGCCGCCGCATGTCGTGGCGAACCAGCGCCTTGCTGCCGATGATGCATTCGTTGGCCGCGCTATCCGGACTCGTCAGCCCGCATTCGTCGCCGACCTGACAGAGTTCGAGCAGTTGCATGGCATCAGCCGGACAAATGATGTGATCCTGGGCAGCGGTGAAACGCCGAGATTTCGAGCGTTGCTGGCGGTTCCCATGCAGACTGCCACTCGGCTGTACGGCTGTCTCACGCTCTATTTCGCGGATAGCCGCGAGTTCAAGGAAGAGGAGATAGCGCTGGCAAGTATGCTGGCCGACCATGCCGCCCTCGCTACGGAAAACGCTCGGCTTCGTCAGGAAGCGGAAAAATCGGGAGCCGTGGCGGAGCGCAATCGCCTGGCGCGCGAGCTGCATGACGCCGTGACCCAAAGCCTGTTTTCATCCAGCATCCTGGCGGATGTCATCCCCAAAATCTGGCGACGTGATCCCGCCGAAGGGGAACGCAGGTTGCGCGAACTGGCAAGCCTCAATCGTGGCGCTCTGGCCGAGATGCGAGCCCTGTTGCTGGAATTGCGACCGCGGGCGCTGACCGAGGTGGATATCGTGATTTTGCTGGAAGGGCTTTGCGCCGCGATGCAGAATCGCGCCCAGATTCCCATCGAATTGGTGGCAGAAAAACACTGCCCTATCCCTGGCGAAGTGCGAGTGAGTCTATATCGCATCGCCCAGGAAGCATTGAACAACGTTGTTCAACATGCCAACGCCACGCAAGCCGTCGTCACATTACGCTGTGAAACGGCCTCGCCGCATACGATCGTGTGTCTGGATATACGGGACAATGGCCGGGGCTTCTTGCCTGAACACATACCTGGCGGACACCTTGGTCTTGACATTATGCAAGAGCGAGCCGAGCAAATCGAGGCGACGCTCACGATCGAAAGCGCGCCAGGCGCGGGTACGCTTATCCGTGTCTCCAAAATGCTAAATCAAAGCGTTTAAGGTATAGTGCCGATGTCACCCAGTTGCTTGCTCGCCGCATTACATGGCGCTGGGAACGTAGACTGACGCTCTGATTATTCAGCGGCGGTGGTGGTCCTTTGGGTGTCCTCACCCATTCCTGGCCCTGTCGCAACGTTGATTCGCTCACATTGAATTCATTCACGACCCTTGTTGTCATGACCTCAGGCTGGAAAACGGCACAATGGAAATCTCGCAACCGATTCGAGTCATGATTGTGGATGATCATGCCGTGGTGCGCAGCGGACTTTCCGCCTTTCTCATGGCCTATGACGATCTTCAGTTGGTGGCCGAAGCGCGTGATGGCAGCGAAGCGATTAGGCTGTGTAATGCACACCATCCCGACGTCATCCTGATGGATTTGATCATGCCCAACATGGACGGCACCACGGCGATCAAGCACATACGCGACGCCAATCCGCAGGTGCAAATCATCGCCCTGACAAGTTTTTTCGATGCCGAATTGGTACAGGCATCGCTTAAGGCCGGGGCGATTGGGTATCTGCTCAAACACGTCAGCGCCGATGAACTGGCGAATGCGGTGCGGGCCGCAAAAGCTGGACAGCCTACCCTGACCCCGGAAGCGACCCAGGTTTTGATACAGGCTGCCACGCGCCCGCCTGCAATCGGTTTTGACCTCACGCCCCGCGAATTGGAAGTGTTGTCATGTCTCGTTAGCGGCATGAGCAATCCTGAAATCGCCCAACATTTGAACATCAGTATTTCCACGGCAAAATTTCATGTCAGCGCCATTTTGTCGAAGCTGGAAGTACAAAGTCGCACCGAAGCGGTCGCCGTCGCCCTGCAGAACAACCTGGTCAAGTGACCAGGGATGCGCCCCTCTATATCGACAGGTCGCTTTCTCACCCATAGCATGATGTAGAATCAATTTTCTCGCCTTATACTGCGAATATGTGAGTATATTCGCGACCAACGCAGGTTATGCAGCGTTTGACGGTTCCTGCCTAGCTGCTCGCTTAGCTCTTATTTCTGCCAGGTATTACTTTCGCCTGGCAGTTTGCATTTGACAGAGTTCTTGCTCTTCGGCGCTTACCTGGCGATTTCAATGATGCCTACCGCTATTGACACGGTGCCCGCCAACCCGATTCGAGTCATGATCGTTGATGACCATGCCAGCGTCCGTAATACCATCGCGATCGCCTTGAATGCGCAGGAGGATATGCATCTGGTCGGTCAGGCTGTGAATGGTCGAGAAGCTGTACTGCTCAGCGGACGCATTCACCCCCACGTCATCCTGATGGACGTGGAAATGCCGGAAATGGATGGCATCACGGCAATCGCTCTGATTCGTAGGTTCCAACCGCAAGTGCAGATAATCGCCCTAACTGCACGTCTCGATTCCAGACCGATCCATGCGGCCCAACGCGCTGGCGCATACACGATTTTGCCCAAAGTCGTGCCGTACGCTAAGGTAATTGAAGAGATCAGAGCCGCGCACGCCAGCGCTACAACGACCTGGACGCGCCACGAGTAGGGTCAATGTCGCTTCATCGCTATTTCATCGTTGCGCTTGCCGTCTTGACAATCCTGGTCCTTGAACCAGGTCAATTAGCCGTGGCCGCACTCAAGGATGAGCGGCAGCCGGACGACACCGTCCGCATTATCATCGGCTTCGAGAAAACGCCGGGCAGGCGATCGGCAGCCGAGGCGATTCCGGCGGCATGGGGTCATGAAGTCGCCCGAAATAACGCGCTGGGGTTTGTAGTCGTCGAGACGCCGGTCCAACGCGCGAAGGTCTTGTTGGAAGCTTTCGATGACATGCCTTTTGTGCGCTATGTCGAGGTCGATGGCAGGGTTCACGCCGATTTCACGCCGGACGACAACTACTACAACAATCCCTCTTTTGTATACGGGCCGCAGCACATCGATGCACCCACAGCCTGGGATTATTCCACAGGCTCTGCCAACGTCATCATCGCCGTCCTCGACACCGGCATCGATCTGTCGCATCCCGAGTTTGCGGGCCGCATCTTGTCTGGGTGGGATTATGTAAACGACGACGCCGATCCCTCCGATGATCAGGGACACGGCACGCATGTCGCGGGCATCGCTGCGGCGGCTATCAACAATAGCCAGGGAATTGCGGGGATAGCTGGCAGCGCCACAATCCTGCCTCTCAAAGTGCTCGACAACAACTCTCAGGGCTTTTTCAGCGATGTAGCCAGCGCCATTCGCGATGCGGTCGATCAGGGCGCCAGCGTCATCAATCTCAGCCTGAGCGGTTCCATAGATTCGTATGCGATGCGCGATGCGGTTGCTTATGCCGTTGCGCACAATGTCCTGGTGGTGGCTTCCGCCGGCAACGACGGGACCAGCACGCCGCAGTATCCGGCATCCTATAGCAACGTCCTCTCTGTCGGCGCAACTACGATATCGGATACGCGCTGGCCATTATCGAATACAGGGCCGAATGTCGATGTGATGGCGCCTGGTTCCTCCGTTTTCAGCACGTACTGGCAGGCGACAACTGGCAGCGATTATATTTTCATGTCTGGCACGTCCATGGCCGCCCCACATGTCTCTGGCCTTGCGGCGCTGATCGTTTCGCTGGATAACGGCCTGACCATCACCGAGACGCGCGGGTTGATCGAAAGCACGGCGATGGATAAGGGCGATCCCGGTTTCGATCCATTGTTCGGACATGGCTTGATTCAGGCGGGAGCGGCAGTACTGGCGATCCCCAACCTTCCACCGCTTGCCACTGTCACTCCGACGCCTACATCCACCGCTTCACCCACCCCAACTTCCACCGCCACGCCCACGCCGACGGCGACCGACACGGCGTCGCCAACCCCAACTCCCACCGCCACACCCACTTACACGGCGTCGCCACCCCCAACCAGCACGGCCACAGCGTCACCCACACCGACTCCCACCGCCACCCCCACTTACACGGCGTCGCCAACCCCAACCCGCACGGCTACAGCTCCACACACCCCCACGCCCGCCGCCACGCCCGATTCCACGGCGGCCACCGCCCCACACAGCACGGCCACGGCGCCAAC
>JAGFJG010000062.1 GCA_024102915.1 Caldilineales bacterium
TCCACCCCCCCCGTCTCAACGCGTACCTCTATCCTCCTCTCCTCTCCCGCCCACCCCCCGACCCTCCCCCCTATCCCAACGCGTCCCTCTTCCCGTCCCCCCACGCCCACCCGGACCCCAACCATAACCCCTACCTCAACGCGTACCTCGACCCGAACCCCCACGCCGACCCGGACGTTGACCAACACCCCTATTTCAACGCGTACCTCGACCAGAGCCCCTACGTCAACCCGGACGCCGACCAACACCCCCACTCGGACGCCCACGCCTAGCACTTCGCATACCTCAACGCCGAGCGCCACACCATCTCGCACGCCATCGGCTACGGTCACCCCCACACCCAGTCCGACGCCTAGCATTTCGCACACCACAACGCCGAGCGCCACACCATCCCGCACGCCATCGGCTACGGTCACCCCCACACCCAGTCCGACGCCTACACCCTTCCGGCAGTGGCTAGGCATGATTTGGCGAGGGTAGGACTGGAAACTGCGGGCTCTCTTGTTTCGCTATCCCCCTACGATTCGATTGACCCGGACAATCCCTCTCCCTGACACGAAAACGATAGAAGATGGCGGTAGTTTCGGCATCAATCTGACCCGTTGTCCATCGACTGACGTCAGGTCGCCATTAACTCTCGCAGCCGATCCACCGGCAGCCCGTAAGCCGTCCTGTCCTTAAACCCCACCATCGTATCGGCTGCGCACAGCACATTGAGAATCGCCTCTTCCACTGCCTCGGTGGTCGCCACGAACAGGTCGTTGAGATGATGATTCGGCAGGGTCTGCACGGTATGGGCGGCCTCGTTTTTGTGGGGTAAGTGATTTCCGGTGGCAAACGCCAGGAAGATATCGCCGCTGCCGTTGTGACCCATGCCGCCGGTGCGGGCGAATCCAATCGTGGCCCGCTGCGCCAGCCGTCGGCACTGGAAGGGCAGGAGTGGCGCGTTCGTGGCCAGGATCACGATAATGGAACTGACCGGAACCCGCTGGCGCACGCCCCACGGCGTGGGCGTGACTTCGGGGCCGAGCAGTTCGCCCATGGCACGGCCATCGATGCGCAAATCGATGCGGTCGCCGTGATTGGCCTGCACCAGGGCGCCCACCGCATACTCGCCTGTCGGCAATTCCACCACCCGGCTGGCTGTACCGATCCCGCCCTTGAATTCATAACAGATCATGCCGGCGCCGCCGCCAACGCTGCCCTCCGCCACCGGACCGGTTGCAGCCTGGGCGATGGCTTCGTATACATCCGTCCGGCTGACGTGGAAAGCCTCCATGTCATTCAGCCAGCCATCATACGTCTCGGCCACCACCGGCAGCGAGAACCGGTCTGTGTGCCCGAATTCCTGGGCGTAGGCGCAAAGGGCTTCGTGAACCGTCCCCACCTGTCCGGTGTTGGTCAGGGCGATGGGCGTGCTCAACATGCCCGACTCGGTAATCCAGTGCACGCCGGTCATTTCACCGCAGCCGTTGAGGCTGTGATAAGCGGCATAGGCGTTGTCGGACCAGATTTCACCTTTTCTGGGCAGGATCACGGTCACGCCGGTGCGGGCCACGCGCGGCGCGTCGTAAACCAGGGTCTTGTGACCGACCCAGACATCGGGCACATCGGTGATGGCATTGTGCTGGCCGATGGGAAAACGGCCTATATTAATCCCAAGGTCGCGCAGGCGAGGTCGAGTCATGTTGGCTCCATAAGGAATTTTGGCATCATCAAACACTTTTACACACAAATCATTGCGGAACGTGAGTATAACCCCCGTCCGAGCGCGTTTTCAAATGGCGGGGAGCAGGGAGCACGCGCCACGTTTCACACCACTTCAGTGGCGGAACTCAACTGATCACTATCAACTGATTACTGCCATACTGCACCACGGCCTTCATCCAAACCGCTTGGCATATTCCAGCCTTCTGGTATATCCTTCCCAACAAGTCAACTTGCTTACATTTCGTGATCAACGATGAACCCATGACTGACCGAAAGACGCTGATTTCCGCCCTGCGCGAGATTATCCCGCCTGAACGTGTGTTGGCCGATGATGTGCAATTATTGGCGTACGAATCGGATGCTTTGACGGCATTGCGACAGCGTCCGTGGGCGGTGGTTTTGCCGGAGACGCAGGACGAGGCGGTCGAAATCGTGCGGTGCTGCAACAGGCTGGGGACGCCGTTCGTGGCGCGTGGTAGCGGCACCAGCCTGTCGGGCGGGGCGACGCCGGTGGCCGAGGGTGTGGTCATCGCCCTCAATCGACTCAATCGCATTCTGCACATCGACCCGGAGCAACGCTATGCCGTGGTCGAGTGCGGCGTGGCGAACCTGGCCATCTCGCAGGCGGTGGAACGATTCGGCCTGTATTTTGCGCCGGATCCATCCAGCCAGCCCATTTGCACTATCGGCGGCAATGTCGCCTTCAATTCCGGCGGCGCCCACTGCCTGAAATATGGCATGACGAGCAATCACATTCTGGGGCTGAAAGTCGTGTTGGCGGATGGCGAAGTCGTCGAGATCGGCGGGGAGAGCGTCGAAGGCGTGGGTGTCGGCCCCGACCTCATCGGCCTGTTCGTCGGCTGTGAAGGGCTATTTGGCATTGCTCTGCAAATGACGGTGCGGTTATTGCCTAAACCGGAACGATTCCGCACGGTGCTGGCCGCCTATCATGACCTGGCGACGGCGGGCCAGGCGGTGGCGCAGGTGGTGGCATCGGGCTTGCTGCCCGGCGCCATGGAGATCATGGATCGGCTGGCGCTCAAGGCTGCGGAAGCGGCGGTGGAGACCGGCTATCCGCAAGGCGCAGAGGCTGTGCTCATCGTCGAATTGGACGGCGAGGCGGATCAGGTCGAACGCGAGTTCATGGATTTGCAAAAGGTGATCGAAGCGTCGGGCGCATACGCCGTACAGGTTGCGCAGGGGCCGTCCGACCGGGCCAAAATTTGGAAGGGGCGCAAGGGCGCTTTTTCCTCGGTCGGCCGTCTCAGCCCCGACTATGTCGTCCAGGATGGCGTGGTGCCGCGCGGGCGATTAGGTGAAGCGCTGGCGGTCATCGGCCAACTGGGCAAGGAATATGGGCTAGAAGTCGCCAATGTTTTTCATGCTGGCGATGGCAATCTGCACCCACTCATCCTTTATGATGGCGCCAGGCCGGGCGAGTACGAACGGGCGGAGGAGATGGCGGGCAAAATTATCGACCTCTGCATCGAATTGGGCGGCTCCATTACCGGAGAACATGGCGTGGGCATCGAAAAACGGGAACACATGCCGGTCATGTTCAGCCAGGTCGATCTCGATGTGATGAAAGACCTGCATCGGGCATTCGATCCGGCGCAGATTGCCAACCGGGGCAAGATGTTCCCCACCCCCATCGCTGCAGGCGGGCGGCGATGATTCAGCAGCCCCGAACTGCCGAGGAAGTACGCCAGGCCGTGCAGGCCAGCGATTGCGTCATGGCAATCGGCGGCGGCACCAAACCCGCCCTGTCGGTTGCGCCCGACCCTGTGACCCGGCTCGACATGACCGCACTCAGCGGCATCGTCGAATACGACCCCAACGAGTACACATTCACCGCCCTGGCCGGGACGCCGGTGCGAGAGGTCGCCGACATTCTCGCCGAACATGATCAATATCTACCCTTCGATCCTATTTTGGTCGATGCGGGAGCGACGCTGGGCGGAACCATCGCCGCCAACGCATCGGGTTCGGGCCGCTATCGTTATGGCGGCGTGCGGGATTTTATCCTGGGCATCCAGTTTGTGGATGGGCTGGGACGGCTGGCTCGCAGCGGCGGCAAGGTGGTCAAAAACTCGGCCGGATTCGACCTCTCGAAATTCATGGTCGGCAGCCTGGGTCGCTACGGCATCCTCACCGAGGTCAGCTTCAAGGTCTTTCCCCGTCCCAAAGCTTACATCACCCTCGGCCTGCAATTCCGGGGCGTGGACGAAGCGGTGGCGGCGGTGCTGCGATTGGCTACGCGCCCGTTCGACATGGATGCCGTGGACATCCAGCCGCGATCGGATGGCGGGGCGCGACTCATTATGCGCCTCGGCGGCCTTGAGGATACTCTGCCTGCGCGTGTGGACCGGCTTCGCCAATTTCTGCGAAAAAACGCCGACATGCTGTCCGACGATGTGATCACCGGGCATGAGGAATCAGGATTTTGGGCGGGCGTCAGCGCTTTCGCCTGGGCCGATGGCGGGCGCGCTCTGGCGAAAGTGGTCTTGTCGCCGCGGCGCATTGCCGAACTTGAAAGCCGCCTGGCCTTGACGCAGCGGCGCTATGCCTCAGGCGGCCACGTGGCCTGGGTTGCCACGGACGATATCGGCCAGCTTCACCGTCATCTGACCGAAATGGATTTGCCCGGATTGCTCTTGCGCGGCGAATTCGCCAGCTCTTATCTCGGCATTCATCGCGGACAAGCGATGCTCGCCCGTGTGAAAAAGGCCCTCGACCCGCACAATAAATTCCCTGAAACCTGATGCAGCACAACATCGAGATCAGCCCCCTTGGGCCGCGTGGCGACGCCATGGCCGATGCCATTCGGGCGTGCGTGCATTGCGGCTTTTGTCTTTCCGCCTGTCCTACCTATGCGGTTTTGGGCGAAGAAATGGATTCGCCCCGTGGCCGTATCTATTTGATGAAAGGCGTGCTCGAAAACGCCATCAAGCCCGAAGCGGCGGAGCCCTATCTCGATCGCTGCCTGGGCTGCGTCGCCTGTGTGCCCGCCTGCCCATCCGGCGTGTCCTACGGCGACCTGCTGATGAGTTACCGTGTGCACGCCGAAAGCGAGCGCTCACGCCCTGCCATCGACAGCGCTTCCCGCCGCCTTATCGTCGAGACCCTGCCTTATCCCAACCGCTTTCGCCGGGCTGTACAGGCTGGACGCATCAGCCGGGGTCTGCGTCGCGCCCTGCCCGACGCCATCGGTGCGATGGTGGATATGTGCCCGACCTCCCTGCCCAAATCCCACCCCCTGCCCGAAGTCTATCCGGCCAAAGGCAAACGCCGGGCGCGGGTGGCGTTGCTGGCTGGCTGCGTGCAGATGGTGCTGAATCCCGACATCAACTGGGCGACGCTGCGGGTGCTGGCCGAGAACGGCGTCGAAACGGTCATCCCCAAAAAGCAGGGTTGTTGTGGAGCGATTCTGATTCATGTGGGTGAGGACCGTCGCGCTCAAGAAATGGCCGCCAAAAATATGCAGGTTTTTCCCTCCGATGTCGATGCCATCATCACCAATGCGGCGGGGTGCGGTTCCGGCATGCACGAATACCCGCTCCTGTTCAAAGGACTGCCAGAGGAAGAACAGGCGCGTGAGTTCAGCCACAAGGTCAAGGATATCACGGTCTTTTTGGACGAACTTGGGTTTGTGACGCCGCCGGGCCTGCCCCAACCGATGAAGGTGGCCTATCACGACGCCTGCCATTTGCTGCATGCTCAGGGCGTGCGCAATCCCCCGCGCCATCTTCTCAGCAGCGTGCCCAATCTGGAATTGCTGGAACTGGATGATGGCGGGATGTGTTGCGGATCGGCGGGGACATACAATCTGGTGCAGCCGCAGATCGCCGAGGAATTGGGACGTCGCAAAGTGGAGCGGATTCTGGCCACAGGCGCTCAGGCCGTCGCCACCGGCAATATCGGCTGCCTGACGCAGATCGAGAATCATTGTTCCGCCCAACCGATCCAGATCTATCACACCATTGAACTCCTGGACATCGCTTACGGCAATCATCAGGCGTGACGAGCGCTCTGTGATTGAGGATTGGAGGGAATAGTCATGGTCTCAGAACACGATTCGATCTCCGAGCGGCGGCGCATGATGGAATCCGCCTTCGTGCGGCGGTTCGGGGGCGCGCCAACGGTGTGGACGAGAGCGCCCGGCCGGGTTGATCTCATGGGCAGCCACACCGACTACAACGAAGGCTTTGTGCTGACGATGAGCATCGACCGGGACACCTGGATCGCCGCCCGGCCTCGCACGACAGGGCGCGTGGCTATCTATTCAATGAATCTTGAGGGTGGGAGCGTGTTTCCGTTGGATAACATCGATCATGATGACACTCATCCCTGGACGAATTACGTGCGCGGCGTGGCCAAAATCCTCAGCGACCTGGGCTACGAATTGACCGGTTTCGACGGCATGGTGCACAGCACCGTCCCCTTTGGCAGCGGCCTGAGTTCCTCCGCTGCCATCGAAATGGCGACTGCCGTCATGTTCCGCCGCCTGGGTGATTTCAACCTGGACCCGGTTTCGATGGCGTTGGTCGGACAGCGTGCGGAAAATGATTTCGTCGGCATGAACTGCGGCATTCTCGACCAGTATAGCTCCGCCCTCGGCCAGGAGGCGACGGCCATTTTGTTGGACTGTCGCCATCTCAATCATCAAACGGCATCCATCCCCCCTGGCGTCGCCGTCGTCATCTGCGACACCAAAGCGCATCGGGAACTGACCGGCTCAGAATACGGCGAGCGCCGCGCCCAATGCGAAGAGGGCGTGCATATCCTGCAACAATTTTATCCTGATATTTCCGCCCTGCGAGATGTCAGCTCGGAACAACTCTCGGCCCATGCCGAATCTCTGCCGCCGGTGGTCGAGCGCCGCTGCCGGTTCATCATCCAGGAAAACCAGCGGGTGCTCGACCTGGCCAGGGCGCTGTCTGAGAATGATCGGCCTCGCATGGGCCGCCTCATGAGCGAGTCGTTCGCCGGCGCGCGTGACCTTTATGAAATCGTGGTGCCGGAGATGGAGGCGATGATGGATGCTATCTCTGCCGCTCCCGGTTTTATCGGCGGTCGAGGCGCTGGCGCCGGATTTGGCGGCTGTCTGGTGGCGTTGGTCGACGCAGCCCGCACGGATGAGTTCATTGCTTCCGCCTCCGAATCGTATCCGCAAAAAACGGGATTGCGGCCAGATATCTATCCTGTGCGTGCGGCCGCTGGCGCCGGAAATCTCGACTTTTGACAGAGGAGTGGGCACAATGTCGCCTGACAACGATCTTCAATTCGCCACGCTGCCCGGTCTGTGGGAGCGGTATGATCAAGAACCACGCCAGCTTGGCTACCGAGCTCGTTCGCTCGACGAGGCGATTCATTGGCAGGCGGAATTGCGGCCGGCCCTGGCGAAACTATTAGGAGGAGTTGAGCGAACTTCCGGCGACTTCGACGATCAGGTTATAATCGAGGAAGACCAGAGCGATCATTTGCGGCAGGAAATCGTATTGCAGGTCGCGCCCGGCGAGTACATGCCCTGTTATGTGCTGACGCCACACACCCCGCCCCCGTATAGGACGATGATCGCTTTGCACGGGCACGGAACCTGGGGTGCGCGCCCGCTGGTTGGGGCAGCCAGAGAGCCGGGGGAACGCCATTTCGTCGCCGAGTTGAACTATGATTATGGCCTGCAACTGGTGCGGCGTGGCTATCAAGTCTTCGTCCCGGAATTGCGGGGTTTCGGCCAGCGTATGGAACCATCGCCCTGGCGCGAAGTGCATGACCTGGCCGATCCCGACGCCTGGGTGTCTTCCTGCCGATTTCTAGCCGTCAATGCCCTGTTGATGGGCGAAACCCTGTTGGGCTGGCGAGTGCGGGATGTTATGCGCCTTGTCGATTACGTCCTCGCCCGACCGGATGCTTCGCCCGATCATCTCGGTTGCGCCGGGCTTTCCGGCGGCGGAACCATCACGTTGTTCACAGCCGCATTAGACGAACGTATCAATTGCGCCGTGGTCAGTGGTTACTTCAATACATTCCGAGATTCGATCATGGCGATCAATCATTGCCTGTGCAATTTCGTGCCGGGAATGGCGAGGCAGGCGGAGATGTCGGATATCGCCGGGCTGATTGCGCCGCGTCCGCTGTTCACCGAATCGGGCATTCACGATCCGATTTATCCCATCGCCGGGGCGCGCACAGCTTTGGCTCGGCTCCAGCAAATCTATCGGCAATTTGAGGCCGGGGAACGACTGCAGGCGGATTTCTTCGAGGGCGGGCATCAGTGGCACGGGGTCGGCGTGTTCGACTGGCTGGAGAAATGGTTGTAGTCGGCGAAACGGGGAGGGGGCGATTGAGTTCACGTATTTTTCTGGCATTCTGCGTGCTGGTTGCGCTCGCTGCCTGCCAGCCCGCACAGCCTGACGAAGCCTTCATCCAACCAACCGATATACCCCCAACTGATCAACAGGCCCGAACCTTCGCGGTAACCGAGCATCTGCGCGTGGTCAATTATGGTCCTGGCATGCCCGAAAAACAGAACCTGTGGGTGGCCCTGATCAGTGATGCCGGGCCATTTCAGCGCGTGATCAGCATGGAGATCGAGCCGGAGCCGAACGCTTTCATCACCGACGAATACGGCAATCGCTATGCCGAATTCGATCTATCCAGTCAGCCCATGGGCGATGTGCCCATTCAAATCATCTACCAGGTGGAAGTGCAGCCTGCCGCCACGGATTTGTCGCAGTGCGTGGGCGATATGCCCAATGACTTCACCCACGCTGAGTTGCACATCGAATCCGACAACCCGCAGATTGTGGCGCTGGCCGAATATCTGACAGAGGGCAAGGAGGATCCGTGCGAAAAGGTGAGGGCTTTTTACGATTACGTTGGCGATAATCTCGTTTACACGTACAATGGCCGGGATTGGGGAGCGCAGGCTGCGTTGGGACCGATGGGGGCCGACTGCACCGAATACTCTGATTTGATGATCGCTCTGAATCGGGCCGCCGGAATTCCCGCCCGATATGTCGAAGGCGTTTTGTATTTGGAGGAAGGCGAGGAATCATTGGCCCGCACCGAGCACGCCTGGGTCGAGGTCTATTTGCCGGGATCGGGCTGGACGCCGTTCGACCCTACGTTAGGGCGTTCTTCCATCACCCGTGATCGCTATTTTGCCGCTCTGCCCGCCGACCATATCGTCGTCACGCGCGGACGCAATCCCAGCCCTTTGCGCGGCGGCAGCTATTTTTCACACCTGTACTGGCCGGGCGATTCCACCGCAATTCGGATTGAGGATTTTGGGTGGGCGATTGAGGCGGTGGGGTGAGGAGATCAGGTATTGGGTATTGGATATTGCGCTGCATGCGACGCATTTTGAATATCCAATACCCAATATCATCTGTCCGAATCGTCAGTTCGTGCGCTTGAGCAAGAGTGCGTGCATCGCCACCGACAGGATCACAATCAGGCCGTAAATCAGCTCGGTCCAGAAGCCGGTGAGACCCATGGCGACAATGGCAGCCTGGATTGCGCCGATGATGTAGCTGCCCAGGAATGTGCCGAAAATGGTGCCGGTGCCGCCGAAGACCGATGTGCCGCCGAGAAAGACTGAAGCGAGCGTTTGCAGCAAATAGCCTTCGCCCAACGAAGGGAAGAAGTTGAGCACCTGGAAACTGGCCAGCAGGCCGCCAAACGCCGCTGCCGCCCCCACGATGATGAAGGCCAGCATGCGTGTGCGCCCGGCGTTGATGCCCATCAGTTTGGCGCTGTCCTCGTTGTCGCCGATGAGATAAAGGTGCGCGCCCAGGCGTGAGCGGTTCAGTACGAGCCAGCAGGCGATGCCGACAAGCAGCATCCACCAAAACTGATTGGGGATGTTGCCTATCGTCTTTCCCACGAACAAATTGTAGATAAACGTATTGCGTAGTTCGATCAGCGGCTGGCCCTTGCCATCCACGAGAACAATTGTGGCGCCGCGCCAGAAGAATTGCGTGCCGATGGTCGCTACAAGCGAGGGGATGCCGATCCGTACGACAATGGCGCCATTGAGTGCACCGACGAGGATGCCCACCACCAGCGCCGTGATGATGCCTAGAAAGGCGATGCCTGTGGCATTGTAGACGAATAGAAAACCCACCATGCCGATTGCCATAATTGAAGGGAATGACAGATCGATCTCGCCGGCGATGATTAGCATCGTTAGCGGCAGGGCGATGACGCCGAAGAATGGCACGGTTGTCATAAAGGCGAGATAGATGCGAGGCGACAGAAATGTCTGTGGCGCGCCGAGGATGAAGACGCTCCACAGGGCGATGAAAACTGCCAGGATGCCCACCTGGGTGCCATTGCGGGCCAGAAAAGTGCGCAATGTGAAGGTCGATTGGTATTGTATGCTGGTCGATGGCCGGCTGCTGGGCGCTTGTTCTGTGCTCATGATGAGAATCTCCTTGACCTGGTACTAATCCAGACTGCCGGTTTCGGCAACGCGATACATCTTTTCCATCAGCTCGTCGAGGCTGATGTCGCCAGTGCGGAATTCGCCCGCCACCCGACCTCGGTCGAGGACGACGACACGGTCGACCACGGAATGCACATGCAGGATGTTATGGTCGATAAAAATGGCTGACTTTCCGGCTCGCTTGATACTGCGCACGAATTCCAAAAGCTTGCGGGTTTCATGCAGCGAAAGACCCATCGTCGGCTCATCCAAAATGATAATATCTGCATCAAAATAAAGCGCCCGCACAATCGCCACGCCCTGTTTTTCTCCGCCCGAAAACCGCCGAATCGGCGAATCAGGCGTGACGGCTGTGGATGTGAAACCCATCGACTCATTCATCAGCCGGAAGGTCTCTTGTTTCATTTTCTTGACATCGAGCAGGCCGAACCGGGTGCGGATTTCCCGACCCATGAAAATGTTGCGCCACAGCGTTTGCAGTTCCGCCAACGCTCGTTCCTGATAGACGGTCTCGACCCCAAGCTCCCTCGCCTTTGGCACTGAGAGATCATCAACCTTGACCCCATCGAAATACATTTCGCCTTCGCTAGGCTGATGGTAGCCGGTGATAATCTTGATCAGCGTCGATTTGCCGGCGCCATTATCGCCAACCAGGCCGACGACTTCGTTTTGTCCCAAATGGAAGCTGATATCCCTCAGGGAATTGACCTCGCCAAACGATTTGGAGACATTTCGCAATTCGAGCCGGTAAACTTCATCCATGTCCATATCCTCGGTGGGGGTGGCCAGACGGCCGCCGGTTCCACTTGATCGAATTGTGGATCACGCCGACGACCGCCTGGCAAACGACGATGGCAGAGGGTTAGGAAGGAGCCCTTTCACTCAGCCTGCCATCGCTCCTGTGAACTAGCGAATCTGCTGACCTACCAGGTCGGCCAGGAGTTCGACGTTGTCGGCATGGGCGAAACCAGCGCCGGTGTCGATGTGCAGACCTGTGAACAAGAACTGCTTTGTCAGGCAGATCTGCAGGATCGGCAGATAGCCTTGCAGCCACTGTTGCTGGTCGATCACCAGGTCGGTATAGCCTCCCCGGATAGACTCGACAGTGGACGAGGACAGGTCGAAGCCTGCGGTGTAGACTGAGGCTGGATCGAGTCCGGCGGCATCCAACAGGGCCTGCTGTGAACTGGTCAGGTTGCCATGATCCGTGACGATCAGTTTGACATCGGGATTGCCGGAAACATAGCCGACAAAGGTGGCGATACCGACCGATGGATCGGCATTGGTGGCATCGTCGATCTCAAGATAGTCCACGGTCAAACCAGCTTCTTCCAGGGCATCCACCACGCCACGAGTGCGTTCGCCGCGTCCGGGCTGGGCCAACAGACCCCAGACCATCGCCCGATCGCCCGCGCCCAAACCGGCGCGCATCACAGCCTCGGCGCCCAGCGCATGACCGGCGGAATACAGTTCCGCGCCCACGTAACCAAAGCCATTGCTCTTGTAAGCGGCTTCCAGGTTCGGCAGAGTGGTATTCTGGCTGGTGACGATGATGCCCTCGCTCTCTGCTTCTTCAACCAGACTGCTATAAGCATCGTCGCCGGGGTGTCCCATAATGGCGATGCCATCAGGAGCAGTAGCGATGGCTTCGCCCAACTGGGTGACCATTTGCTCCGGGTTCCAGTCGGACCAGACATACTCGACATTGGGACCGAGGTCAGCGGCAGCGGCAACAGCGCCATTGTAGACGACAGTTTCGAAGGGGCCGCCGGGCGAACCGCCGGGGAAGAAGACGATGTCGACGCCGCTGCACCATTTGCCTTCTGCAGCAGGGGCGGGGCCTTCGGTTTCCGCCGGGGCTTCGGTTGGGGCGGGCGCTTCAGTCGCTGCAGCGGGCGCTTCGGTAGGGGCTGCCGGGGCAGGGGTGGGGGCCGCAGCGCATCCGGCCAACAAGGCCAGCACGAGTACAGCCGAGATCACGAGAAACAGTCGGTTCTTCTTCACGTTTGTGCCTCCTTTGGTGAGACGAGTGGGATAGAGTGGGTTATTGGTTGATGGAAAAGGCTTATGAACAAAGGATTTGTCCTGCCCTTCCCGACGGACACGAATCGGTGGTTGGTCATGTCATATGCGACTCCTCATGGCAAATGCTGTCAATAATCGTATTCGAATGGAGCAACTGGAGGTTGATAATTCAAGATTGATATAGCTGCTGCGAGAGTGCAGATTGGGCGGCGACAGTTAATCTTCAACCATCGGTCTACCTATTTCCACCGGCTGATCGACTTGAGCAGCGTTCGCTCTTCTTCTTCTGATGTGGTGGCAATCCAGAGGAAAAGACCTTCCGGCGACATTGCCTCCATAAAACCATGCAATTCTTTCTGTGTCAGATCGACAATGACCGGCACGCCCCTGGCCTGGATATCCTTGATAAAGGGAACCCATTGCATGATGGGCTGGTCATCGCCCACCCCCTGCACCCATTGCAACGCGTGCACTTCGGGCACGCTGAGAATGGCGTCGAGATGACGGGCAACGCCTTTGCCATCCATGTGGAAGACATTGTGCGTCATCGTTTTCACCTCGCGCTGCAATATGGGCAGGCCGAATTCATTGAAGAAACCCGGTGAGATCATCGTGGAGAAATCGCAACTGGGGATATGAAACCGCCCGAACGAGGGAATGCCCATCCAGCCCACCGAGGGCTGGCCCGCCTCTCTGAGCATCCCATCAAAATGATCGTAGATGCGCTCGAAGTCGGCGATGGCGATTTCGGATAGCTTTGCGACCTCTTCCGGGCTGTCGATCATGTCGAAGCAGAGTTGCTGCGGGTCGCGCCAGGCGGCGACGCAATCGAGGCCTGGATGCAGGTCGGTGTACCCAACCAATGCCTTATCCCGGCACATCTCCAAGGCGACGGCGGTGATCTCCTCGATTTTGCGGAAATAGACGCCATTCGGGTCGAATTGCAGTTTGGCGGCGTCCGACCAATCTTTGACAATGGGCACAGACCAGGAAGTGACTTCCCCGAATTCCAACCTAGCTCCATACAATGCTGCGTACAAATCCGGGCCGAGGTTGGGGAAGAACAGAGGGAAGGTCTCGCCCAAGTGGTTTCGCCCTGCGATGGATTTCAGATAGAGCTTAACCTGATATTCGGCATCGAACCAGCGGGCCTGGCGTTCATCCGGCGACATATCGACTAACTCGCCCTGCGACAATTCCAGGAAAGCATTATGGGCGACAAACCGCACCGGCGGCCTGTCGATGATTTCGTTGTGATACCAGGCGTCGATGCGGTCCATCGATTTGTCGAATTCAGGCATGCCTGCGATTGCGATGGGCCAGCGTTCGGGTGCGATTGGCGTCTGGCGGATGTATTCGGCGGTGTGCATTTGCAGATATTTTAAGAGAGCGAATGATAAGGCGTTTCCAGGATTGTGCGGATCATCGCCCAAAAGTTTTCGAGCGGCGTGTCCAGTTGCACATGGTGCGTCGGAGCCAGGATGAGACCGCCATCGTGACCGACGGTCTGCAATCGTTCCGCCACTTCCCGGCAGACATCGTCGGGCGAGCCAAAAGGCAGGGTGTGCTGTTCGTCGATCGTGCCCCAAAAGCAGAGCTTTTTCCCATACTTTCGTTTGATCTCGCCCGGATCCATACTGGCAGGCTGAATGGGATTGAGCACATCGACGCCAATCTCGATCAATTCCGGGATGATTGGGCGAATGTCGCCGTCGGAATGATAGGCGAGTTTGACGTTGGGATTGATGGCCTTGAGCTCGGCGATGAAATTCGCCATCCGAGGCTTGAGGAACTCCCGCCACATCTCAGGCGAGATCAACATGCCGCGCTGGCTGCCCACATCATCGCCCGTCCAGATCATGTCCACGCCTAACTCGACCAGCTTTTTGGCGGCGGCGAGGTGATAATGATAGGGGATGTCGAGCAGAACGTTCGCAAGATCAGGGCCATCGATCATGTCAAGCATCATCTGCGTCAGCCCGCGCAACGCCCAGGCCGTCTCGAAAATCGTGGTGACGGTGACGCCCACGATCCAATACTCGTCGCCAAATTGCCGGATCATCCGATCGGAGTCGACATAAAGTTCGGGGCGAGTGGGGTCGGGCGGGCGATAGCTGGCGATAGCGTCGGCGTCGGCCAGGGGGTGCGAGACGATCTCTGTGTAATGTCCCCGGCCAAATGCGGTCTCGTACGGCTGTGGCGCCCAGGCAATGCCCCACTCGTCCACATAGGGTTTATCGTCCATATAATACGAGTTCGCCCAACCCACCGACGTGAGGAGCATGTCCTCGCCCAGCGCCCGCTCCAACTCATAGGTGTTGCCTCCGCCGTGTGGGTTGTGCACCTTCTTGCCCTGGATTTCCATATCGGCGCGCAGCCGGGCAGCGAATTCAGGCGTGAAACTGACCTGCATCGGACAACGATCCGGTCTTTCGTGATGGAGGGCCATCGCCACCCGGTCGCGAGGTTTCATGAGCGGTTCCTGCTGGAAATACGGAGCGAAAGCATCATTGGTCTATCACTGCCAAACGCATCTTAGCGCTCGTCAAAGTGGCCGTCAAGAATTTGCGATTTCTGGCCGGAATTCAGCAGTTGGAAAACGGTCTCGACCGGCAAGTCGGCCAGGTTCGGGACGATCACATCGGCGGAAGCAAGGGCTGCGGCGGGGTTGGTCGTGGTGACGGCGATGCACTTCATCTTGGCTCGACGTGCTCCTTCCACCCCGGCGACGGCGTCTTCGATCACCACGCAGCGAGCGGGCTGCGCATCAACTTGTCGGGCCGCTTCCAGATAGACGTCGGGCGCTGGCTTGCCCGGCATATCGTTCCCCGACACGATCGCATCGAAATAGGGCCGGATGCCCTGAATGTCGAGATGAAGGTCAATGTTAGCGGGCGGGGCGGACGAAGCAATCGCCTGGCGCACGCCCATGCTTTGCAGCGTTTGCAGCCAATCTCTGACGCCCGGCAGGATTTTCGTGGTGGCCGCAGCGATTTCTCGGAACCGCTGCTCCTTGCGCCCGCTGATTTCATCCACAAGCGCCGGATCGGCATTGTCGCCCATGAGCACGCGCAGAAGCGTGTCGTTATTCATGCCGAACGTGCGGGTGAAAATATCCCGGTTCATGTCGATGCCATATTCGGGCAGGATTTGCATCCAGGCCAGATAATGGCTCTCGCCGGTGTCGATGATGACTCCGTCCATGTCCCAGAGGACGGCGATTGGCGGGTTCGGATTACTGGCCATAGACATGCGTGTAGCGGTAGTGTAGTTTGTCGACGAGGTATTGTGGAATTTCTTCGGGCCGGCCGATTTGCAGGGCCAGCCAGGTCGTGGCGGCCACATCTTCCACCATGACCGCCGCCTTCAACGCCGCCTCAGCGTTCTTGCCGATGGTGAACACGCCGTGGTTCTTGAGGAGGACGGCGGGAGAATTGCCGATGGCTTCGATCACCACCTGCCCGATTTCCTCGCCGCCGATGAGGGCGAAACCGCCGCAGGGGATCGGGCCGCCGAACTCGTCGCCCTGGGCGGTGAGATAGACGGGAATCGACATGCCGTTGGCGGCGAAGGCCGTGGCATAGCGCGAGTGGGTGTGCACCACGCCGTTCACATCGGGGCGGCGGCGATAAATGTACAGATGGCTGGCCGTGTCCGACGATGGCTTCAGATCGCCCTCGATGATGTCGCCTTCCAGATTGACGACCACCATGTGTTCGGGGCGCAGGTCTTCGTACTTGATGCCGGAGGGCTTGATCACGACGAAGCCTGATTCGGGGTCACGGGCGCTGAGATTGCCCGCCGTCCAGGTGACCAGATTGTTCTTCGGCAGTTCAAGGTGCAGCCGCCAGACCTCTTCCCGCAGCTCTTCTAATAGCATGTCAACCTGCTCCCTGGCTTCCGGCTTTGACCCCGGCTTTGAGCGACTTCAGGCGTTTCATGACATCGTTCTCGCCGCGGCCAAAGTAGTCGTGCAGGATGGCGTATTCGGCATAAAGCTGGTCGTACACAGCCTGATGTTCGGGTATGGGCAGGTAACGGTCGTCGCGCAGGCGCGCCATCTTTTGGCTCGCTTCCACGATGGAATCGTAGCCGCCCGCTGCTGCGCCCGCGGCCACGGCCCCATGCATGGCCGAACCTAGCGCCCCGATCTGTTCCGCCTCCGCCACGAAAATCGGCAACCCGGTCACGTCGGCGTAAATCTGCATAAGCAGGCGGTTGCGATTGGGCAGACCGCCCGTGCCGATGATCTCATGGATGGGCACGCCGTTCGCCTGGAAAGTCTCCACGATCATGCGTGTCCCAAACGCCGTCGCTTCGATCAGGGCCCGGTAGATTTCTTCCGGTCGGGTGGCGAGGGTGGCGCCGAGCAGCAGCCCGGTCAGGTCGACGTCGACCAGGACGCTGCGGTTGCCATTCCACCAATCCAGGGCCAGCAACCCGCTTTCGCCCGGCTTGAGCGCTGCCGCCCTGGCCTCGAGCAGTTCGTGGATTCCCAGCCCTTCGGCCTCGGCCTCCTGTTCGTAGGAAGCAGGCACGCAGTTTTCCACGAACCAGGCGAAGTGGTCGCCCACGCAGGATTGCCCCGCTTCGAAGCCTGGCAGATCGGCGATGATGCCGTCTTCGACCACGCCGCACATGCCCGGCACGGTGGTCGCCTCTTCACCCAACACCATGTGGCAGTTGGACGTGCCCATGATGATGACCATGCGTCCGGGTTCGCTCACCGTCGCTGCCGGGACCGCCACGTGCGCGTCCACATTGGCGACAGCCACGGCTGTGCCCGTTTTCAGGCCAGTCCACGCCGCCGCCTTTTCCGTCAATTCGCCTGCCTTCGCTCCCAGCGGCATGATCTCGCGCGACATCTTCTCATCGACAAAGTGTTCAAGCCGGGGATCGAGCGCTGCGAAGAATTCGTTCGGGGGGAAGCCATCCTGTTTCGACCACATAGCCTTGTAGCCGGCCGTGCAGGAATTGCGAGTCTCGATGCCGGTGAGCTGCCACACCACCCAGTCCGCCGCTTCGATCAGGCGGTCGGCGGCGGCATAGACTTCGGGCGCTTCGATCAATATCTGCCAGGATTTGGGGATAAACCACTCCGAACTGATTTTACCGCCATAGCGGTCGAGGATGTCGCCGAAACCGGCGGCCCTGGCGCGCTCATTCAGCAGATTCGCTTCGGGCTGGGCGGCGTGATGCTTCCACAATTTGACCCAGGCATGGGGGTTCTGTCTCCACTGCGGCAGGAAGCAAAGGGGCGTGCCATCGCTCAGGGTTGGCAGCATGGTGCAGGCGGTGAAATCGATGCCGATGCCGATCACGGTCGCCGGATCGACGCCGCTTTCGGCCAGCACCGCCGGTATCGCATTTTGGAAAACGGCGACATAGTCGGCGGGGTCTTGCAGCGCCCAGTCGGGTTCCAGGCGGATGTCCGTGCCTGGCAGGGTTTCGTCGATGACGCCATTGCTGTAAGCATGGACGGAGGTGGCTAAAACCCGGCCATCGGCCACATCGACCAACGCCGCCCGGCCTGATTCTGTGCCAAAGTCAACGCCGATTGCGTATTTCTGTTCGCTCATTAATTCAAAATCCTTTGCGGGTAGCCGGAAGCAGTTTGCAGTTGGCAGTAATCAATATGCAGTAAGCGGTTGGCAGATTGCAGGAATGAGTCTGTAGAATCCTTTCTGACCACTGACCACTGACCACTGACCACTGACCACTGACCACTGGTTAGTCAATCTCCAAAATCGCCGGTCGCAGCATCGTGCTATCGCCCGCTTTGACCTCGATCATCGGCCAGCCGAGGATGGTCGTCAAGACTTCGTTGCCATCCGGCCCGACCAGGATCGTGTCCTCCGATTTCGTGCCGGTGATGGACGGATTCCAGGCATAGGCCTGCCCGGCTGCCACGACCTGCGGCGCTCCCGGCGTGGCCACGAAGTCACGCGGCTCATAGCTGGCAGGGCCGCCCTGGTGGTGCAGCATCCATTCGTCACCAAAGCCGGTGCGGGCATAGGCCTCCTGGCCGTTGGCGAAGACTTCGCCGAGCGTCATTCCGGGCCGGGTGCTGGCGATGAATTCGGCATCCACCTCTGCCACAGCACGCATTTTGCGGCGCAATTCATCCGACAGTTTGCCGAAATGCACCAGCCGTGTGACTGACGCCACCAACCCTTTCCAGCGCCCGCATAACACCAGCATGGCGTAACGTTCCATCACCCGTCCGGTGGGTAACGGATGGCGATACTTGAAGATATTCTCATCGACAGCGATCAGGTTCACGATCGGCTGCACCCCGCGCCGTTGCGTTTCACCCGCCAGCAACCCGGCGATCTCGTATTCATTCATGCCAGGCTTGACTGCCCGGATTGCGTCATTCATCGCCCCGGCGCATTGCTCACCCAACCAGCGAAATCGCCCCTGCTCTTCCGGCGAAAGATGCGTGCGGTACTCGGCCAGCGCTCCCGATACATCCTGCGCCCCGGCGAAAGACACGTCTGCGCCGATATTGCCGCGCGCTGGGGTGGGGCCGGAGCCGACGTACCATTGATTGACCATAAAGCGCCAGCCCTGCTCAACCAGTTTTTCTTCACCCTCCAGCCTTGTCGCCTCGATGTTGTTGGCGAGGAGATACTTGGCGCTGTCGGTGATCAGCAGCCAGGCTTCGCCCGTCGTCGTGGCCGTATTGACATAAGATGCGGCGCCGCAGGTCGCCCAGGCGAAATTGGCGACACGGTTCAGCAGCAGCTCGTCGATGTTGTTGTCCGCCATAAACTGGCGAATGCTTGCGTCACGGCGTTCGAATTCGTTCATATTGGATTCACCTTGGTCAGGCGGATGAGTGTCACTCATCCGCCTGATTGTCATTAAGGTCGGAGAGGTTGGTTACAACGCTTTCTTCAGTGAGGCGACAATGCTCTTCAGGCCGGGAACATCTTGAAGGAAGGATAGGTCAACGTCGCCTTTCTTGAAACCTTTGGCGTGGTAATAGGTCTCCCAGCCCAGGTACTTCGAGAAGGCTTCTTCCAAAACATCGGCGACCTCGGACAGGTTGATGGACACGTGATGCTCATAGCCGTTCTCGCAAATGTACGCGAGCAGGCCCTGCATGTTGGGCACTTCCACCACGCCGCGCCCGCCGAATGTGCTCAGCGGATCGTCGGTCAATTCGCCTTCACCAATGTAAGCGATGATCTTGCCGTTGAAATCGTCAGTCGAGACACGGCAATAGGTGAACGGCTCCGCCTTCACCCGGCCATCGATGCTGCCGAAGGCGTTCTCTTTGCCCACGGTTCCGGAGATGATGTCCTGGTATTGCATGACGGGGATGTCGGCGGGGATCAGCGACTGTTCAACGAACACATCTTTGGGCAGGTTCGAGCAGTGGAAGATGACGGCCTTGTCGGGGTCTTCGCCATAGTTGTTGTTCCAGTCGACGATGGCGCTGGGCTTGCCTGAAGCCAGGCCCATGGCGTACATGGCGATCGTGCCGACGATGTCGGTTTCGCAGGCGGACGACATCAGTTCGTTGCTCATCATGCTCATCACCGTGCAGGGCACGATGCCGAAATATTCTTCCAATGAAGTCCAACACTGGATGGCGCTGCCGACCAGCTTGTTGTCCGTCATCCATTCGTCGATGACGACGCCCAACTTGGCCATCTTCATATAGGAGAGGTCCGGGACATCTTTGCCGACGATATAGGCTTTGATCTGCGACAGTTTGCCCTGAACCCTGGCATCGTCGTCACCGAGGGCTTCGATCCGGCCATAGACGTCGGAGAGGTCGAGGGTTTCGACGGAGATGCCGGCGCGCTCCAGCAATTTTTCGCTGTAGCGCACGGTGTTGAATGCGGGCGGACGAGCGCCAAGTTGGCCGAAGCGTGCGCCCTTCAGGCCGCCGACCACGCGGCAAACCTTGGCGAATTTCCGCAGGTCGGTGCGGAAGCTCTCGCTTTCTGGGTCTACGGTGTGCAGGCTAGTCAACGAATACTTGATGTTGTACTGCTTCAGGTTGTTGCATGCCGACATTTTGCCGCAGAAGGAATCCCGCCGGTTGGCCAGATCCATCTTGCCTACTTCATCGGGGAAGGCGTGAATCAGCACGGGCACATCCAGTTCCGCCCAGCGCAGGGTATTGGCGACAGCGCGTTCGTCGCCGAAGTTCGGCAGGGTGACGAGTACGCCGTCGATATCGTCGCGATACTGGCGGAATAGATCGGCGCATTTGCGCGCGTCCGAGATGCTTTCGACGCTGCCGTACTCGGTCTCATCGGGCGAAAGCGCTATCGCATTGATGCCCTCTTCCGCCAAAACCCTGAGTATGGTGCTGCGTCCGGTCTCGCACAGGTGGCTGGGAAAGAAGCCACGATTGCCAACGATAACGCCTAAAGTGATTGGTTTTTGTTCAACTGTCATTTGAGCCTCCGGAGATTTTGAGTAAGTTATGAAATGAGGTAATCGTTCAAATTATCGATGAATTTTTATGGTTGCACACGGGGATGACGCCTGAGCTCTCCCGCACGATAAGTTGCGGTTCCACGAGGATATCCAACGATTCCTGATTCTCATCTGAGTTCTGCGCAGCTCCGATCAGGCGGACGACTTCTCGGACGGCGATGCAGCCCAGTTGTTGCTGGTCGTGATAAATCGTCGTCAGCGGCGGGCTGAAATAGGCGGACTCCGACAACCCATCGAAGCCGACGACGGCAAGCTCTTCGGGAACCCGAATACCCAGGCGGCGGGCGCGATGGATGGCTCCCAACGCCATCTGGTCGTTGCCGGCAAAAAGCGCAGTCATTTGCGGAAATTGTTCATAAAGTTGCTCGAACGCCCGATCCCCGCTGGCAGCCGACCAGTTCCCCTCCGCAATCTGTTCATCGATCGCGGCAAAACCGGCTTCGACCATCGCCTCTCGCCAGCCCACCCGGCGTTCTGTCGCCTCCCACCAGGTCGACGGCCCGGCCAGATGCGCTATCTTGCGATGACCCGCCGACAGTAAGTGCTCGGTGGCGATGCGTCCGCCCTTGCGATTATTGGTGGTGACCACATGCCAGTCGGGCGAAGCCTGCGTGGAGAGGAAAATGATCGGTATGGTGATTTCGGGCAACACCACACGAAAAACATCGTGGTTGTCCCCGATTTCCGGCACAGCCCAGATGATGCCATCCACCTGGCGGGCGAGCAGGTTGTCGAGGATAGGCTGGATGTCAATGGTGCTGAAACCGGGGAGCTCTTCTAACAAGAGCATGAAGCCCAGTTGCTCCGCTTCGTTGGTGATGCCGTTCAGCGTGCGCGAGGGGCCGATGTAATTCAGACCGGCCGTGACCACGCCCAGCATATTCGACTGTTGGCGGATGAGACTGCGGGCGACTGCGCTAGGCTTGTATTGGAGCCGGTCGATCACATCCTGCACTCGTTGACGCGTATCCGGGGCGACATCGGGGCGCTCATTGAGGACGCGCGAGACTGTCTGCGTGGATACGCCCGCCTCTTTCGCCACCTGCTTGATTGTAACGCGCTGTCTGTAGCCCGGCATCGGACTGACATCCTTATGAGAAGACGTTATCGTTCCCGTTATCGATAACGTCTATTGTAGCAAAGCCCCCGAAAATCGTCAAAACGAAACACGAGCATCAGTCATGAACCCAGCGCCTACGCTAAGTAGAGCGAGACCCTCCCCGCTTCAAATCAATCAAGGGACGGAAGGGCGAACATTGACTATGGCCTCTGTCGTCCTCCCGTCTATCTTCGTCAATCGCCTTTTCCGGAATCAGGATAATGCCGCCAAATTACTGAAATGGCAGCAGGCAGTCAACGGCGCGTCTACTCTGGCATGGCTGACGGGTCCAGCAATTCCAAATATGGTGGGAATGACGTAGGATAGGGATAACGTTTACTGATTTCGTCTAGAGGAGGGAGCCATGAGCCGACCGGTGAAATACAAGGAGATGCTGGAGCTGGTGAGCGCTACTTT
>JAGFJG010000066.1 GCA_024102915.1 Caldilineales bacterium
TCAGCTAGACGATTGCGAGGCACATCGAACACTCGCTCCACACCACGCATACTCATCCGTTCAAAATAGGCATTCTTCGCTCGTCGTTTTGTTCGTTCATCGTGTCTGTTTTTTTGTCCAAGGTTCCATACGAACCACAAGCATGGCAATGATATTTCTGAGCGCCTTTGTAATCATGGCCATTCTTGACGATATTCTCGCTCGAGCATTCTGGACAGGTGCGGACAATGTCTTCAATGATCATGACTTACTCCTTTTGCATTCGGGTTAGCGTCAAGCATAATCCTATCAGTCAAAATTCGCCACTACCAAAAATGAAACAAGAACCCTCCCTGACCTCCCTCCGCCCTAAACTCGAACACGCCTTCGCCTTCGCCCAAACGCAGGTCGAAGCCCTGATCACCCGTTATCCCGACTATTTCCCCTTGTACACCGAGGGCGGGAAATGGAAACATGCGGGCGAGGCCTGGACGAATTGGTGCGAGGGCTTTCTGGGCGGGATGATGTGGCTGTTCCACCAGCGCACCGGCAACGAAATCTGGCGGAAGTGGGCCGAACACTACTCGCTGCTGCTGGAACATCGCCAATTCGACCGCAACGTCCACGACCTCGGCTTCGTGTTCTGGTCGACCTGGAAACGCTGGTACGACCTCACCGGCGACCCCGCCCTCAACGCCGTGATCATTCAGGCGGGAAAGACGATGGGGATGCGCTTCAAAGAGAAGGGCCAGTACCTGCGCTCGTTTGTTTCCGACGATTCGCTGTTCATCGACATCATGATGAATGTGGGCATTGTGTTTTACGCCGCCCAGCAATCGGGCGACGCCGACCTGCTACGAAAAGCGCATGCTCATTGCCTGACCACCCGCCGCACCATCGTGCGCGGCGACGGCTCCACCAGCCACGAAGGACTGTTCGATCTGGACACGGGCGAGTTCCTGCGCCAGAGCACGCACCAGGGTTGGCGGGGCGATTCGGCCTGGGCGCGGGGACAGGCCTGGGCGCTGTACGGCTTCGGCACCGCTTACTCGCTGACCGGCGAGCGCAAGTATTTGCAGACCGCGCAGATGTGCGCCGATTTCTACATCGAGAACACCTCCTTTGACGACGATGCACCGTTCGAGCCGGGCGTGCCGCCCAACGATTGGGACGAAGCAGGCAGCCAGGCCGAGAGTTCGGCGGCGGCGATCACGGCCAGCGGCCTGCTCAATCTCGCCCAGATCGTGCAGGACCCGATTCATGCCGCCCGTTATCGCCAGGCCGCCCTCATTATCCTCGACACCCTCACCGGCCCTGAATATCTGGCTGACGCGACCCCTGGCTGGGAGGGCATTCTCCGCCACGGCAGCTATCACCAGCGCAAGGGTCTGGGCGTGGACGAAAGCGTGATGTGGGGCGAGCATTTCTTCGTCGAGGCGGTTTACAAGGCGATGGCGTTGATCGAGAAGGAAAGTCGATGATTAAAGATTGAAGATTAAGGGTTTGCCGTCATTCGCAGCGATCAAATTAATCATCAATCATTGATCATTTGTCATCCAAAAACACTCCGAGTTTCACACATAATCTACCATGACAACGAGCAACTCCACCGCACGCGTCGCCATCGTCACCGGCAGCAGCCGCGGGATTGGTCGCGGCATCGCCCTGGCCCTGGCGGCGAAAGGCTGGCGCATCGTCATCAATTACAACAGCAACAGCGCTGCCGCCGAGGCTACCCGCGCCGATGTGATCGCCGCCGGCGGCACTGCGTTGGTTGTACAGGCCGACACCGGCGATCTCGACAGCCTTGGCGCTTTGGTCGATGCCACTCTGGCGGAGTTCGGCCGCATCGACATGCTGGTCAACAACGCCGGCATCGCCCCCCGCGTGCGCAACGACATCCTGCAAACCACCGTCGCCAGCTATGACGAGGTCATGGGCGTCAACCTGCGCGGGCCATTTTTTCTGACCCAGCGCGTGGCGAACGAGATGATCCGGCTGGTCGAGGCGGGCGTGATCGTCGCCCCCAAGCTCGTCAACATCGGCTCGATCAGCGCTTACACCAGCTCAACTTCCCGCGCCGAATATTGCATCAGCAAAGCGGGCATGGGCATGATGACTAAGCTGTGGGCCGACCGCCTGGCCGAATTCGGCATCAACGTCTACGAAATCCGACCCGGCATCATCGCCACCGACCTCACCGCCGTGGTCAAAGAGAAATACGATCATCTTATTCTCGACCAGGGGCTGACCCCCATCCGCCGTTGGGGTCTGCCCGAAGACATCGGCAAGACCGTCGTCGCCATCGCCGAAGGCCTGTTACCTTTCTCCACGGGCGAAGTGATCAATGTGGATGGCGGTTTCCATTTGAAGCGGTTGTGAGTTCGCCACCGATAATATCTGAGGAAGCAAATGAATCGAAGAAAAGGGAAAGAGGCAAACCCAGCTAGCGAAATCATCCGAAAATCAGTTACAAAACCAGAACGAGATTTCGAAAAGCGATTTACTTCGGATGTTGGTCCACTGACGATCTCTGTTAGGGATATGCAAGCAATTCTGTTGGGAATAATAGCAAATAGAATTCTGTTACCGTTGGATGTAGATAATGATGCTCAGAAAGCGGTGATCGCCTTAGCCGCTCAATCACTCAATCTTGCACGAGTGGCGTATCTTACGGTTTCGAAAGGATATCCCATTCAAGCACTTATTTCGATTCGAGCAATGTATGAACGATTGGCGATTTGTTTGGATATTCGTTCGGATAATGAACAGGCGCGTCGTTTGATTGAAGGCAAAGTAAAACCGAAAGATTATGTGTTGAAAATGGTTCAAGGGGTTCCAGAAATCCTAAAGGAATATCAGAGTTTCCAAGGCGAATCACAATTGGAAGAAAGCACTATCACGACTGTCGTTGATAATCTACCAAAACTCTATGGTGCTTTGTCGAGCCTCTCTCATCCAAATCGTGATGCAGAATCATGGCAATTCTATATTGATGCAAGCCAACAACGTGTGATGTTTTCGATTGGGCCAGCACACAACACCGGAGTGATACCGCAATCGATCCTTGCTCTCACAATTCTTTGGCCACTTCAGTTTATTCTCGGTACCTTGCTGTTTGTCGAATTAACTGATGGCGGCAAGTTAGACAAGGACAAGATTGCTGCAAAGTGGGAGGATTATGTTCGCGAAAATCAAACTTATGTTCAGAATGCCTTGAATCAGCTTGAAATTGCTACTGATGAACAATACCTTCGCCAACTTAAAAGGGAGAAGGGAGCGCGGTAGACTCATGGATACTGCCCAGCCTACTGATTTGTTCAAGAATGTCCGCAAATAAAATCGGCTGCGGTTTTTCCGCAAGCAATTTA
>JAGFJG010000107.1 GCA_024102915.1 Caldilineales bacterium
TCCTGACAAGCGCTATTTGGACAAAATTCTCCTGGTTGGGCAAACTTTTTCATGGGTTCATCTCTCTTGAATGTGTTTACCCTCAGTGTATATCACTTCTTTTCAACTCCCTATAGGGAGACCATCCAAAATGAAAATGAAGCACCAATTTTTAGATGGGTGTCAACTATGGAACGAAACTGAAACTGCAATTTGCTTAGAACTGGTTGACCAGCCACAAGAGCGTCAACGTTATCCGTTAGACGAGCCGCAGAATATGATTCTTGATCAAACTGGAGGACGAATCCAAAAGAACTCGCAGGTGATGACCTCCAATTTGCCAAATTAATTGGCTTATCGCTAACTAGTTCAGCTAAGATATCTGCAGACATAATTACATTGCTTGCTGTTCAATCGGGCTAACGTTTTTTTATCCACATCTCAACTGTGTATAATTGTCCTGTCAGATAAATATTTTGCATACTTGTTAGATAATAGACCGATAGTGATACGTGGGGAGCGGACACTACACAATCTGATGATGGTATTTTACAGGCCAACGACTGATCCAGACAAGTGCCTGAAGCCTTTTACCGCTCGGCTTACTAGGGGCGGCGAATGTAGGATTCGCCGCCCCTGGCCTTCGATCTCACCCGATCTCGCCGGCCTGGCCCCTTGCCGTATACCGCACGCCATTCAGCCCCTCGAAATCAGCATCCTGCGTCCAGATGATGGCATCAAACGCACGGCCAGTCGCCAGGATAATACTATCCGCCATCGGCAACTGCAGCGTCGCCGAAAGTTTGGCGGCGCTTAATGCGATTGTCACATCCAGATCGACGACTTTGCCTTGCTGCATCGCTACAATCGCATGGAGCGCTTCATCCTCACTGCGCTGTTGCAGCACCCTTTTGAACACTTCGTAGATGCTGATTGATGGCACTACCAGTTCATCCATATTTTCGATTCCCGGCGCAAAGAACGCCGCGTTGGGGCCATCTGCAAAGTATTCCAGCCAGCCAGAGGAATCGATGACATTCATACCCGATCCCTCTCGCGGTCAACAGTCGTGTCTATCCCCTTGAGAAACCCGCGTGTTTCCTGAATGGGGACGATGGGGATCAACTCGATACGATTCTCGAAAAGCAAAACCTGAACTTTTTGTCCTGGCTTGATTTGCAGCGACTCGCGAACTTTACGGGGAATAACAACCTGATATTTTGGCGATACGGTTACAGTTTCCATACGGTTTCCTATCGATGAATAGATCGTAATACGCAGACCGATTGTATCTCATTTTGGCGGGATGTTCAATGGTCGATTCTCAACTCACGCCGCCTTCCACAGCCGCGGCGTGCATCGCGTTCGTCGTCTCCTGCACATCATCCTGGCTTGTCACCCTGGATAAAACGCCCTCCAGCATAGGCGTCATCAGATTCAGCCTTTTGAGCTGGATGACCATATTCCACAGCGGCTCGAATTTCTTCCAGCCCCCGGCATAGAAGAAATGCTTGAGCTGGTGCCTGGCGGCGCCGTGGAACAGGCTGCTTCTCGCAATCGATCCCCAGTGATAGAACTCGTCGTAAGCCCAATCGTAACCGGCTTTCAGTTCGGCGGCGCTGATAGCCTGGGGCTGGAACACAACATGCCGGGTGTCGTACAGGTCCCAGTTGCGGATCTGGATGCGTCCGGCCTGCTCCATGCGCTTGAAAAACCCGGTGTCGGGGTAGGGCGTGGCGATGTGAAAAGTGGCGGTGGTGATGCCGTTGGCGATGGCCCAGGCTACCGTTCTCGGGAACACGTCGGGCGTATCGCCGTCGAGGCCGAAAACGAAGCTGCCGTTGATCATGATGCCCAGGTCGTGCAGGCGATCGATGGCGCGCTGGTAGTCCACGCCCAGGTTCTGCCTCTTATTGGATTGCGCCAGATTGGCAGCGTCCAGGCTCTCGAATCCCACGAACACGCTGCGCAGACCGGCTTCGGCGGCGGCTTCGATCAGGTCGCCGTACAGGATGGAATCGACGGTGGCTGCGCCCTGGAAGATGCGCCCCATCCCTTTCATCCCGGCAAAGAGTTCCGCGGCGAAGCGTTTGTGCCCAAGCAGGTGATCGTCGAGAAAATACAGGTGTCGTCCGGGCAGCCGGTCGATTTCGGCCAGGGCGTCATCGACGGTCTGGGTGTAGAACGATCGCCCGTTTTTGAAGAAGGCATCTTTATAACAGAAATCGCAGTGGAATGGACAGCCACGGGTCACGACGATGGAATTCGGGACGAGGTAGAGTTCACGGTGGATGAGGTCACGCCGCACCGGGGGGATGCCGTGCAGCGTGCGATGATCCGAGGCATAGACGGCTTTGGGGCTGCCGGCGCGGTAATTCGCCAGGAATTCCGGGAATGAGGCTTCCGCCGGGCCCAGGAAAATGGCGTCCGCATGTTGGGCCGCTTCATCGGGCAGCGAGGTGACGTGCAGCCCGCCCAGGATGACGAAGACGCCCTTGGCGCGATAGTGGTCGGCGAGCCGGTACGAGCGATAGGCGTTGGTGATGTAAACCTGAATCGCCACCACGTCGGGACGGTCATCCGTGTCCAGGGGCATGACGTGCTGATCGACGATCTCGGCTTCGTCGCTGGGGTCGAGATAACCGGCCAGCGTCGCCAGGCCCAACGGCGGGAATAGCGAATACTTGATCGGTCGCCAGAACGCGCTCTCGGCTTCGGTGAGCGCCGGCAGAATGAATTTGATTTTCATGGTTTGCCGAACGGGCGCTCGACGTCCCGCTTCAGACAGGCCCAAAATCCGCCAAACGAAATCGTAAAACACTCGACACGAACTCGTGACATGTTCAGATCACTCCGTGAGGTGATGTCGTTTTCATCGTCAACTCGACCCGCCGAGTCTGACCCTGAATGACTGCAAAAACCTATCGAATTAGCCCAAGACCTGGTTTCCTACGAACTGCACAATTACCGCAGTTGAGCCAAGTTTTTGTCGATCCCGCCAAATTCTATCAAATCAGATTCATGTGTTGAAGAATCTTTTGCACCTCGATCAGAAATTCCTCGAATGATACTGCGCGCTGTCCTTCAACAGAAACATCATGTTGATCAGGGGCGTCTACTGGATGCCGATGCCAATGCCCGCCTTCGGAATCACGCCCGTAAATTCGGGAAAGGTTCCAAATCAGTGCATAGCTGATGAGCGACTTTTGGGTGTTGGCATAAACCTAGATGAAACAACCGGCATCAACATGCAAACGCATTTTCACAGTGTTTTCAGTTCTGTCGACTGTTTCTATCCGCTGTATGAACGCCCATAGGTCTGCACCCTGTTGGATTTCACCTTCGAAAGCTTCAGCATTCACGCTTCACCTTGCAGCGCAGCCAGTTGTCTTTCGATCGCAGTGATGCCGTCCACCGCCTGATCCCAGTCCTGATGATCGTTTTCGACTTCAAATGAATATCCCAGCTTTTTCACGATTCCCGCAGCCTCGAATTCCTGAAGGGTCATACCATATTTCTCGCGAAACAGGTGATCGCTTAATTGGTAGCGGGCCAGACGGCGTCGTAATTCCTGCGCGGCCAGACGAGCAACCTGTTGCTTTGGCTCCACATTGGGTTCTAGTTGGTTCAGGATATCGAGCAGTTGATTGGAAAGTTCAACTTGAAGCATGGTCACACCTCTAATGAGGATTTCAGGATCAGCGCTCAAGATTATAACACTGACGATTTATGCCCCCAAGCCGTTCGTGATCTGCGCCACCGGCAACATAAACCAGAACTCGCTCCCTCGCCCCGCCTCGCTCTCCACGCCCACCCGGCCGCCTTGCGCCTCGACCAACTGCCTGACGATGGCCAGCCCCAGGCCCGATCCGCCCTGCTCTCGCGCCCGCGATGGCTCCGCCCGCCAGAACCGATCGAACACGTGGGGCAGATGCTCGGCCGGAATGCCTGGGCCGGAATCCCGCACGCAAAAGCGCGCGAAATCGCCTTGCGCGCTTGCCGAAACTCTGACATCGCCGCCGTCAGGCGTGTAGCGCAGGGCGTTGCCGATCAGGTTGGCGAACACCTGGCGCAGCCGGTCGGGATCAGCCCAAACTGCCGGGAGACCAGGGGGCAGGTCGGATGTGAGCCGGATCGATTTCGCCAGCGCCGCCTCCGCAAAATTGGCAACGATGCCGGTCGCCAACGCCGCAGCGTCGATGCGTTCTTGATGGAGATCGAGTTGTCCCGCCTCAGCCTGGGCGAGCTGCCGCAAATCCTGAATCAGACGATTGAGCAGCACGGTTTCATCGTAGATCAGGGCGATCTCAGATTTCTCAAGCGGGTAAACGTCATCGAGTATGGCTTGCAGGTTGCCCTGAATCACGGTCAGGGGTGTACGCAATTCGTGGGCAATGTCGGCCACCAGATTTTGGCGCAATGTTTCCGCCTGTTGCAGACTGTCGGCCATGTCGTTGAAGGCCTGCGCCGCTTCCACGATCTCATCCGCGCCTGCCAGAGGCGCTCGCTCTGCTAAATTTCCGGCTGCCAGCCGTGTGACGGCTTCCGCCAGGCGGCCCAATGGAGCTGAAAGGCTGCGGGCGATGACCACGCCCAGCAGGATGCCCAGGAGGCTGGCGATCAAAGCGGCTTGCAACAAAGCTCGATTCACCTGAGCTAAGAATGTGGTCTCCGCTTCGGCCAGCGCCGCCTGACCCGGCGTGACAACATAAAGATAGCCCACGATCTCGTCGCCGACCTGAATTGGCGCGGCTGTGTTGATTTGCGCGGCAGTCAGTTGATCCCCGGCGGCGCCTCCGCTTTCATCGAAAACGACGATGCCTTCTGCGTCCGCTAAAATTCGTTTTGGCCCGCCCTGCCCGCGCCCTCGCCCCGACTGCGTGCTCTGAAATAACGTGTTCGCATCTCCCCAACTTCCGTACTCCGACCAGTGAACAGCCAGGGCTTCCACCAATGCCTGGTCCGTCTGGCTGCGCGTGAGATAGTGGCGAAAGTCGATATCAACCTGGCGATTGGCGAGCACGAACGCCAGCACGGTCGCCAGGATTGTCACCAGGGCGAAGGCGAGACTGAGCCGCACCCACAGCCGGTTCACGATTCACCCACCATGCGATAGCCGACGCCATACACCGTCTCGATGTAGCCCGGCTGGTTGGGTTCAATCCCTAATTTCTTGCGCAGATTTTTTATATGGCTGTCGATGGTGCGCTCCATGCCTTCGTATGAATAGCCCAGTGAACTATCGATTAATTCCAGCCGTGTAAACGCCCGATTGGGGTTCTGCAAAAGGGTTTCTAACAGGGCGAATTCCGTGGGCGTGAGGTCGATGGCGCGCTCGTCACAGGTCACGTTGTGCTGGTCGGCGTCCATGCGCACCTGCCCAAGGATGAGCGCGTGCGGCGTGGCCGGGACGCCCTGCGTGCGGCGCAATACAGCCCGCACCCGCGCCACGATCTCGCGCGGGTTGAACGGCTTGGTCACATAATCGTCGGCGCCCATGTCGAGGCCCTCGATGCGGTCGGCGTCTTCCACGCGGGCGGTGAGCATGATGATCGGCGTTCCCGCCAGATGCTCATCGTTGCGGATGATGCGGGTGATTTCCCAACCGTCTCGCCGCGGCAGCATCAGGTCGAGCACCAGCAGGTCGGGGCGCTCGCTGCGCAGAAGATGCAACGCCATCTCGCCATCATAGGCGACGAGCACGGTGAACCCGTCCTGTTCCAGATAGGATCGGACGAGCCGTACAATTTGAGGATCGTCATCGACGACTAAAATGCGTGTGGACATAAGGATTCGCGGCTCCCGCTATCGTCCAACGTCAGCCAACTATCGTCAAGTTTCGGCGGTGAACCAAAGCGGCAAAGCAACAAGCCGGGAGATAAATCCCGGCTCGTCGCTTTTAGCTACAAAACTGACTTCTACTGTGTGCGCCACTGTCCTCGCCCGGCGAACCGGGGCTGGGATTGCGCCATCTCAGGGTTGGGGCAGTCCGCCATGTTCTGGCCGTAAGGAACCTGTGTTCCATTCCCTTGCTGATTCCAGCTATTCTGCGGACCACCGACGCCTGTGGGGGCTGTCATGTCACAGGCTTCAAAAGCAGGCAGGTGACTCTCAAGACTGGCTCGTTGCAGATTGGTGAAGACGTTGGTGAGGTCGCGCTTGTCGGTGTTGGCAATCGCCTGGGTGTAGAGGTCGGCGTTGGCGATCTCAGCCTCGACACCGGCGGCGCAGGCCGCTTCTATGCTTTCAAAGCTGTCGAATTCCACATCAGCCCATTCATTCGCGGGCAATGGCAGGTCATAGCGGTCAAAGAGACGCTCTACAGCAGCAGCGTGTTGGGCTTCGGCTTGTTGAATCTGGACGAAAGGAGCGATTTCACCAAAGTCGGCGATGATCTGTTCGTACACCGACCAGGCATGATATTCATCCTGCAGGACCATGTTCATGGCGTCGATTTCAGCCTGGGTGAGAGGGGCAACAGGTGCGACGCCTCCACGACCGTTGTCTGGGCCGCCCCAGGCGCTGGCGGCAGCGCCCACAGCGAGAAGGAAGACGAAGGCCATGGTCAGGGCTAATACCAAAGTGCGTTTGCGAGGGGTTTTCATAAGATTCTCCTGGTTGTAGCGGCGAGGCCGCTTGGGTTTGTGATACTGAAATCACTGTACCAACCCAATGTGGAGAGTTTATGGAGACCCTTCGACTTGTTTGAATCGCTAACCCTTCCCGTTCCGTACGGCCACGATCTCGGCCATGATCGCCAATGCCATTTCCTCGGCGCTGCGCCCGCCCAAATCCAGACCAATGGGATTGTGAATGCGCCCCAGCGCCGTCTCATCGACGCCCAAATCCCGCAATTCATTGGCTCGCCGCGCCATCGTCTTGCGCGAGCCCAATGCGCCGATGTATCGCGCTCGGCTGGCCAATGCCGCCTGCAAGGCCGGAATATCCAGCTTGTCGTCATGGCTGAGCACGGCCACGTACGCGCCCTCGTTCATGTGAAGTTGAGGCAGGACTACGTCGGGCCAGCCCAGCAGCAGGTGGTCGGCGTGGGCGAAACGTTCCGGAGTGGCGAAAACGCTGCGGGCATCGACGACGGTCGTGGTGAACCCCAGCGTCCGGGCGAAGTCGACCAGCGGGATGGCGATGTGCACAGCCCCGACGATGATCAAGTGGTGCGGGGGTGGGAAGGTCTCGATGAAAGTATCCCACGATTCGTCTGCCGCCTCGAACAGGATGCGTTCGCTGCGCTGCTCGGCCAGCAGCCTTGCCGCCGCCGCCAAAACCTGCCCTTCGACTTCGGTTGTTCCCCACCCGCCTTCCCTACGACCGTCCGGCCAGACCAACAGCCTGTCGCCCATGTTCTCGCCCGCCAAAACGATGGCCTGAGCGACGAGTTCCTCATTTTCCAATGCTTCCCGCAGGGCGGCGATTGCCGCATCTCCATCGCCGATTGGTTCGACGAATACCTCGATATTGCCGCCGCAGGCCAGGCCCACCGTCTGCGCCCATTCGTCGGCGATGCCGTATTCGACCAGTTTCGGTCGCCCCGTTGCCAACACGCCCAACCCCTCCTGAATGACGGCGCTTTCCACGCAGCCGCCACTGACCGAACCGGCCATTTCGCCGGCGGACGAGACGATCATCTTGGAGCCCAACGGGCGCGGGGCCGATCCGTAAACTTTGACCACGGTAGCCAGGGCGACGGATTTTCCTGCATCTTGCCAGCGGGCGATTTGTGGGAGGAGGTCACGCATGGTTGTTATGGGGATATTGGATATTGGATATTGATTGGCGCGCAGACTTTGGGTTGCCCATTATCCGATACCCAATATCCAGATTCCGCAGCAGGTCGCCCAATTGCCCCAGGCTGTGCAGGTTGTGGATCGGCATAAAGTCATCGATAAGGGGCAGAGCGGCCTGCATGCCGCGGGTGAGCGGTTCGTAGTTCGGGGAGCCGAGCAACGGATTGAGCCAGATCAGGCGGTGAGTGTTCAGGTGAAGGCGTTCCATTTGTTGGCGGATTTCTTGCGGCTCGCCCCGGTCCCAGCCGTCGCTGATCAGCAACACGACAGCTCCGCGGCCCAATATTCGTCGCGCCCATTGCTGGTTGAAAGTCTTGAGCGCCCCGCCGATTTGCGTGCCCCCGCCCATATCGCTGGCCCGTGCGCTGATCTCGTTCAGGGTTGCATCCAGCCCGCGCCGGTGCAGGGTAGGTGTGATGCGGGTGAGGCGAGTGCTGAAAACAAAGGCCTCGGCGTTGCCCATGCCGCGGCTAAGCGCGTAGACGAATTGCAGCAGGATACGGCTGTACCGCTCCATCGACCCGCTGACATCGCACAACACCACCAGGCGGCGCGGCTTGATTTTACGCTGACGTTGGGCTAGTTTCAGCGGTTCGCCGCCATAGCGCAGGCTGCCCCGCATCGTCCGTCTCCAGTCCAGATAAGCGCCATGCGTGGCTGGCGTTTTGCGGCGGGTGCGACGCGGGGCCAGTTCCCAATCCAGGCTGGCGATCAAGCGGCGCACTTCGGCCAGCTCGGCGGGTGTGAGTTCGGCAAAAGGCTTGTGCCGCAGTATTTCGCTGGCGCTGTAAGCGAAAAGCGATTCCGATTCCGGCGAGGCTTCAACGGTATCGGCGCTGTCCGCGCCCAGGCGTCGTCCCCCGCCCGCACGAGGTTTGCGACCCTGCCGCCCGTTCTGACCCTGGCTTTCGGGCGGAGGCCACCGCCGCCAAAAGAGATCGAACGCAGCGTCGAATAGCGCGATGTGCTCGCGGCGATTGACCAGGAGCGCTCGCCCGCTTTGTTTCACATCTTCCCGCCGGGACAGATCCAACCAGGCCAGCGCCTCCACCCAATCGCCCATCTGCCCAGGCGTGACCGGGATGCCAGCCGCGCGCAACATGCGCCCAAACCACAACAGGTTGGGCAATAGCTGACCGGAATCAGGTTGACCGTTCACATGACTGCCGATTACGTAAGAGTTTACCTTGCGGTTTTGGAACCGCAGATTTCGCAGATGGCGCAGAAAAAACCAGAAAAATCTGTGTAATCTGCGTCATCTGCGGTTGAATCCTGAACAGATGAGCAGATACCCGATTTCTATTCTCGCGTGATGATCGGGCGACTGTGCATCAATGCCGTGATGCGACCGCCGCGCATGGAGCCGATATCATCCTGATATTTGAGCAGCACGCCCAGCGTGTCGTGGATGATTTCTTCGCTCAGCGCCTCGGCGTCCAGGGCGATCAAAGCCTGCATCCAGTCCAGGGTTTCGGCCACGCCCGGAGCTTTATAAAGGTCCTCGTGACGCAGGGCCTGCACGAATCGCACTACTTCCTGGGCCAGGCGGGCGGGCGCGTCGGGCACGCGCGCCAACACGATTTCAAATTCCTTGGCGAAGCTGGGATAATCAATCCAGTGATACAGGCAGCGACGCTTGAGCGCATCATGGATTTCGCGTGTGCGGTTGGACGTGATCACCACGACCGGCGGGGTTTGGGCGCGGATGGGGCCAAGTTCGGGGATCGTGATCTGGAAGTCGGAGAGGATTTCCAGCAGAAAGGCTTCGAATTCTTCGTCCGCCCGATCCAGTTCGTCGATGAGCAACACCGGCTCAACCCCATTCTGTTGCTCCAAAGCCTGCAATAGCGGCCGTTTGAGCAGGAATTCCGGGCTGAAGATGTCATGCAGAGCGTCGGCTTCACGCGCCCGTCCGCTCGCCTCCAACCAGCGGATATGCAACATCTGCCGGGCGTAATTCCATTCATACACAGCCGTGCTGATGTCCAGCCCCTCGTAACATTGCAGGCGGATCAGCGGCCTTCCCAGCATGGCGGCCAGGACTTTGGCGACCTCGGTCTTGCCCACGCCGGCCTCGCCTTCCAGGAATAGGGGCTTGCGCAGTTTCAGGCTGAGGAATATGGCTGTGGTCAGGCTGCGCTCGGCGACGTAAGCGTTTTGCGCCAGGGCGTTTTGAAGGTGGTCGATGGAGGAATAGAGGTCGGGTGCAGACAAGGGTTCGGCTCCCAGGCAAGGTAGTGATATAACTGCTTATTCTACAGGTTGAAGGATTCAGGGGCTAATGGCTGCGACCCTGGCGATTTGACGCCAGCCAGAATGGCGGTAGACTACACCCGACCTCTGTTCTCATTCCTCCTCAACGGAGTCGATCATGCGGCAATCGCCGGAGCTCAATCGCGTTCAACCCAAAATTTCGCCCTGTTCGTGGCGCGCAATGGCGTTGACTATTGCATCGGTGTGCGTGTTGGTCGTCATGGTCTTCGTCGGGGCATCGATGCCTGTAAACGCCGCGCCAGGGATTCCGACAACGACAGTCACTCCCTCGCAGACCCCGGTCGCCAACGGAATCATCATCCCGACTCCTTCGCCCACCCCCACCGTTGAGCCGCCTGCGGAACTGCCGCCGCCCTTCGTGCCCAGCGGCATGTATTCCTGGGCCAAACCCGTCACCTATCTCGACGACGCCTGCGCCTATCTGAAAATGCGCTGGGATCCGGCCAACAGCCGCCCGGGCACAATCGTCGTGCCGGTCATGTATCATCGCATCCGCCCGCGCGCCGGCATGAACGGCATCCCCGAAGCGAAATTCCAGGCGGAACTGGCCGCGGCGCACGAGTTGGGCTATGAGACCGTAACCGCCGAGCAAGTGGCCGACTTTCTTGAGAACAACGCACCGATCCCGCCGCGCTCGATGATGCTGATCGTCGACGACCGCCGGGCGGGGATCATCGAACGCTATTTCATGCCGCTGCTGGAAAAATATGACTGGACGGTGACCTCGGCCTGGATCATCGCCAATTCCGACGACATCCCCAACCTGTGGGAGCGGATGGAGGCGTTGAACGACAGCGGCCGGGTGGATGTGCAATCGCACGGACTGAGGCACACTTACATCACCGGGACGACGCCGATGAAGCGCATTCGCGAGGAGCTTTTCGGACCGATCCCCATTCACGAAGCGCATTTCGGCTATCGCCCTGTCGCATTCGTATGGCCGGGCGGCAATTACACCAGGCCGGCCGTGCGTGTGGCGCGCGAGGCGGGGTATCGCATCGGCTTCACGATCCATCCCAACGGCCCGTCCATGTTCAACTGGATTCCATTGGGCAGGCAGGAACGAACAATGAATGACCCCCTGATGATGCTGCCCCGTTATTGGGGCGGGCGCAATTTGGCCGATAGTTTCGGCGATGCCGCCGAGATGGGCGACGAGAGTTATGCTAACGCCCTTGCTTCGTATGAACTGGAGGCGGCTTATTATCATGCCCATTGCGACGGAGATTTGCCGTAGCCAGCCTGGGACCAGGTTGGCGTCGATTAGGCTTTTCACATCACGTTACGGTCAAACAACATGACTTCCGATACTCTCTTGAACCCCGCCCCCCTTGCCCAGATCGCCGCCGCCCTGCGCACTGGTCAGATCGACTTGATCCCTTACCTGGAACACGTGCTCGCCCGCATCGAAGCCGTGGAGCCGCAGGTGCAGGCCTTTGTGCCGGAACCCGAACTTCACGATCGGCTGCTGGCGGATGGCAAAACTATGCTCGCTGCTTATCCCGATCCGAACCAACGTCCCCCGCTCTTTGGCGTACCGATCGGCGTCAAGGACATTTTTCATGTGGATGGCTTTGCAACCAGGGCGGGGTCTGGTCTGCCGTCTGCGGCGCTGGCCGAGCCGGAAGCTGATTCGGTGCGTTTGCTGCGCCAGGCCGGGGCGCTGGTCTTGGGCAAGACCGTGACCACCGAGTTCGCCTATTTTGAACCCGGCCCCACGCGCAATCCCCACAATTTGGCGCACACGCCCGGCGGTTCCAGCAGCGGATCGGCGGCGGCGGTGGCAGCCGGGCTTGTCCCGCTGGCGCTAGGCACGCAGACCATCGGCTCGGTCATTCGCCCTGCCGCTTTCTGTGGCGTCGTTGGATTCAAGCCCAGCTATGGCCGCATCAACCCCGAAGGCCTGATTTTCTTTTCGCCCAGCGCCGATCATGTCGGGATTTTCACGCAGGACGTGCCCGGCATGGTTCTGGCTGCATCCCTTCTCTGCCATAACTGGCGACCGGCCCCGCCCGAACGCCCGCCCGTTCTTGGCATCCCCGAAGGCCCCTATCTGGCCCAGGCGTCGGATGAGGCCCAGGCGGCCTTCCACGCCCAAATCGAGCGTCTGACCGGAGCTGGATATCAGATTGAGCGCGTGCCCCTTTTCGCCGACATTGCCGAAATCAACACCCGGCATCGCCGCATGATCGCCTGCGAATTCGCCCAGGAACACGCGCAATGGTTTGCCGAATACGAGTCGCTTTATCGGCCTCGCACGGCTGCGCTCATCCGTGAAGGCCAACAAATCGACACCGAGGAAGCCGAGGATATCACCGATGGCCGCGCTGTTTTGCGCGAGGGCGTGGAAGAGGTCATGGATGTGCACGACATCGACCTGTGGATTTGTCCGCCCGCGACCGGCTCGGCGCCGGAAGGGCTGAACTCCACCGGCGATCCGATCATGAATCTGCCCTGGACGTACATGGGGCTGCCTGCCGTCACCGTGCCCGCCGGAACCGCCGCCAACGGACTGCCCCTGGGGTTGCAGTTGGTGGGGGGATGGATGGAGGATGAATCCATGTTGGGTTGGGCGGACGATATCCGCTCGGCCTTATAGTCGAGGCCTGACAAAAATTTTAAAACCGGGACGCTTTTCTCACCAAAAAGGATCACAAAAATGCCTGAGCTATTCGGAAAGAATTGGACAAAAGAAGAACTGATCGCCCGCGTGGGGCGCATGGAACAATTGGCCGGAATCGTGGCTGCTGAGGCGAGCGACGGCCCTGGACGAGGTTCGCGCTTCTTCCACATTTACACGGGATCGGGATTGGCGTTCGATGTCATGGCCGATCGAACTTTGGACCTGGCGGGCTGCCGCTTCAAAGGCATGCCCATCGCCTGGTCATCCCCCAGCGGCTGGATGCACCCCGGATTCTATGAGGCCGAAGGATTGGGCTGGCTGCGCAGTTTTCAGGGCGGCCTGTGCACCACCTGCGGGCTGGATCAGTATGGCGCTCCCTCGGAAGATGCGGGCGAGAAGTTCGGCATTCATGGGCGCATCAGCAACATCCCGGCGGAACAGGTCGGTTATCGCGCCTGGTGGGATGGCGATGAGTACAGGCTGGAAATCTGGGGCGAGGTGAGGCAGGCGCGATTGTTCGGCGAAAACCTGGTCTTGCAGCGGCGCATCTCCACCGCGCTCGGCTCCAACAGCATTGTCATGGAAGATGTCGTCGTCAACGCCGGGTTCTCCGAGCAGCCGCACATGATCATGTACCATTGCAATTTCGGATTCCCCCTGCTCAGCGAATCGACGCGGCTGCGTGTCGAGGTGGACGATACCTTCCCGCGTGACGCCGACGCTGAGGCGGGGCGAGATCAATGGACGGAATTTCACGCCCCCACGCCGGGGTATCGCGAGCAGGTTTTCCGCCACGCCCCCAAAGCCGATGCGGACGGGGTCGCCTCGGCAGTCATCGAAAACAGCGACCTGGGATTGTCGGTGCGACTGAGCTGGAATCGAGACAATCTGCCGCATCTTGTGCAATGGAAGCAGATGGGCCAGGGCGCTTATGTCCTGGGCGTGGAACCGGTCAACAGCCGGGCCATGCGTGGCCGCGGCGAAGCGCGTGCGTTGGATGACCTGCTCCAACTCGCTCCGGGCGAGAGTCGTAGCTACCGGTTGCAGTTTGATATCTTGAGCGCCTGATCGGAGATGGCATTGATGGTGGATGCCCGCGCATGACCGCGTCCTGTTTCGACGTGGTCATGCCGGTGGCGCCGAACAACAGGCATGTACTGGCGTGGGCGTTGCGATCTCTGGCGGTGAATGCAGCGCCCCGCCGCGTTTATCTGATCACGACCAGGGGCTTGATGCCCGACCTGATCCGACTTCCCCAACCCGATCTGGACATCCGCCTGTTGGACGAGGACGCCATGATCGATGGGGTCACGCTGGCCGGGCTGCAAGACTATCTGCGGGGGCGGGGCGTGCAACCTGGGCGGGCTGGCTGGTATTTGCAGCAATTTGCCAAAATGGCCGCCGCTTCCCAACCAGAAATTGCCGACGATTACCTGATCTGGGATTCGGACACGGTCTTGTTGCGGCCCACCGCATTCTTCGATTCAGCTGGCGTGGTGCAATTTGCCGCCCGCGCCAAACGCTACGAACCTTACCGGCAGGCATATCGACGGCTGTTAGGGCATGATCCCGCGGCGGAGGTATCGTTCGTAGCCGAGCACATGATGGTGTGTAAGATTTGGATGCGAGAATTGATCACCGCGATTGAGGAAAGGCAGGGCCAGCGCTGGGTTTGGGCGATTATGGACGTTATCGACACGCCCGAATTATCCCACTCTGGATTTAGCGAATTCGAAACCTATGCCAATTTCATGCTTGCCGCTCACCCTGATGCAGCCGCCATCAATGCCAAGGAGCGACTGCGCAGCGGGGCCTGGCTTTATGGCCTCTCTCCCAACCGCTTCGACCTCTGCCGGTTATCGCAAAAATACGAGATCGCCAGCTTCGAACACTGGAATCAGGGCCGCCTGTGGCGAATTGCGGCCGAGAAATCGTTGGCCAGGATGATGTTTATTTCGTATAAGACCCGCAGGCGTTGCCCCGAATGGCTGCTGGCCTGATCATCCGGTCCCATTGGTGCGATTCTTGAAACGGATTTCCAGGCGGTTATCGCGATAACGCGCACCTGCGATCTGCCGGCCAATGAGAGCCTGCGGCAGGCTGATGTGCCGCTTCCAATTGCCAATGCGAACGACGAGTTCGTCGTGGATGCCGCGATGCAGGCCGACGTCACGCCTGTCGACCAGGGGCAGGGGCAACAACAGCAAATAATCATCCCCCTCTTTCACCACCTCTTGCGGTTTGCCCTTGTAGAAAATCGTCGTCGGATCGATGCCGTCATACACCGCCTCGGCCACCCGGCGCAGCATGTCAAGCCCAACCACCTCGGAGTTGAACAGCGGGACTTGATAGATCGGCAGGGGCGAAAATGACTCGGAAATCTCGGCGCTGTAGCGAAGCTGACTGTCTTTCCAGGCGGCAAAATAGGGGTCGCTGACCTGCGCCGGGATGTGGCGGTTGCTGATCACGGCATCTGTGGACAGCCCGTACAGATTCAAATAGGTAAATGCGCGTCTCGCCTCTTTGATCACCATCTTCTCAGGATTCAATACCAGTCGCACCGTGCTGATGTCGGGATTGGTGACCAGTTTTTCCAGGCGTCCAAGGTCGCCGACGAGGTCTTCGACGGCGTCAAACAGGCCATCTTCGGGCAGCGGCATGTCAGTGACCGCTTTCATCAATGGCCGCGCCATCTTCATGGCCTTGCGCTCCACCGGGAAGATCTTGTTCACATACCACGTTGCCATTTCCGGGAAGGCCAAAAGCTGCAAGGTGGCCCCGGTGGGCGCCATGTCCACCACGATCACGTCATATTGTCCCGACTCGGCCAGATAGGCGATTTGCAACAGGCTGGCGAGTTCTTCCATGCCGGGCAATACGCTGGTCTCCTCGGCGACCAGGCCATCCATGCCTTGCCAGGCGAAGAGCGCGGCGAGATAGTTTTGCACGCGTCCCCAATGGCGATCCATCTGGTAAAGCAGGTCGATTTCCTGCCCCCAAAGATTGGGTGCCAATGTCACCGGTTCCGGGCCGATGCGTTGATCGACGCTGTCGCCAAGAGAATGGGCGGGGTCGGTGGAAACAACAATGGTGCGATAGCCGAGGTCGGCGCAACGCAGGGCTGTGGCGGCGCTGACGGTGGTCTTGCCCACGCCGCCCTTGCCGGTGTAGAGGATAATGCGCATGGTTGGGTTTGGCAGTAGCTAGAGTTCAGTAATCAGTGAGAAGAGATCGTCATAGAAAAACAGAGGTCGGGTTCGCCTGTTTCCGCGCACACAATGCCCTGTGTTAGACTTGCGGCGGGTTGTTTTCGCCATGACGAACGTGTATCTTACCACACTTGGTTGCAGGCTCAATGAAGCTGAAGTCGCCGCGTGGGCGCGCGATTTTCAGGCCGCCGGCCATCGCGTGGTCGAAGCGCCGGCTCAGGCTGACATCATGTTGCTCAATACCTGCGCCGTCACCTCTGAAGCGGCGCGCAAGTCGCGCCAGTTCGTCAACCGGCTGCATCGCCAAAACCCGGCTGCCCGCCTCGTGATTAGCGGGTGCTACGCCGAGTTGGAGCCATCGTCTGTCGCCGTTCTCACCGGCGTCGATCTGGTGATCGGCAATCAGGAAAAGTCGCGCCTGGTCGAACGCGTGAGCGCTGAACTCGACCTGCACGCCATGCCCGAACTGGCAGCCAACCCCGACGGCGTTCATGTGTATCCGGGAAGCCGCACCCGCGCTTTTGTGAAGGCGCAGGATGGGTGTCGCAATCGCTGCACGTTTTGCATCGTTACCATCGCCCGCGGTGAAGAGCGCAGCCGCACCAGCGCCGAGATCGTGGACGAAATCAATGCCCTGCACGGGGCCGGATACCAGGAAGTGGTGCTGACCGGCGTGCATCTGGGCGGCTACGGCTCAGACCTGGGGACGGATTTGAAGGAACTGGTTGCAACCATTCTCGACCACACCAACATCCCACGCCTGCGTTTATCGTCGCTCGAACCCTGGGACATCCCGCCTGATTTTTGGGAGTTATGGGGAAACGCACGCCTGATGCCGCATCTCCACCTGCCTTTGCAGAGCGGCTGCGATGCCACGTTGCAACGCATGGCCCGTCGCTGCGATACCGATACCTATGCCGAACTTGTCGCTTCCGCTCGCGCCGCCATCCCCGGCCTGACCCTGACAACCGACCTGATTGTGGGCTTCCCCGGCGAGGATGAGGCAGAATGGGCGGACACCCGCGACTACGTCCAGGAGATCGGGTTCGGCCATATCCATATCTTCACTTATTCGGCTCGCAGCGGCACAACCGCCGCCCGCATGCGCGGCCAGATTCCCGGCGAAGTGCGTCGCGCCCGCAGCCGCGAGATGCATGCAATCGCCGCGGAGATGAAGCGCACACATCTTCGACATTTTTCGGGAGATATCCGCCCGGTGTTATGGGAAGGGCGGGGCGAGCCGGAGGCGGGGGGACAGGCGCGCTGGTCGGGCTACACCGATAACTATCTACGGGTCGAGGTCACAGTTCCGGCCAGTCTCGATCTGGAGAATCAACTGACGCAGACGCTCCTCTCGCATCCTCTCGGCGAACCGCCCGACCGCTTATGCGGCGTCATTCAATAATTGGAGATCAGTCATGACAGACTGCATTTTCTGCAAAATTGCCAGGGGCGAAATCCCCGCCAATATCGTTTTCAATGGCCCTAATGTCACGGCTTTTCGTGACATCAATCCCCGGGCCCCAACCCATATCCTCATCATCCCCAACCAGCACGTGGCCGACATCCGCGACTGGAATGCCTATGGCGGCGTCCTCAACGAGATGTTTCAGACGGCCAATCAGGTGGCGGATATGGAAGGGCTGAGCGAATCAGGATATCGCCTGATGTTCAACTACGGTCCCGACGCCAATCTGACCGTCCCCCACCTGCATCTTCATCTGTTAGGCGGGCGCCCGTTGGGGCCGATGGTAATGCCGGGATGAGACGTGAAGCCTATTGCGTGTTAGTCAGTACGAGTTACAATCTTTCTCTGACCTCTGACTACCCCAACCAACGGCTGATCAGCTCGTATCCGCCATAAGCCAACAGAATTGCCCGCGCCGTTTTCCCCACGAACGTGGCGGCCAGGAATTTATAGATGGGAAAACGTAACGCCCCGGCGACGATACCGGCCACGTCAAAAATGGGATTGGGGATGAACGACAAAACCAGGAATATCCAAACACCGTATCGTTCTGTCAACCGTTTCAATTGTTCATAACGGCTGCGTTCTTCCAGCACGTACTGGCCGGTGGAACCGGCAAAATAACCGGTCAGTTCCCCCAGCGCTTGCCCGGCGCCAGCGGCGAAGCCCACAGCCAGAGGGCTGAGCGCAGTGCCCGCAAAAATGGGGACTAACCACCCCGGCGCAGGCAGGACGAGCGTGGCATTGGCGGCGAAGCTGATGGCAAAGACCCCAATATAACCATATCGGCCCATGTTCCGCACAACGTCGATGTTGAGCAGAATCAGGGCCGATAGTGCAACCATGAGCACGACCGCTCCGACTCGCAGCAGAATTGTTCGGCGCTTGGCGGAACGGTCGACGCTGGTAATAGACATCGACAATCAGGCTTCGGTGATGACGATGGTCTCGATCATATCCCCCTGCTCGATGGCAAAGAGCGTGTCCTCACCATCGGTCAGTTTGCCGAAAACAGTATGTTTGCCGTCCAGCCAGGGGGTGGCGACGTGGGTGATGAAAAACTGGCTGCCGTTGGTGCCAGGCCCGGCATTGGCCATGCTGAGCACGCCAGGGCCGTCATGTCTGAGCGTCGGGACGAACTCGTCCTTGAACTTGTAGCCCGGCCCGCCGCGCCCGGTGCCGGTGGGATCGCCGCCCTGGATCATGAAGTCATCGATCACGCGGTGGAAGGTGACGCCATCGTAATAGCCCTCACGGGAGAGGAAGACGAAGTTGTTGACGGTGATCGGCGTCTGTTTGGCGAACAAGTCCAGGGTCATGTCGCCTTTGTTGGTCTTGATGGTGGCGGAGTAGCTCTTGTTTGCGTCAAGCTGCATCGCCGGAGGGGAAGTGTATCGTGCCATGAGGAGTGGGTTGTCCTTGTGATTGGGGTGAGGAGAAATGAAATGATGGAATGATGAAGTAATGAGTGAGCCGACCGAACCGCCGACCTACGCCATTACTCCATCTCTCCTTACGAACCTTATCGTGTTTCGATGTCGATGGAAGTGATTGTCGTTCCCGGTTCGGTGGCTATTTGCGGGTCCCGGCGCTGGATCTGGTCGAGGACGGCCATGCCATCGATTACCTCGCCGAAGATCGTGTGGACATCATCCAGATTGGGCGTGGCCTCGAAGGTGATGAAGAACTGGCTGCCGTTTGTATTGGGACCGGCGTTCGCCATGCTGAGTACGCCCGCACGGTCGTGGCGTAAGGTGGGCACAAACTCGTCGGCGAAACGATAGCCAGGGCCGCCCATGCCTGTGCCAGTGGGGTCGCCGCCCTGGGCCATGAATTCATCGATGACACGGTGGAATGTGGTATCGTCATAGTAGCCATTCAATGCCAGCAAGACGAAATTGTTGACGGTCATCGGCGCGTCTTTCTCGAACAGATCGACGGTGATATCGCCGACGTCGGTGTGGATGACGGCCACATAATCCTTTTTGGCGTCGATCTGCATCTCCGGTGCGGTGTTGTAGTAGCTCTCGCGCTCGACCGGATCAATCTCGTCCAGAGGCCGACTGTCTTTGGGCGGCAGGGTGGGGCTAAAAGGCGTGGGCGTGGGTGTGGGCGTGGGCAGCATCGATTTCGTGCCGGTCGAGATGTCGATGGCCTGCAGGAGCGTGCCGGGAGAATCGGTGGTGGACAGACTGGGGTCGCGCACCTGGAATTCTTGCAGCACATCCAGCCCTTCGACGACGCGACCCAAAGGCGTGAAGCGGTCGGCCAGCCAGAACGCCTCGCCCAATGAGAAGAAGAATTGGCCCACATTGCTATCGGGCGCCGACTGGGCGCTGCCCAGCCAACCGGCTACATCGAAGGATCCAGGCGAAAGCTCATCCGCGATTTTATAGCCGGGTGAGCCGCTGCCATTTTCCAGCGGGTCGCCGCCGATCGCCACCAGGTCCTCGATCACCTGGTAGAAATGCGTGCCGTCGTAATAACCGGCGCGGGCCAGGGCGACGAAATTATTGACGTTGTTCGGGGCAACATCCGGCATCAACTCGACCACAATGTCGCCCATGTCGGTGCGGAATGTGGCCAGATAGATTTCACCCGGAGCCAGGATACTCTCCGGAGCCGTGTTCCAATAATCGACGCGCTCGTCCGGCGTCAGGTTGGCCATGAAATGATCGTCAGCCGAAGCGTCGGGAGCAAAGGGCGTGGGCACAGGCGTGGGCGTGGGCAATTGTGAATCGACCGCTTCTTCGACAGTCACCGACAGGATTTTGTCGCCTTCAAATCCCGGAGCCTGGTCCGGGTCGCGGCGGGTTAGCTGATCCAATACATCTTGCCCGGCAACGACTTCGCCGAAGATCGTGTGGTTGCCATCCAGCCAGGGGGTGGGACCAAAAGTGATGAAGAACTGGCTGCCGTTGGTCCCCGGCCCGCTGTTCGCCATCGCCAGAACGCCGGCATGGTCGAAGCTGACACTGGGGTCGATCTCGTCGGCGAATTGGTAGCCTGGCCCGCCTGCGCCGGTTCCGGTGGGGTCGCCGCCCTGGGCCATGAAGCCATCAAGAACGCGGTGGAATGTGGTGTTGTCGTAGAAGCCCTGTTCGGCCAAAAAGGCGAAGTTGTTGACCGTCATTGGGGCTTTGTCGGCGAACAATTCCAGGACGATATCACCCTTTTCAGTCTTGAGCGTCGCCACATAAATTTTTTCCGGGTCGATGGTCATGGCCGGAGGCTCTGGCCATGAGCGCTGAACCGCCAGAGCCGACGGCGTGGGTGTGGGGGCTGATGAAGCAACTTCGGGCGTGGAGGCCGCCTCATTTGGCGTGTCCGATGCACCGCCTCCGCCGCAGGCTGCCAGCAGAGCGATAGCAATGATCAAGATGGGTATGATACGTTGTGGTTTCAAAGGATTCTCCGTTTGAGATATGTAATTGGTGGATTTAGAGTTGTTTATTGTGGGTGATTTCCGACCCTAAGCCTCTGGCCGGGTATGGCGCTGTAATAGGCGTTCCATCTGCCAGATGATCAGGATGGCGACCAGGGCGGCGACGGCTGCCACCACGATGCCTTCGAGCACGGAAGCCTGGGTGACGAAGACGGCGGTCATGCCAAAGGCGCAGCCCAACAGGTAGATGGTGAGCACGGCCTCGCGGCGGGTCATGCCTCGCAGGACGAGTCGGTGGGAAAGATGGTCTTTCCCGGCAGTGGTGAAGGGATTATGCCCTCGCCGCAGTCGCGAGATGATTACAAGTGAAGTGTCGAGGATGGGCACGCCCAAAACCAGCACGGGGATCATCCATGTGACCATGGGGACATTGCTGGGAAATCGTAGTTTGATGCCCAGAGCAGCCAGGGCGAATCCGAGGAACAGGCTGCCGGTATCGCCCATAAAAATGCTGGCGGGGTTGAAGTTGTAAAAGAGAAAACCGATGCAAGCGCCGAGAATTGCCGCCGCCATCGCCCCGACCAAATACTGGCCGGAAAGGGACGCCAACAGCACGAAAAAGGCGCTGGCGACAGCAGCCACGCCCGCCGACAGGCCATCCATGTTGTCCAAAAAATTGATGGCGTTGGTGATGAACAGCACCCAAACAACGGTGATGAGGACGTTCAATGCAGGGTAAGGAAAGAGCACGACCTGGACGCCGGTGAATACGAGGATAAGGGCCGGGATTGCCTGACCGATCAGCTTAGCCCAGGCTGGCAGCGCCACCCGATCGTCCCAGAAGCCCAAGAACGAGATCAGCGTGGCTCCGATGAAAATGCTGGCGACCTGACTGATATAAAACCGGTCGCCGAAAAGCGCCAGGGCCAGGATGACGGCGCTGTAAATGGCGACGCCGCCGAGCAATGGCGTAGGATCGGTGTGAAATTTGCGGCCCGTCGGCTGATCGACCATATTCGTGCGGAAAGCCAATCGCCGGACGATGGGAGTGACGCCGATGGCCAGGGCCAGGGCGGCGCCGAAGATGAGCATAACCTGCAACATCGCCTAGTTTCCGTCGATCTGCCGCTGGATTTGCTGAATGAATGCGTCCAGATTGGCTTTCTGCGCATCAGGTGCGATTTGCTGGGCTTGCTGGGCGTAGCGGAGCGATTCCTGCAAATCGCCTGCCTGCTGGTACAACACCGCAAGGTTTTGCAGAGTGCTCAGATCGGTGGGGCTGATCGCCAGGGCGGCGAGGTTGGCGTCGATGGCTTGTTCGGTGCGCCCCAGCCGAGAGAGCACAAACCCCATGCCGCTAAATGGGCGGATGTCGTTGGGGGCAAGTTCGGAAGCCATCTGGTAATTGGTCAGGGCGGCTTCCCAGTCTTCCTGTTGCGTTTCCAGTTGCGCCAATCGCAGGTAGGTGTCGGAATAATTGGCGTCCAGTTCCAGCGAATGGGCGAAGCGGGCGCGAGCGCCATCGATATCCCCCATTTGCAGCAAGACAGTTCCCCACTCATTCTGCAAATGCGCGGCATTCGGACTGAGAGATGTTGCTGTTTCATAGGATGCGCTTGCCTGCCGCAATGATTCGTCGCGCGCCGCCGGATCGGTCAACGCTGAAGCCCTGGTAGCATAGTAGCGGGCCAGGTTGGCGCTGTGGTCTGTGTTCAGGGGGTTGAGTTGGCGGGCTGTTTCCAGTGATACGCGGGCGCGGTCGAGAAATGCGAGCTGCTGAGTGGCGTCGGTGGCATCACGGGCGCTTTCCAACAGGGCGCGACCATAGAACAGGCGATAATGATCTTCGCGAGGCGCAAGCGCGACGGCCCGATCATAGAAGACTAAGGAAGCAGGCCATTCGCGGCGGGTGTCGGTGTTTTGGCCCAGCTTGAAATAGGTGTCGGCACGGACGAGGTTCAGGTTAACATCCACGACGAGATAAAGCGCCAGGACGAGCAACACGCCGCCGCTGACCAGGGCCAGTACCGGGCGGAACCCCCAGCGAACGGCGGGGCGAGGCCAGGCGAAATAAAGCACGGCAGCCAGGGAGAGCACCAGCAGGGCCAGCCAGATATAGAAATTGACGATATGCCCGGCGACGATGTCGGCACGCGCTTCCAGGGTGAGCGTGTTGGGCATTGGCAACAGTCTTCGCGATTGCATGAGGCCGTAGAACAGCCAGACGATCAGCGTCGCCCCGCCGAAACTGAGGACGGCCATCAAGACATCATTGCCGGAATCACGCGGTTTCCAGGTTTCCCCCAGCCCCAGGATGAGCCCCACCACCAGTGTGAACAACACGATCCACAAGGCTCCTGGCCCGGAAACGAGCGTGTTTCCGTCGAGATGGGTTGTCCACGAGCGGATGAAGATAGCGAAGGCGCTGGTCAAACCCGATTGGTTGGACAGGTAATCCCAGGATATGACGAAAAGCGCCAGGGTGACGACGGCGGTGTAGGGCAGCAGGTTTCGCCACAACGACAAGCCAGTTGCCAGTTTCTGTTGTCGTTTGACCTGACGGCGGCTGCGCTGACGCCGCTTACCCGATGCAGGCGCGACCGGTTCGGGCTGCTGTTCAATCGCTTCTTCGTCAGCCAGTTGAAGTTGCCCGATGCCGATGGTGATGAGCGCTGCGGCCAGGATGAAGAAGTAGGTGCGGGTGGCGACGATGGCAATGCCAAAGTGAATTTCGACGAAGTGCGCCAGCACGGTGGCAAGCAGGGCGATGATCAGAAGCCGGCGCCGGTCGAGTTCCACCCTATCTTCTGAGCCGCGGAAAGCGGCATAGGTGATGTAGACCATGACGCCGACGATAAAGCCCAGGGGAATGCCCACGCCCGCATACTGGGGCGAGCCAACAATCCAGGGTATCAGTGCGCCTATCACGCCGCCGGCCACGCCCAATCCCACAAAAAAGATCTGATCGGCGCGGCGCTGAATCAGGCCCAGCCAGCGCAATGCGAAATAAAAGATGCCGGTAAAGAGCAGAATGTAGGCGATGAAGCCCAGCAGCCCGGTGATGACGAGGCTATCGAAGGTCTCGTTATGAGAGCGGTCTGGCGAGGCATTGCGCGCTTCCAGGTCGCCCAGTTCCGGCACATAAAATCGGTTGTAGGCCACCCACATCGATTCCGGCCCATAGCCGATGAGCGTCCGCGCCGGATTGAGGGCGTCCGCTACGCCATCGGGATAGGTGAGGGCTTCGTGCGGGCTGAGCATGTCGATCACGCCTTCCCAGATCAGGACGCGCACACGACCGGTTCCGCTTTCGGTTTCCATCAGCTGCGCCAGACGCCCCACGTACGGCACATCTCTGAATCCGGCCAGCGGCGAGTTGGGCACATTGAGCAAAACCAATATCCCCGCCACAACCACAGCCTGAGTGACCACGCTCAGCCATAGCCAGCGCCAGCCGCGCCGATTGAAAAGCGGGATCAGATACAGCGCCGCGGCTCCCAACAGCGTCAGGACGAGAATCAGGCCGCCCAAAACGCCGGGCAAGCGCAGAACCGCCAGAAAACCGAGACCGATCAACAGCAAACCCGCCAAACCCATGCCGATGCCTTTTCCCACCTCGCCAATCCGTAACCTGCCCTGGTCTTTGGCCTGCTGCCGCAGACTGGTGAAAACAAGTAACAGAAATACATAAGCGCCGGCGGCCAGACCCAGCCAGGGGCCGCGGCTCTGGGTGAACAGAATGGCGACGATTTGCAGGATGAGGATGAAAAGCAATGCCCCCGCCATGAGTGCATCCGTGGCGTTCCCGGCTTCGTCGAGCAGCATCCGTCTCCCGGCCGTGATCAGTCGCTCGACCGTCAGCGGCACAGCCATGATCAGATAGGCGGCCAGGAAAATGGCGTTGCCCATGTTGGCGGCCACGCGCTCGGTCGTGTCGCCGCCCCAGGGCAGGGAGTCGAGCGAAAAGTGTTGCAGGATGCCGTAGAGGGCGATGGGAATGCTGGTGAGAATGACGGCATATTGCAAACGCTGCCACTGTGCGCGCGTTCGCAGCGTGTCGAGCACGACCAGGAAAAAGACCATGTAGCTATACATGGTGAACGTGCCCTGCAACCGCTGGTACGAGCCCAGAAAGCTCTGGCGGGGCGCAACCGAAAGCAGCGAGCTGAGCAGATAAGCCAGGGCCAGGGCTGCCACAGCCCAAACCAGCGGCCTGCGCCACAGCGGACGCTCTGTGTTATTGCCTTCTTTAGTTTGATCCTGCTTTCGGCGGAAACCGTCGACGCTTTTGACGACCCACGCCACCAGTGCGATCAGGGCCAGACTGCGCAGCAGGCTGATTTTGTCCGGCTCGAAGACGCGCTGCGAATAGACGTTGAAGAAGATCGGGATCACAACGAGTGCGGCTAGCCAGGTCGCCTCGATAATCGCATCGCAGATCGTTTGTAAGCGTGATGGCATGAAATAATCGCAGTTTAGTGTACGCGTATCTGACCGTCTAAATGATGTAATCTCACACAAAGATGCAGAGGTCACCAAGAGTCAAAAGAGGAGATTTCGAAATTGAATTCTTTGCGAAACTCAAGGATTTCCTTTGCGCCTTCGCGTTGAATCGACTTTTTTCAGAGGGATCAAAACTCGATCCTATCATCAGCCGGTATTGGCGGCCAAGTTTTGATTTTAGTGCGCTATTTATCTATGCGCCAACACATCCTCATAGACGGACAGTGTGCGATCGACCAGCATGTCCAGGTCAAAATCAGCGAACGCTCGCACCTGTGCGCGCACGCCCATCTGTTGACGCGCACCCGGATTATCCAGCAACTCCAGGATGGCTTTTGCCAGGGCTGGCGCATCACGCGCAGACGTGACCAGACCGGTCTCGCCATGCCTGTTCACCCACGAGGTCCCCGTCCCCAACTCAGTGGAGATGACTGGCTTTCCCGCGGCCATGGCTTCGATCAGCACAATGCCAAAGGCCTCGCTGCGCTCACTGCTCGGCAATACGAAGATGTCCGCCGCCTGATAATAGCCCGGCAGAAATTCATCGCCGATGTCACCCAAGAACCGCACCCGATCGGTGACCCCGGTCAGGTAGGCCTGTTCGCCGAGCTGCGCCGCTTCCGGGCCTGCGCCCACAATAAGCAGGGTGGCCGGAATGTGCGGCATCGCTTCAATCAGGTAGTTGAGCCCTTTGTAATAACGTAAGCGACCGACGAAAAGCAGTATCAGCCCAGGGTGGCGACGGCGAATGGCCGCGACCTGCTGCGGGTGTGGTTTCGCAAAACGTTTTGTATTGACGCCTAAAGGAATAACCGTACAACGATCGGCCAGCGAAGAAAGATAGGGCGAGCTGTGAATGTAAGGTTCGCTGGTGGGCATGATGCGATCCATTCGCCGCAAAATGCGCCGCAGCAACGGATTGTAGAAGCGCAGGATCCCTTTCTGTCTGATGACGTCGCTATGATAGGTCATCACTGTCGCCTTGCCGCGACTGAACAGCCATTGTCCGACCTCGCCAAGCGGATAGGGGAAATGAAGATGGACGATGTCGGGGTGCAGACGGCGAAGACGCCGCACGAAATCCAGGCTGAGCGGGGTGGATGCCACCGTCGTCAAACGACTGGCACGGATCACCTCGACGCCGTTCTCCATCCGGATGAATGCGCCTCGCCCATGCGGATTTGTGACCAGCACAGTGACCTCATGGCCGCGGGCGGCCTGGGCTTCGGCCAGCCAGCGCAGATGATTTTCGATGCCGCCGAGAACCGGGTAATAGTCTTTGTAAAGATGGAGTATGTGCACGACAACCGGTCAAGCAGGCGATGCGGAGAAGGCGGGGTCTGATCGACAAATATAGTGTATGATAATGCTGTCCCTAATGGCTGACTATATCATACGTGTTTCCGTAGGGAATCGGTAAATTACATAACGTGCCGGAAACGTCCGCGTTATCAATCATTGTCGCGTTCGCGCAGCTTACACTCTCCCTTCCCAGCATGTCCACACTACAGGCCCACAAACTCTCGCTTGCATACCTGATGAAGCGTCGCCAACAGATGCTTTGGGCGCTGAAAGATGTCAGTTTTTCCGTGGCGGATGGTGAATTCGTCAGCATTGTGGGGCCGAGCGGCTGCGGGAAAACCACCCTGCTGAATATTGTGGCCGGACTACTGCCGGCAACCGAAGGGGAAATCAGGCTGGACGGACGACCGATCGATGGGCCGGGCCGCAATCGGGCGATGGTTTTCCAATCGCCTTCGTTGATGCCCTGGCGCACCGTGTTGCGAAATGTTACATATGGGCTAGAATTACAGGGCTGCGCCAAAAGCGAATCGCAGGCGCGGGCGCAATCTTTCATCGATCTGGTCGGCCTGACCGGCTTTGAAGAGAGCTATCCGGGCGAGTTGTCTGGAGGTATGCAGCAGCGTGTCAACCTGGCTCGAGCGCTGGTAATCAACCCTAAAATCATCTTGTTCGACGAGCCGTTAGCCGAGTTGGACGCGCAAACACGCGAGACGATGCAGGCCGAATTACAACGCATCTGGTCGGAAACACGCCACACCGCTCTCTTTGTCACACACCAGATCAACGAGGCGGTATACCTCAGCGACCGTGTGATTGTCATGTCAACCCGGCCCGGACGCATCCAGGAGATCATCACAGTCAATATGCCGCGACCCCGCCCATTGAACAGCAAACGCCAACCAGCTTTCCTGGAATTGGAGGATCATATCTGGTCGCTTTTACAGAAACAGGATCATGAAACCGACGCCTCTCGACAATAGCTATTTATGAGCACATTTCAGGAATATGCTTCAATCGCCGACCAGCAGGAGCGTCCGGAGGCTCGAAGCCGGCTGGCGCAGTTGTGGGAAACGCGCGAGTCGACCATCATCGCCATCGCAGCTGTGACCATCTTTCTGGCTGTGTGGGAATTGATTCCCCACACAGGCCTGGTGAAACCGCTGTTCACCAGCTCACCTTCCCGCATCATCGCTGCGGCGCAGTGGCTCTTTGCCAACGGTTTTTGGCACGACATCGTCGTCAGCGCCACAGAATTCGCCCTGGGGTTCGGTCTGGCCGCCTTGATAGCCATCCCCCTGGGCGTCTTCTTGGGCTGGTATCGCCGTCCCCGCGCCGCCGCCGAGCCATTCATCTCCGCCCTCTATGCCACCCCTCGCATCGCCCTCGTCCCTATCATCATCCTCTGGCTGGGCATCGGCATCGAATCAAAGGTAGCTGTGGTTTTTCTGGGGGCATTCTTCCCCATTCTGGTGAGCGTGATGATGGGAATGCGCACCATCGATGAACAACTCTTGAAGTGCGCACGGGCGTTTGGCGCTTCAGACAGGCAGGTATTCAGCACACTGGCGATGCCGGGCTCAGTGCCATTCATTGTCACGGGCATGCGACTGGGCGTAGGGCGGGCGCTCGTGGGCGTGATCGTGGCCGAACTGGTCGCATCCACCGCAGGCATCGGCCACATGATGACCGTAGCCGGAGCCACATTTCAGACCGATAAAGTTTTCGTGGGCGTTGTCATCCTTTCCGCCACCGGCGTCGTCCTGACCGAAGCGATGAAACGCATCGAGCGGCGGGTCGAAGCCTGGCGTCCCGATCGATAGCGTTGTTCGACAATTGAAGGAATTTTGATTGATGCGACCGAAGGTAATCTGGCTTATTCCCTTGATGTTAGCCGTCATCTTGGCGGCGTGCAGCGTGCCTCCTGCGCCCGTCGCCCAATCCTCGCCAGCCAATGAGATTATTGCACTGACCCCGGTCACCGCGTGCAGCAGCGCGGTTACGGCGACTCATATCCCACTGTTTTATGCCTTCGATGAGGGGCTGTTCGAGCAAAATGGTCTTAAAGTCGAGATTGTCGATATGGATGGCGGATCAAACGCCGCAGCCGCGTTAATTGCCGGTGATGTCGATACCTGCCTTTTGGCCGGGGGTGCGGTCGTCAATGCGGTCGCAGCCGGGGCGGACGTCAGGCTGCTGGCGGGGATAGTCAACGAAGACGTCTATTCCCTGGTGGTCGCACCGCAAATCCAAACGCTGGACGATCTGCGCGGGCAGGCTCTTGCTGTCAACACCGTCGGCGGTTCCGCTGACACGGTATTACGATCGATGTTGGAGATATCGGGACTTGTTCCTGATGATGATGTGGCTATTCTCACCATTGGCAACCAGAGCGCCCGACTGGCCGCTTTGGAAGCGGGAAACGTGGCTGGAACTGTGGTCAATCCGCCCTTCACAGCCGTAGCACGAGAGATGGGCTTTCATGTGCTGCTCGACATGGCCGAACTGGGTATTCCTTTCCAGCATACGACGGTGTCCGCTCGCGGGGATTTTGTGGATGAAGGCCCCGAAGCGGCCAAAGCCTTTGTGCGGACGATCGGTCAGGCCATCCAGGCTATGCAAAACGACGAGGAAGGCGCCAAAGCCAGCCTGGCGAGTCATCTGCAACTCGATCCAGTCAGTGATGCAGCGTTGATCGATGAAGCTTACGATGTCGTTGTAAAACGCTATTTGAATCAGGACTTGCAGCCAACCCTGGAAGGCATCGCCCGAATTATCGAGCAGGCCGCTATTGAGAATCCCGGCGCCGCCAATCTTCGCCCGGAAGATGTCGTGGATATGAGCGTCTTGAATGCGCTTGATGATGAATTCAACCCAGGCGCTTCCATCGAAACCTCATCCCACGATGTCCGGAATCCAGACGATGATCGACGGGCTGGAAGCTGAAAATCCTGCCGCAGCCAATTTCTCGGCTGAAGATGTGGTCGATCTGCGCTTTCTGGATGCGCTTAGCAAGGAGGGTTACTTTGAAAGTCTCGGCCAGTGAAATCGACACCGTTTCTCGTTTCTCTAGCAAGGCCGCAACGTACGCGGCCCACCGCTGGGATTATGACCCGCGCGCCTTCGATGAGATCGTGCAAACGGTCGGGCTGACGCCGGAGTCTGTGGTCGCCGACATCGGCGCGGGGCCAGGTAATGTCAGCCGTCGTTTGCTCGGCAGGGTGGGGCGCGTGTATGCGGTGGAACCGAATGCCGAGATGCGCCGGGCGGCCGCCCTCAGCCTGGGAGATCGCCCCAACCTCGTCATCATCTCCGCCAGCGCCGAAGCCACCACCCTGCCCGATCAATCCATCGACCTGATCACGGTGGGGCGAGCGATCCACTGGTTCGACCCGGAACCGACCCGACGAGAATTCCGCCGCATCATGCACCCAGGCGGCTGGCTGGCGATCTTGAAAGAGGATCGCAGCGGTTGCGCCATCGAAGAGGAAGCTCGCACCTTGCATGTGGAGGAATTGGGCTGGCGTACCCAGGACAGCAAGGCGAATCTCGACGTTCCTCCATTGGAAAGCTATTTCGATGATGGCGGCTGCCAGACCTTTCGTTTCAGCCGCGAAATCACCGAAACCTTCGAGCAATTTTTGGACAGACAGACCGCATATTCGCCCGCGCCTGATGCCGATCATCCCCTACGACCAGCCTTCGATGCGCACGCCCTGGCCCTGTTCGACCGCTACGCCGAAGAAGGACACATACATCTCAACATTGTCACGTTATTACACCTGGGCAGGATTTCGTGAAACCAAACCATTATCTCGTGGAGAAATATCTTATGAGACATTCAATTGTCATATTCGTCCTGGCAGTCTTGTTGATTCTCTTTACAGCCTGTAGTTTTACCCCGCCCGCGTTACCCCCGGCGGAATCATCAGCGCCACAGGCTGTCGTCAGCCTAGAGGATAATGCCAAGCTAAGACCCTTGCGAGTATGCCTGTCGTTTCAAACTGCGCCGGCCCTACCGATTATTTATGCCGAGGAGACTGGCTTATTTGAACAGGCTGGGCTGGATGTCACAATCATCCAACTCGATAGCGGCACAACAGCCGTCACATCGTTGATAGCTGGTGAGGCTGACATCTGTAGCATGGGCGGCGCAGCAGTCCTCAACGCCGCAGCAGCTGGTGAAAACCTGAAGATGTTTCTGGGAACTTCAAATAAGTATGAGTACATCTTAGTGGTCGAGCCTTCAATTCAGACGGTAGAGGAATTGTCCGGCGCCGTCTTGGCAATCAGTGATTTCGGCAGTTCCTCAGATGTTGCGCTTCGAGCAGCTTTGACGGAGTTGGGGTTGGACGCTGAAAATGATGTGACCATCGTAACCGTAGGCGGCACATCGGCGCGCCTGGCTGCACTCGAGGCTGGGAGTGTGCAGGGTACACTGATTTCCCCTGGTTCATTACCCAGGGCGGTAGCGATTGGCTTGAATCCACTGCTCGATATGCAGACACTGGATATCCCATATCCTAATAATGGACTTGTAGCGCCAGCCAGATTATTAGAGAGGGATCCTGAGATCGTCAAAACCTTTGTGAGAGCGGTTTTTGATGCCAGAGAAGCGATGCGAACGGACGAAGCGGCGTCAAAGCGGATAATCGCCGATTATCTAGGCCTCGACCCAGAGTCCGATGCTGATCTCGTCGATCTCAATCACCAACTGTTATTCACGCGTTATTACAGTGAGCCAGAGCCCTATCCCACAGTTGAAGGTCTGCAAATCATGATCGAACAACTGATTGCTGAAAACCCGGCCATGGCGAACATCACCGCAGAACAGGTAGTCGATACCCGCATTGTAGATGAACTAGTCAAGGAGGGGCTCTTTGATTAGTTTGAGCAGGGAGGCGGGTATTATTTACGTCAATGCTCACATCAACTTATGGCTATGAATAACATCAGGTTTGATGAAACTGAACTTGGCGGCACTATTCACGCCCGCTTCGAACGGGTGGCGGCGACCGTACCAGATCGGATCGCCGTCACCGCTCACAATCGCAGCATCACCTATGATGCCTTGAATCGAGCCGCCAACCGTCTGGCACATGCGCTGTTGGCGAACCACGCTCGGCCGTCCTGGCCCGTCCCTACCCTGTTCGATCACGACATCGACGCCATCATTGCCGTGCTGGGCGTGCTCAAGGCTGGGCGCGCTTATGTCGCACTCGACGCCAATCAGCCAGCCGCGCGATTGGCGAACATCGCGTCCCGACTTGATGCAGACGTGCTAGTAACCGGAGCCAATCACTTGCCATTGGCCGATGAAATTGGGGCGGGGGCCGTCGTCACCCTGGATGCAGACGCCGCTCTGCCCGAAACCAATCCGGGAGTCTATCCTGAGGCCGACAGTCTCGCCTCCATTTCCTTCACCTCTGGCTCCACAGGCGAACCCAAGGGTGTGATGCGAGACCATTGGCCCATTCTTCATCGCCAGTGGGTGAATGCCACGGCCCAGCCCGATTCACTCGATGATCGAATTTCCATGCTCTATGGTTGCCAGTTCGGGGCGGCCTCAAGTGATCTTTTTAGCGCTCTTTTTTTGGGTGAGACCCTGTGCATGTACGATTTCGGCAGGCAGGGTTTGCACAACCTCACGGGTTGGATGTTCGAGCAGGGGATTACCTATTTGCATATCCCGGTCGATCTGTTCCGACCCTGGCTGGACAGTCTTCCGGCAGACGCCTTCTTTCCGGCCCTGCGGCAAATCGCGCCGGCGGGCCGCTATTACTGGCGCGACATTGAAAAAGCGCGCCGCCATATCCCGCCGGAATGCACGTTCGTCAGCCGATTTTCATCGAATGAGACCATGATGGCCGCCTGCCTGCTGATTGATCAGGATACGCCGGTGGAAGATGGCGTGGTCGCGGTAGGCTATCCCGCGCCCGGCTTCGAGATCGCCATTTTGAATGAACAGGGCGAACCGGCGGCGGATAACGAGGTGGGAGAAGCTATCATCACCGGCGCCCAAATCACCCGCGGCTATTGGCGGCAGCCGGAATTGACGGCGAAGTCGATCCATGACCATCCGCAGTTTCCGGGCGTGCGCGTCTGTCGAAATGGCGATTATCTTTTGCGACGACCGAACGGCTGCTTGGAATTTCATGGCCGCCAGGATGATCGGGTGAAGATACGGGGAAATACGGTGGAAGTGGCCGAGGTGGAAGCGGCTTTGTTGCGATTACCCGATGTGCAGACCGGCGCAGTGCTGGCGAGGGATTCCGGGGGAGGCGACAAGATGTTGGTCGCCTATGTCGTACCTTCCCACCCCGCCGATTTCGAGCCATCCCGCCTGCGTCGGGCGTTGAACCAGACCCTGCCCTCGTACATGCTCCCGGCGGCGTTCGTGCCTTTGGCGGAATTACCCCTGACTGCCAATGCCAAAATCGACCGGCGCACTTTGGCGGCGATGGAGATACCCTTGCAACGAGGCGGCGCAACCGGCGATTACCGCCCGCCCGAGACCGCCAGCGAGATGCTGATCGCAGGCATTTGGTGCGAGGTGCTGGCGATTGAGACGGTGGGGATCGATGATAATTTTCTCGATTTAGGCGGCAATTCCATCCTGGCCGCCCGCATTCTCGCCCGCATCAATGCGGTGTTTGGGGTGGATTTGCCGTTCGCCGTGTTGTTCGATGCGCCCACGGTGGCGGCGCTGGCGAAAGCGGTCGATGTCGAGGCCGGGTCGACAATGGACGACCTGGCGGCATTGCTCGATGCCATTGAGATGGATTCATAGCGGTTAAGAATGGAACGCTGATTAGCGCGGATGTACGCGCTTATACCGGGTTTAATTCAGCAGGCGGTGATAGGCTGCTAGCGTTGCCCGCGCCGTCTGTTCCCAGGTGAATTTCGCCGCCTGCGCCAATCCCTGCCGGTTTAACTGCTCCCACAGATCGGCGTCGCCCAGCCCGGCGACCATCGCTTCTGCAATCGCCTCGACATCATACGGATCGAACAGGATGGCCGCATCGCCCGCCACTTCCGGCAGGCTGGATGTGTTGCTGCACGCCACCGGCGTCCCGCATGCCATCGCTTCCAGCACGGGCAGACCGAACCCTTCGTAAACCGAGGGGAAGATGAATAACGCGGCTCCGGCATAGAGCGCAGGCAGATCGGCATTGGCGATGGGGCCAAGGAAACGCACGCTTTCGCCCAGGCTGAGTTGCTCGGCCAGTCTTTTGGGTTCAGGATAGCGTTCGTCCCAGGCTCCGGCGATGAGGAGTTGCGGATTGGGGATTGGGGATTGGAGATTGAGAGATGCGTGTTCCGATCTCTGATCTCCGACCCCTGACCTCTGAACCAAACCCCAGGCCTGCACCAGCCTTTCCAGATTCTTGTGCGGTTTGTTCGAGCCGAGATAGAGCACGTAGCAGTCGGGCAGTTCGAGGCGTGCGCGTAAGCTGGCGATGACTTCGGGCGGTTGCGGCTGGAAGATGGGGTCGGGGGCCAGCGGCGTGGTGGTGATCAGCGCTGTGTTGACGCTGTAGTGTGAATGAAAATCATTCGCCGTGGCCTGCGAGATGGCGACGAATCGATTGCTGGCGCGCAAGGCGAAACGCTGGATGAATTCGATCTGCCAGCGTCGCCGCCGCGAGAAATAGTCCGGATAGAGTCGGGGGATGACATCGTAGAGGGTGAGCACGGAGGGCAGGTCGAGCCGGAAAGGCCGGACATTGTAGGGGAAATGAACGAGGTCGGGCTTGAGCGAGCGGATGAGGCGCGGCAGATCGGTCTGGACTCGCCAGGAGAAGATAGGGGTGTCGGCGGGGACGAGGGTGAAGTTGGGGTGGCGGGCGAGGGCGGAGAGATCGTATTGCGTGTTGCGTGAGTCATCACCCGCCAGGAGTATGAGTTCGCCGTCGAGGATCGGAGCGAGGGCGTTGGCGAGGTTATAGACATAACGCCCGATGCCGGGGAAGTCGTCACGCAGGGTGCGGGCGTCGAGGAGGAGACGCATGGGTCAGGGACGGCGAGCGAGGACGCCCATAGCGCTGGTGTACAACGGGAGGCCGAGGCGATGGATGGTGACGGCGGCAGCGTTATAACTCCGCAGGGCCAGGCGCTTCAGCCGCGAGGGATAGAGCAACGTCCCGCATGAGAATACGACGAGCGGCTCGAATCCGGCGGATTGGGCGATCTTCAAGGCGCTGGCGGGATCGAAATGATAGATGTGTTGGTGCGAGGCGACCAGCGGGCCACGATCCGGGAACAATCGGCGCAGGAGGCGAGCTTTGGGGATCTGGAAATCGGCATTGCCGGTGTGGAAGAAGAGCAATCCCCCCGGCCTGAGCAAAGGCAGAGCGGCTGCCAGGAATTCCTTGGGTGCGTCCAGGTGTTCGATCACATCCCACATCGTGATCACATCGAAGCTCGATTCGGGCAAACCGAGCTGGCCGAGATAGCCTTCATACACGGTGAAACCTCGCTCTCGGCTCACCGGCGCCGACCCCGGATTGATCTCGACGCCCTCCGCCTGCCACCCGGCCTTCTGAGCGAAGTCCAGAAAATCGCCATAGGCCGAACCGATATCCAACAGACGCACAGGCTGATTCGCCGGGAGATGATGAAGGATATTCCGAACGCCGACCGTGTAAATGCCCTGGTTGACGACAGCGGCATTCTGCCAGGCGCCGCCGCCTTGCAGGTTATCGAAAAGCTCGCTCTTGCCGCGCGGGTTGGTGTAGATCAGCCCGCATTGCCGGCACTGCACGATGTCGAAGCGATAAGCCTGGCCCTGGCGATGGACGATATCCTGCACCAGGAGACGGGCGTCGTCGGCATTGCATTGGTTACAACGGACGTGAGTCCAGCTAACAGAATTCAAGTTGTTCGCTCCGGTCGAATTGTCGTTGAATCACTTCGATGCTCATCGTTTACTGCCAAGCTGGCGGTAAATATCGAGCGTTTGCCTGGCTGTACGTTCCCAGGTAAATTCCGCCGCGTTCCGTAATCCCTTTGCACTTAACTCTGACCGTTTTGTCGGATTGTCCATCAACGATTGCATGGCGTCTCTGATGGATTGGATGTCATAGGGGTCGATGAGGATTGCGGCGTCACCGGCTACTTCGGGCAGGCTCGAAACATTGCTGGTGATGACGGGAACGCCACACGCCATCGCTTCCAAAACAGGCAGACCGAAGCCTTCATAGAGTGAGGGGAAGACAAAGAGCGTTGCCGCGGAAAAAATGGCCGGGAGATCCTCGTCAGAAATATAACCTGGAAATAGAACGTCGTTTTCGAGACCGTGCGACTGTACCAGTTGAAACACATCATCGTACAACCACCCCCTCTTCCCGGCGATTACCAGTTTTGTCGTCTGATTGTTCAGATTGGCATAGGCTTCGATCAGTCTGGCGATGTTTTTGCGGGGTTCAATTGTACCGACATAGAGGATGAAGTCTAACGGCAGAGCGTAGCGTTTTCGCACATCTGTCAATGTTGCAGGATCATCAATCGGTTTGAAGCGCTTGCTTACGCCGAGATGGACGACTGTTGCATTATCCAAGCCCACTTCGTAATAGCGCTTCATTTCGGCCAGCGTATTCTGCGAAATGGCGATAATAGCATACGCATTGGATAGGAATCGAGGCATCATCAACCGCAGAAACATGCGGTTCAAGCGGGAATGGGCCTGTGGATGCGACAGAAAAGTGACATCGCCCAAACTAAAAACAGCCTTTGTCCGTTGCAGGTTGGGAAGCAGGTGGTCGGTGGCATGAAAGATATCCACCGAACCTATCAACCCATCCTGAGCTTGTCGCAACGCATAAGCCTGCATGACGCGCAATCGCCATCGTTTGTTTCCCAGATCAATCGTAGTGCGCGGGATGCGATCGAGAGGCGGGGCGGGGTAAACGCCAGAATGAGAATTGTAGAAAACCGACCACTGCTCGTCAGCGGCTGCATTGACCAGGGCGACAGCCATTTCGTGCGCCATGCGCCCCATGCCCGCGCGATGATGAACGTCTGGCGAGATATCCAGGCATATCTTCATGTGAGGAGACGGTGATAGATGCTGAGTAGCTTTCCCATCTCGTAATCGGCATTGAACAACTTCGCCGCCGCGAGTGAATTTTGCTTCATCGAATCAATCTCTTCGGACGTGAGCGATAGCAGGCGTTCAGCCATTTCAGCAGGTTCGAAACCAGCGGCAATAACACCGACGCCATACTGCTCAACAATACCCTGCATCTCTACAGAAGGTCCAATAGCAACAGCCAGGCCCGCCATCATGTATTCGAAGAACTTATTCGGCAGAGAATGGGCGTGATTGTAGTTCACTGGTGGGATGAAGGGCATGCCAATATCATATTCATTCACGGTCGAGGCGATTTCATCTGGGGGAACCGCCGGTCGGAAGCGAACACGTCCGGGTGCGAGGCTAGTTCCTAATTGCTGTAGTTCGGCCAGATAAGCCGGGTCTTTTATCACAAGCATCAAGTCCAGGCTGAAGCGGACATCGAGATGCCCCACAGTCTGGATGAGCGCCTCCAGACGGCGATCCCGTGATCCCGCGCCGTGATAGATCATGCGAATGCTTTGCGGATTCGTGGGCCGGAAATGCAGTGGCTGATAGATCGGGACATTCATGATGACCTCAACCTGTCTATTCAATTCCCTGGCGTATCGTTCGGCAATGCCGGGTGCAACAGTAATCATTGCATCCGCCCGAGGGGCGTATTCTTGGATAATGTATTCGTAAAAGGGCTTTGCCAGAAGCCTCCCCCACAATTTATCGGCTGCCTGCTCAGGACTGTATTCATGGGCATCAAACAGGAGTTTCGTCCCCAGTTGTTCGGCGGCGCGTACGCCAATTGGCAACGCTATCGCTTCGTCGACGTGAATGAGATCGTATTGGCCCTGCAAAATGGTTGCAAGCGCCTGCTGATGATCTGGCTTGGCCCAATACCATTTTTCCCAGTACCGCTGTGAAACCCTACCCATAAACATCCGAGCGATTTGCGATGATCGTTGCAACGGAGGAAAAATCCATTGCTGAACCGGCTTCATAGTGACATGTGGAATTGGCTTTTCTAACTGACCCCAACCCACAAATGTGACATCATATTCTCGCGCTGCATATTCAATTTGCCGCAATACTCTGCCGTCATTTTGTATATTTTCTAGAGAGAGAATGCAGACCTTTTGTCGTGTCATAACCTAATCTTGAATGGTAGCTCTCAATGGCTCAATAATTGATAGGCGATTTTTTGCGCCGCATGACCATCGCCGAAGATGGAGGGCGGCGAACCGGTAGGGGCAAATGAACTGACATGGTGCATTATCTTCTCACTGTCGGCTCCCGCTAAAACGTTCCAACCTGTTTCCAACGTTTCTACCCACTCGGTTTCATCTCGTAATGTGATGCAAGGCGTGGCAAAAAAATAGGACTCTTTTTGAACACCGCCTGAGTCTGTCAGAATCAGTCTGGCGTTCTGTTCCAAAGCAAGCATATCTAGATAGCCTGTCGGTTCGATAATCATCACCCCGTTCGCCTGAATATCTTCCGTTTTCCAGCCCAACTCCTGGATTTTTTTGCGCGTGCGTGGATGAAGGGGAAAAACAACGATGTCTGATATACCTGTCAATGCTTCGAGGATGGCGTTCAGGCGCTGAGGATCGTCCGTGTTTGCAGGACGATGCACGGTGGCCAACAGAAAACCATGTCGTGTCAGGCCAAGACGGTCGAGGATTTGAGACCGTTGGCGGGCTATCTCAGCAAAAGCCAGGACCGAGTCATACATGACATCTCCAACCAGGAACGCCCCTGCGTCAATGCCCTCGCGACTGAGATTGTCCATTGCAGTCTGGGTGGGACAGAAGAGGAGGTCGGCACAGCGATCGGTGATCACGCGATTGTGCTCCTCGGGCATGCGTCGATTGAACGAGCGCAACCCCGCCTCCACATGCGCAACCGGAATGTGCAGTTTGATTGCTGCCAGCGTCGCCGCCAGCGTGGAATTGGTGTCGCCATACACCAATGTCCAATCTGGCTTTTCAGTCATCATCACTTCTTCCAGCCGCATCAGCATTTCGCCTGTCTGCTTGCCATGACTGCCAGACCCCACGCCCAAGTTCAGATCGGGTTGAGGAATGCTCAATTCGTCAAAGAACACCTGAGACATATTGGCATCGTAATGTTGTCCTGTATGCACCAAAAATTCGCTAATGTCAGCGTTTTGAAGCGCCTGGCTGACCGGAGTAGCCTTAATAAACTGAGGTCGTGCGCCGACCACGGTGAGGATTTTCATGCTGGTGTGGGTTTAGAAGCGATTTGAGAAATCGCTTTCGAGAGTCAGCCCTGAGATCCCTCAAGCATTATCCGTCGCAAAAAGTGTGGAGGAGTCATAATCGGCAAAGAAGAGTGCTACAGGGCTCGTGGGAATGTCGTGAGTTTCAGGTACTTCATGCGGCCAGAGCATGCGAGCAATGCCGCTGGAAACGATGGCCTCGCAGCGATTGCGAACGCTGTCTACAAACAGAACATAATTGGCGACGCCATAACGCAAGGCTTCAAAGAGCACGGTTGAATAGACGCTGATATGGATATCACAATCGGCCAACAATTCATACGTTCCTTTTGCGCCAAATTCGACAAAACCAGATTGAAGAAGCCCTTTGAAGATATCCGGGTTTTCACTGGGGTGTGGTTGGATGATGATGCGCCAGTCCGAAGAATCCAGTTTCAACTTGAGGTATGCAACGTAGTCAGCAATTTCGTCTTGTACGGTTGGTTGCGATGTGATCAGTATTGTGGTTCGATTATCTTTATTCCCCTTGTGTTGCGGTGCGACAGTCTTCAGGTAATAGCCCCCTACGAACACAGAATCAGGCGGAAACATATTGCCCTCAATCACAAGATTGCGCCAATATGCCCCATATACCGCCAGCCGGTCGGGGAATAGCGCGCGGGGGAATAGATCGGAAAATCCGGCCGGATAAATATAAAAGGGATTATCTGCGACTGTGCCGTGCATCAATTCAATTACCGGAACTCCTGATGACTTTGCCGCCGCGATGAATGATTCACGTCCGTAATGACATGTCATCAATATCCGCCGGGGCGCGAGCAGGGCAAGCACGATGCGCAGGGTTAGATAATTGGAATAGAAAGTCAGGATGATATTTGCCGCCTCACGGTGGTCATAACCTAGCGCGGGATTATTCTCAGCTATCCGCTCGCCTCGCTCCAAAATCCCCCGAGACATGAAGACCCGAACCAGTAAACGAATGGCCTGGATCAATAAACTGAACTGGCTGATATAAAGATCGGCGCTGTATGTTTTGGGCACGCCATCGTCGAAGTCCTCGACAATAACGAACTGGCTGCGATTGCTTTCGGTGACAATTCGAGCGTTGTACAGGTCGTAGGTGACGTCTTCGATGCGAGTAATGCGCCCTGTGGCTCCGTAGAAAATCGACAAAGTTCGGGGCGCATGCGCCAAACGCAGCCGTATGATTTGAGTGACGCCGATGAAGAACCCGATGATTCGATTCAGAATCATTCGCCCTGAGTTTTGGCGTTGCGCCTGACGCCAGACCTGCCCCTGCCGGTTAAGCTGGCGGTTGAAGGCATAATCGGTGAAGAAGACTTTGAACAGATTGAATTGCCGGAAGCTGAAATCCTCCATCTGTTCGACTGCATCAAAGAACTCATGCCCGGTCATCATTGAATCTGCGTCGGCGCCGAACCAGCCAGTGTGCGAATTGCCGAGATGATGCGAGCGATATCAGCCGGTGATAGAGCGGCGCTGCTGGGCAGACTCAGCCCGTTCTGGCTTAGCGCCTCGGCGACGGGCAGGCGTTGACCCGTGGCGTAAATCGGCTGTTGATGCACGGGCGGGAAAAGCGGGCGGGTTTCTATTTGCATAGCTTGTAATGCGGCCATCAGGTCATCGCGTCTCATGCCGAACCTTTCGGGCTGGACCTGGATGGAATAGAGCCAGTACACATTGTCGGCCCATGCCGCCGCCGGAGGTAATGATAGTCCCGTCACGCCGGCTAATCCCGCGCCATAAGTGCGGGCGAGCTGACGTTTCGCTGCCAGGATGGCGTCGATGCGCTCCATTTGCGCCACGCCCAGGGCGGCCTGGATGTTGGTCATTCGATAGTTATAGCCCAGGTGCGTGTGCCAATAGCGCCGCTCAGGTGACATGCCATGATCCCGCAAAATGCGTATCCGTTCTGCCAGATCAGTGCGATCCGTGACCAGCATCCCGCCCTCACCCGTCGTAATGATCTTGTTGCCATAAAAACTGAAAATCCCAATATCACCCAGGTTTCCAACAATGCGATTTTGATAGCGTGCGCCATGCGCTTCGGCGGCATCCTCAACCACAAAGAGACCATAACGCTGCGCAATGTCCAGGATCGCAGCCATATTGGCCGGATGACCGTATAAATGGACGGGGATAATCGCGCGGGTTTTGGGGGTAATCGCCCTTTCGATCTGAGCCGGATCAATGTTCCATGTTTCCGGCTCGCTATCGACGAAGACTGGACGCGCTCCGGTGTAGGTGACCGCATTCGCCGTTGCAATGAACGTGAGCGTCGGGACAATCACTTCGTCGCCAGGGCCGATGCCCAGGGCGAGCATGGCGAGGTGCAGCGCGGTTGTGCCATTGCTGGCGGCTATCGCATGCTTTGCCCCACAGAATTCAGCAAACATCTCTTCAAAGCGCGTGACAAAAGGGCCTGCTGATGAGACCCAACCCGTGAGGACGCACTCCGCCGTATACTTCAATTCCTTTTCGCCAAAACTTGGTTCCGCCACAGGCAGGCGCATTCGCCGATCCATGATGGCAAGGTCGACAACTCTTGACTGTTCATCGAGCAGCGGGATGATGCGCACCGGCGCGCTGAACATCTCGGATAGGCTCTCAGACGGAGTGCCTGCCGGCGCAGTCTGGGGAACAGGGCGCGGCACGCCTGCAACCGACGACTCCAGCCCCAGCCCCGCAAGCAGCGCACGGCGGATATCGCCATCGGTGGCGAGGCCGACGAAGGCGTTGTTTTCGGCATCGACCAGCAAAGCCAGCCCCAGCGCTCCTCTGTCGATAGCCTGCATGACCTCTCTGATGGTGCTTGAGGCTGGCACACTGATCGCTTGGATCTGCTCACGAATTTCTTGATACACGGTTACACCCACGACATGAGGATGAATTCACTGTTGAATTAGACCAGTCCGCTCGCCGATTCGCGGTTTCCTGACAATTCGTTGCGCATAAACTCGACATGTTGACGTAGCGCCTCGACGGCTGCGAATTTTGATTCGATCACGATAGGCAGATCGACGAAGGTAGGGCGTTTCAAAATTGAGAGCGCCCAACTATCAGCTTCGACCGGCCAATGCAGGTCTTTGACGCCATCATTATCGTGGACATGGATGCAACGTACGAATGGCTCCACGGCGGAGACGAATGCCGCGGGTTCAAAGCCGAAAGTGGCGGCTGTGACCTTGAGATGCCCCGTATCTAAGAGCATGCCAACAGGCAGATCGTCGAGACGGGCAAATAACTCTAACATCTCGTCGGCTGTTTGCAGCAACAGCTTCCCCTGTAAATCCAACGGACAGACGTTGTTCTCGACCAGTATCTCAATCCCCAGCTCCCGCGCTCGTCTGGCGGCGAATGATATACTCTGCAAGAATCGCTCTGCGGCCAGTTCGACTTCCTCTGGCGAAGCCGGCGAGGGGAACAGGAAGCTGGTTTCGCCAAATCCAACCGGGTCGGTGACGAACCCGGCGTGCACCGAGTAAAACGGCGCTCCCAACCGGACGGCCAGGCTCAGCCCGGACATCACCAGGTCGAGACTGCGCGTGCGGATAGTCTCATCCATCGATGCCAGGTTCAGCACGAAAGATTCGGCCGGTGGGGGAAAGTAATTATGAACCAGCAACGGCGGATCGGTACGAGACATCATCGAAAGCGCCTCATCGGTGACCGAGACATTGCCGCCGAGTTCGATCGCATCGAGGCCGAAAGCGCGATAAGCGGCCAGCCGATCGGGGAGCGGTTCCTGCCAGGGGAGGCATGCCGTCGAGACGTACAGATGTTGTCGTCGCCGATTCATAGGTCGAGATACCCCACCCATTGCTCTGCTTCTTTGTCGATGAACTCATAGCCTAGCTGGCGATACAGAGCCAGCGCCGGTTGATTATCCGCATAGACTTTCAACCGCACTTTTGTGGCGCCACGCTGCCGCGCCGCCGCATGAAGGAAATGCATGAACATGCGCCCCAACCCGAGGCCCTGCGTCTTTGGCGCGATGACGATGCCAAGCGAAGGGATTGCATAACCCTCGTCCCAGCCGCGCAACATGCCATAACCCAGGATTTCGTCAGCAAGCAGCAATGCATAGTAGAGATCAGGCCCCTGGTATTCTGCGATCTGCGCAGCCTCTTCCCTGCTCATGGCGTGAGGATGAAAGTGCGTCGTCAAGCCGGTCTGAGCGATCATTTCGAAGAACTGTGCGAGCGCAGGCTGCACGGATTGATCGATCTGACGGATTTCGATGCTACGATGGCGGCGTGCTTTGTCTTGTGGTGAGAAATCCATCACGAGTCCCAATCCACGGATGTCAGGTCAAGAATCGTATCCGCAGGAATGAATGCAGCGGCCTTTTTGCCGATCACTTTGTCGAACCAGGCGGGCGGTAAGCCTGTTGCTGGCCGTTTGCAAGTCAGGTGGGCTGCTTCGATGGCCTGTCCTGCGGCGATGTCCTGACGGGCGACGAGGCTCTTCTGCATCATGGGTTTATTTGCCAGTTCGCTTGCAGTCGGTCGTTTGACGCCGTCGCCCAACGCAGCCTCGACATCCCTGATCATCTCGACCAGATTCGATAGCTCCCCTGGCTCCAACGAGGCGCGATGATCAGGCCCCGGCAGACTCCTATCGAGTGTAAAATGCTTTTCCAGGATGCAGGCTCCCGCGGCGACGGCCCAGGCGCTGGCCGCCAATCCCTGTGTATGATCCGAGTAACCCACCGGGCAGGAGAAGGCGTGTTCCAGGGTGCGCATGGCTCGTAGATTGATCTCCTGCACCGGCGAAGGATATTCGGACGTGCAATGCAACAAGGCCATCTTGTGGCGCAAGCCGCCTTCCCACAAAGCGGTCACCGCGGCTTCCACTTCTCCCAAATCGGACATGCCGGTCGAGAGCAGCACGGGGCGTTGCTTGCTGGCGACGAATCGCAGAAATGGCAGGTTCGTCGTATCTGTGGAAGCGATTTTGTAGGCGGTGATATCCAATTCCGCCAACATATCGACACTACGGTTTTCATAGGGCGTGCAAAGATAGATCAGCCCCGCTTGCTCGCAATACGCTTTTAGCTCGGCATACTGCGCGGGAGTGAGTTCCAGCGCCTTCAGCATGGCGAATTGGCCGCCCGCCTCACCCGTTGTGACCACCTGATAACCTGCTTTGGGGGCATGGGACGTAATCAGTTCTTCGGTGATGAAACTTTGAAACTTGATGGCATCGACTTTCGCCACGACCGCGGCATCGATCAGTTGTCGGGCCAATTGCATATCGCCATTGTGATTAACGCCCGCTTCTGCGATGATGAAACAGGGATAGCCCGGCCCGACAAATCGGCTTCCAATCTGGATGGGCTGAATCATGCTGTTCTCCTTGAAATCAAAGCTTCGGCGATAATGAAATCAAGCTCAGTGTCGATATCCAGACTTCGTTCGACGGGCATGACATAGCCTAGCATATTGGGCGTGAACAACGGCCCGTCCGGCAGCACCGAAGTGCAGCGGATGACATCGACCGCCCCGTTGAGATGATAGACTGCGGGCAACAACTGGCGGCGGGGATAGCTGGTTTCGTCGTAACCCGGCAGAAAGGGGATGAGCCGCTCATTGTCGAATTGTTTCATCCAATAAGGGTGCGCATGCGCCAGATTGACAGAGCGGATGCAATCGGCTTCTGCAGCGATCAGTATTTCGATGGCTGCATCGACGTCCTGCGAAGTTCGTAGTGGCGAGGTGGGGCGAAGCCAGACGACGTGATCGGGATGATAATCGAGATGCTCGGATAGCCATGAGAGGGTGTGCAGATAAACGGGCAGGTCGGGTGTGTTGTCCAAGGCAAGATGCCCAGGTCTCAGGAAGGGAATTTCAGCGCCAAAACCCCGGCCGATCTCGGCGATTTCTGGATCATCGGTGGAAATCAGGATGCGATTGATGGATTCACTCTGCCTGGCAGCTTCGACCGTCCAGGCTATCAACGGTTTGCCGCCAAGGGGATGGATATTCTTGCGATGCACGCCTTTTGAGCCGCCGCGGGCCGGAATGAGTGCAAGGATTTCAGGCATGCGCTGTCGTTCCACTTGGTTTGAGCAGGAGGATGTAGGCTGCCACGATATAGGCGCACAGCCATAGTGCTTTTGCCAACATAGCGAACGATACCCAGGTTCCCATGACGCTGGCTGCAACCGTACCTGCTATCAACATGAACACCAGGAAAGCGTATCGCATAAACGGATAATTCGGTTGCTGATAGCGTCGTCCGGCTGGCAATGCCAGCGCTAACAATAGGGCGTAAGCAAGCAACGTCGACCAGGCAGCGGTAATGGCCCCGAACCGCGGTACGAGCCAGATGTTCACAAGGATATTGACCGCAGCAGCGCTGCCTGTCAACAGCGGGATGCTTCTGGTTTTCTGATGATAAAACAACGGTGCGCTGGCGAAATAATAAAGCCCCAAGAAAAAATACCCGGCCATTACAGGGGGGATGAAAGTAGCAGCGCCAAAATAACGTGAGGGCATCAGGATTTGGATCACCTCACCGGCGAAAAGGCTTCCTGCCAGACAAATGGCGCCTATCACAGCCACGTATCTCGAGACAACGTGAACAACACGGGCATCGACGTTGTCATTTTGCTTCATGATTCCATAATAAAAAGGTATCCAGGCCTGATTGATGCCATAGACCAGAAATTGCATGCTCATGGCCAAAGTATACCCGAAGTTATACAGACCCAGTTCAGCCAACGAGACATTGCGTTCGAGAATAATCCGATCAGATGATTGCAGCATCCAGCCGGCCATCGCGTGAGGCACCAGTGGCAGTCCATAGGTAAGCGCCCGTCGGACATACGTGAAAGATATGGCGCGGCTAAACCATTGCGGCGTAAATAGATAAAAGACGACTATGGCGGTAAAAAAGGCGGCGCTAAGTTGGCTCACGAGAACGCCTAGCGCCCCCCAACGGAGAAGCACCACAAACAACAGACTGCCCAACACGCCCAATCCGAATCGGATATATTGCATGCTGACATATTGTTTGGCCTTTTGCTGTGTCTGATACAGAGCAAGCGGGATCTGTATCAACAGATCGATATAGGTTGTCCACAAAACGATGGGAACGTAAGGCTGAAAAGGAATTGTATCCGCCGTCAGAAGCGTCCAGGCTGATTCCCCAAAAGCGGACATAGCGAGAACCGCTATGCCGGCAACGACCAATTGAAACAGCATGATCGAGCTGACATAGCTCTTCCTGCTTTCAACGTCATCGCTATCGTGGTAGTGTCGCACCGTTGCGGCATATAGACCAAGACCCAAAATCGTCGATAAAACGCCGGCATAGGCTGTCAACGTGCCGGTGATCCCATAGTCTTCCGGAGTCAGGAAACGCGCCCAGATCGGGATCAGTAGAAAGCCGATCCCTTTTTGCAATACGTATCCCGAGACATAAGCGCTGGCAACGACCACCAACCCGCGTTGTCGTCGGCGCTCCCATAAATTTCTTAGACGATCCATGAGAGTTTTCACCGCGTGTACATAGCCCTACCCCTCAAGAATATTTCTTGCCCAATGCAATCCCCGGCCACGAAACGAGAAAAAATGCTGTGTCATTCTTTGATTCTGACTTGTCCCTGTCAGAATCAAAATCGAAGGCTGGGTCATGATCTCAATCAGCCCTTTCAACCCGGCCGTCGTCTTGCCGATAAACGCGACCGCAGGCCGTGCACAGCGCCGTCTCGCCGTCGAAACTCAACTTTTCTCCGCACTCGCACACCCACCCCCGCACCCGCGCCGGACTGCCGTACACCAGGGCGAAGGCGGGCGCATCCTTCGTCACCACCGCCCCGGCTCCGATGAAGGCATATTCGCCGATGGTGACGCCGCAAACAATAGTGGCATTAGCTCCGATGCTGGCCCCGCGCCGCACCTGTGTGGGCTTGAATTCATGTTTGCGCTCGATGGCGCTGCGCGGGTTGATCACGTTCGTGAACACGCACGATGGCCCGCAAAAGACGTCATCTTCGAGGATGACGCCGTTGTAGACCGAGACGTTGTTCTGGATTTTGACGCCGTTGCCGATCACCGTGTTGTTGTCTACGAACACGTTTTGCCCCAGGTTGCAGCGTTCGCCGATACGGGCGGTAGGCATGATGTGGCAGAAATGCCAGATTTTCGTGCCAGCGCCGATCTGAGCGCCGGCGTCGATGACGGCGGTGGGGTGAGCGAAATAGTCGGGTTCAGTCATGAGGGTCGAGAGAGTTGAAAGCTGTCGATGGGCAGCGTCACCGGCTCGCCGTTCATCACCAGCGAGCGCTGCGCCGCTTGCAGCACTTTCAGCGTGCGCAGTCCACTGGCGCCGTCGGTGACAGGCGGGCGGCGCGTGGCGACGGCGTCGAGAAAGGCCCGGCATTCCTGCTTCAGAGGTTCTTCCGGGCCAAAGGGCACGATCTCGCCCTGACCTTTGACCGGGATCGGCTGCCCTTCCTGCCAGGCGACGTGCTGATCATACAGGATCAGTTGTTTGGTAACGTCGTCGAAGCTCGCCATTTTACGCGAACCGATCACGACCAGGCGCTGTTCCTTGAACGGATGCAGCCAGGATACGTGGATGTGCGCCCGTACGCCGTTATCGAACAGCAAATTGGTGACGGTGACATCGGCGATGTTGGCTTGCACGTATGCGCCGCCGCAAGCAACCACTTGAAAGGGCAGCCCGCCGGTCAGGCGCAAGATCACGGCCACATCGTGCGGGGCGAAGCTCCAGAGGATGTTTTCTTCGCGACGGATTTTGCCCAGGCTGAGGCGGTTGGAGTAGATATAGCGCACGTGACCCAGCGCCCCCGATCTGACCAGTTCCAGCAGGCGCACGATGGCAGGGTGATACTCGAGCACGTGCCCGACCATCAAAATCCTGCCCGACCTCTCTGCCAACTCCACCAGTTCTCTGCCTTCCTCGTACGTCAGCGCCAGCGGTTTCTCGACCAGCACATCTTTACCGGCCAACAGCGCCCGCCGCGTCAGCGCGTAATGCGTCTCGGCGGGGGTGGCGATCACCAGACCCGGCAGCTCAGAATCCAGCGCCGTTTGAAAATCATCCGTCACCGGCACGCCGGGCGCGATTTCTACAGCCCTCGCCCGCCCCGCCGGATCAGCTTCGCACACTAAGGCAAGCGACTGTAATTGATCGAAATTCCGCACCAGATTTTTGCCCCAGTAGCCGCACCCGACGACTGCTACAGTTGGTCTTTCACCCGCCTTCAAAATCACAGAGTCCAAAAGAAAGTCTCCATATTTGTGCGAGAATGCATTGTCGCAGCAAGCCCATCAAGCGGCGGCCAAGTTGATGGCAATCTCTTGACTGTTCCGTTCCATCGACCTCTGTGCCGCCTCCAACACCTGCACCACACGTAGCCCGTTCCGTCCATCCGTCAGCGGCGACTCGCCCGTCTGGATTGCCCGCACAAAGTCTTCGCACTCCAGCCGCAAAGGCTCCTGCATTGTCAGCTTGGGGATCAGGATATCGCCCGTGTGCAGGCGATATTGGTATTCGCCATATTGCGGGTTGGTGAAGCGAGTGACGCCTTTATCGTAAATCTTGACTTTGCCCTCCGTCGCCAGATCATCGTAAACGACCATTTTATGACTGCCCACCACCGTCATGCAGCGCACTTTGCTGGGGTCTAGCCAGGAGGCATGGACGTGCGCCACCACGCCGCTGGGGAACTGCATCGAACAGAATACCACGTCCTCCACATCACCGCTGAGATAGCGAGCCCCGCGGGCGCTGACGCTTTCCGGCGTCTGGCCGAGCAGATAGAGGAAAATGGAGATGTCGTGCGGGGCGATGCTCCACAGGGCGTTGATGTCGCTCTGGATGCGGCCCAGGTTTACGCGGGTGGAGTAAAGGTAATACACGTCGCCGATAGCGCCACTGTCCAGCAGGTTTTTGACATAGCGCACAGCGGGGTTGTACTCGAACACATGCCCCACCATCAGCACTCTCCCCAACCGTTCCGCCGTCTCCACCATCTCAGCGGCCTCGACTGTCGTCATGGCCAGCGGTTTCTCAACGAAGACATGCTTGCCGGCCTTCAGAGCCTGCATGACCAGCGGATAGTGGCTGCGGGCGGGCGTGGCGATGGCAACGCCGTCGATCTCTGAGGCCAACATTTCGTCGAATGATGTGTACAGAGTAGCCGATCGGTACAAATCCCCCGCCATCGCCAGCCGGTCGGGACTGGCGTCGCAGAGGGCGGACAACTCACAGGCGGGGATAGCGCGGAAGTTTCGGGCGAGGTTTGGCCCCCAATAGCCGAAGCCGATCTGGCCGATGCGGACGATTGATTCGGGTGTTGCGCTCATAACCGCACATTATACCCGGCGGAACTGCCTACAAGCTAGCCTGACCATCTCATACACGCGCACGTTTTGCCAACCAATCCATCGCTCCGGGCGTATTCTTCCACATCGAAATAGCGGCAAGCGTATAAGCCTCAGCCTCCTCCACACTGCCTGGCTCAACCAGGTGTGGAGGGCTGGATGGTAGATCAGAATACCCCAACAGTATGGGCGCTACATGCGCATTCCAACGCTTCGCATCCCGCAACTGATGACGTGCTGGGCCGCTATCGCCCGACTCTTGAAACAGAACCAATGTCTTGTTATAGATCATATCGGGGGTGGGATCATCTGCATATGCTGCGAACAATTCCTTTAGTTCACGAATTCGTTTTTCGCTCAGTAACCAATGTGAGAGCTTGTATCGGGCGCCCTGGTTGTCACCGGGATTCAACCGCAACATTTCCTGCGCGACCGCGATTGCTTCGGTATTCCTGGCAAGCGCCCATAGGGTACGTGCTTTTGCTTCCAGCGCTCTCATGTAGGGCCGAGTCATCGTGATACCCCAAAAATGGCCGACATTTTCCTCCATAAACTCAGGGCCGAGCAGCGATTCACCTATCTCTATTGCTCTGTTCAAAATCACCAGCGATTTTTCGTCAGTTGTTTCGGGAGTAAAGACCAGGATGACATAGGCATCAACACAGTCTTCCGAGATTTCCAGCGCCTGACGCGCAAGTTGCATCCGTTTTTTACCCTTTGCCTCCCAGGCGTCATAAGCTATTTCTTGAGCCTTTTCCAATGCTGTGCGCGGCTCTGCTTGGGGAAGCCCCCCTCCGAGCATGATCGGCTCGAGAAATGCATTCAATTCTTCGTCTGACTCGAATTCCTGATCCTCCAACAAACGGTTCAAATTAACCAACATCCGCTCGCTCGCATTCGGCTCGGAGAAAGCCCAGACCGACGGGTGCAACATTTTGGGCATGTTGGGTGGAGGCGTACTACGATTTCGGCGTATCCATTTGCCACGTTTACTCATAGATTCCGTCCATTTGCAAAGAAAAGGGATCAGGACCTTCCGTGAAAATCTGATCTAAAATTCGCATCTCGCGGCTCTCGACCGTCCTCAGAAACCCGTTCACGCCGCCGCCCATGTGCTTGAACGCGGCGAAACCTCGCTCCAAGAATCCCTGCAATTCGTACCAGCCGCCGCGATGGGCAGGCCCACGTGCCAGCCGCAACGTCCACCCCACCAGCGGGATGCGCACCAGCCGCTGCAAACCATGCCCAATCTCGGTGACCATGCGAATCTGCGCCGCGCGCTCTTCGTAATTATCGCAAATGCGGTAGCCTTCGGCGTACATCTCCGCTGTGATCGCATCGGTCAGCCCGAGCTGATCGATCATCGCGACCAGCAGTTGTTCGTCCAGATCATCGGTGAAGTTGTTTAGCTCGATTGCCAGGGTCAGCGTGCGCAAAGTGCTTGCCGGCAGAAACCGCATCATGAAATCGTGAATGCGCTCGGCATCGTGATTGCGCTGCGAGAAATCGCGCGGGGCGTAGATGTCGTCCAAAAAGAATCGGCAGGCGGGGCCATAGCGCTCGCTTTGCAACAGATCAGCGTGCGTGGTCGTCAGTCGCTGCGATTGCCAGGTGCGCAACAGAGCCATCTCTGGCGCCAGCCCGGAACCCGCGACGTGGCGATGACTCATCTCCTCGCGGCGGCGAAGTTGCGCCAGCAGGCGGGCGGCGTCCTGGGGAGTGGGATTGTCACTCATGGAGCGATTGTAGCAAGCTTCGAGATTGACTTCAAACGACTGTGGTAATTTGGTAGAATCAGGGGCGGCCCAGCTTTTTTCCTGCAACATCTGTGCTGGCGGCTGCGCTGATGCTATGCCCGACCCCGATCTCATCCACATCACCAAACTGGCCGAAATGTACCGGCGGCTAGGCGAGCGCTATGGCTTTCCACAATGGCGTTCGCACGGCGACGCGGTGGACGAACTGGTGATGACCATCCTCAGCCAGAATACCAGTGATGTGAACACTGGCCGGGCGTTCGCCTCGCTGAAAGCGGCCTTCCCCGGCTGGCAAGCGGTGGTCGATGCCCCGACCGAAGCTGTGATCGAGGCCATTCGTTCCGGCGGCCTGGCCAATCAGAAAGCCCCGCGCATCCAGAACGCCCTGCGCCGGATTCTGGCCGAGCGCGGCGCTTTCGACCTGGATTGGCTGGCCGAGTTGCCGGTGGGCGAAGCGCGGGCCTGGCTGACGCAATTCGACGGCGTGGGCAACAAGACAGCCTCCATCGTGTTATTGTTCAGCCTGCATCGCCCCGCCTTTCCGGTGGACACGCATGTGCAGCGGGTTTGCCGTCGCGTGGGCGTGGCCCCGGCCAATGCTTCGGCGGACCGGGTGATGGCGACAGTGGAGGAATTGGCCCCGGCGGAGTGGTACTATCCCCTGCACATAAATCTGATCCGACATGGCCGCGAGATGTGCAAGGCGCGCAATCCTCGCTGTGAGAAGTGTGTGTTGAATGAGATTTGCGCCTGGTATAGAGCGTAGCCGGACGTCAGCCCCAAAAAGATAAGACAAGAAACGACATCCCAGGCCGTAACCTTCGGCTTGTCAATCCGTCATCAGATGTAAGAGAACACCCCAATCCGATCATGCCTGCATTCATTTCTCGCCAGGATGCGCGCAGGATCTGTTCAGGGCGCACAGCCTCAGATGACAAGGAGATTATGATGAGCCACATTCACCGCCGGTCGCTCGCAATCGCAGCGCTTTTTTCTTTGCTGCTCTTTGTTCCCGTTGCCTGGGCCAACCCAATTCAACCGCCGGGTCGCATTGGCGCGGCATCCAATCCGCAGGTTCCACATGATGACAACCATGTCCTTGCGCGACTGCAGCCCGGAGTCTTGGCCGCGCAGGTATCGACCGGAGCCGCCATGCCCATTTTCGGCGACTGGTATGAGATGCCGGTGCTGGCAGGCGAAACGCCTCTACAGGCTGTGCAAAGGCTTGCGGATACTCCGGGTGTGGAAGTGGCGGAACTGAACTATCTCTATCAACCTGAACCAATTCAAACGACGCAGGCGAGCGAACGGGTGCAGGCGGCAGCGGCGAATTTCACGCCCGACGATCCGTACTATTCGTTACAGTGGAATTTTCCGCTCGTGCAAGCCCCACAGATATGGGATCAGGGTTTTGGCGCTGGCACAATCGTAGCTGTTGTCGATTCAGGCATTCGTAAGGGAACGGATTTGAATTGTCATACATTCGTATCTCCGTTCAGCGCCGTTTCCGATCTGCCTGGACCAACCCCCGCCGCAGATCACAACGGTCATGGCACACATATGGCAGGAACGATTGCGCAATGCACCAACAATAATCTGCTGGTGGCAGGTCTGGCGCGTAATGCCATGTTGATGCCAGTGAAGGTGCTCGAAGCAGATGGTTCAGGAACTTTTGCGGATGGAGCGCAGGGAATCGACTGGGCGCGAACCCACAACGCAGATGTGATCAACCTATCGCTCGGTACTAGTTGCAGCGATACTTGGCCTGCATGTTCAAGTACGATCGTGAACGATGCACTAGCCGCTGCACTCGCTGCAGACATCATTGTAGTGGCTGCTGCGGGCAATGACAGCGGTTCATATCTTAGTTTCCCCGCCAATTATCCTGGCGTGATTGCGGTGGGCGCTGTGCTTCCTAATGCAGTTCGAGCAGCCTATTCTAACCGTGGTGGCCCTGATGTCGTTGCACCAGGTGGTGATTCTGACACCGATGTAGACAACGATGGTGAACCGGATGTTATATGGCAGCAAACCAGAATTGACAGTACTTGGGGGGTTTATGGGTTTGATGGCACTTCTTCCGCCACTGCCCATGTCAGCGGCATCGCCGCCATTCTGCGAGCGCTCTTCCCTGGCCTGAGTGGACCGACCATTTCACACGCAATTCTGCATTCGGCAGCGGATAAAGGATCGCCCGGATGGGACATGGACTACGGATATGGTTTGGTGCAGGCATTGGATGCACGCAATTATCTGCTCACACCGACGGCCACGCCGACGGCTACAGGCACAAATACGCCGACACCGACTGCAACGAATACGCCAACACCAACAAACACACCAACGCCTACCGACACGCCGACAGCAACTCCAACCCCAACCGAAACGCCCACCCCAACGATTACACCGACAGCGACTGATACGCCGACGGCGACCAATACCCCCACGCCGACAGACACGCCAACTATCACTCCTACGCCGACAGACACACCCACACCCACCGATACGCCGACGGCGACCAATACCTCCACGCCGACGGACACGCCTACAAACACGCCAACACCGACCGACACACCGACTCCAACCAGCTCGCCAACTGCTACCAATACCCCGACGGCCACCGCCACGCCAGAGTTCGTCTGTCAGGAAAAGGTGCAGAATGGCGGCTTCGAAGTAGATGCCGCCTGGTCGATGCCGATCACAGGCAGCACCGCCCGATATGTCACCAACAATTACTACACAGGTCTGCGCTCCGCCCGTTTGGGGCTATTGCCGACCAGCGCCGCCCGGCCAACGCTGCTGCCGCAACGTAACCTGCTTGGTGAAATATCGCCCGCCGGCACCTCCTATTCCACCGTTTATCAAACCATCAACATCCCTGCCAACGCTGAGAAGGTCTTCCTTGATTTCTGGTATTGGCCGGGGACTTTGGATGCGGGCGGAGACTGGCAGCGCGTCATGCTCCTCAATCCAGGAACCTACACGAAAGTAAAGGAATTGATGAACGTTTTGGAGGATGACGAAGCCTGGAAGCACAGGGAATTCGATTTGAGCCAATACGCCGGACGAACTCTTGTCCTTTATTTCGAGGTTTTCAACGACGGCACCGGGCCTAACCGCACCTGGATGTACATCGACGATGTGAGCCTGCGCTCCTGTCGTACGCCCACGCCGACACCGACGCCGACCATTACTCCCACACCAACCAATACGCCGACACCAACCACTACGCCCACGCCAACCAACACACCCACAAATACCCCGACCCCTACCGATACACCAACCCCCACACCCACCGACACCCCGACTCCGACGGATACCCCAACCAACACGCCAACGCCCACCGATACACCCACCCCGACAGATACACCGACACCCACAGACACACCCACGCCAACGGATACACCCACCCCGACGGACACCCCAACCAACACACCAACCCCAACTGATACCCCCACGCCCACCGATACCCCGACACCGACAGACACGCCTACCCCGACGGATACACCAACCAACACACCAACCCCAACTGATACCCCCACGCCCACCGACACCCCAACGCCAACAGACACACCCACCCCAACGAATACCCCAACCAACACACCCACACCGACGGATACACCCACACCGACCGATACCCCGACACCGACTGACACGCCCACGCCCACCAGCACGCCGACACCGACCGACACCCCAACGCCGACCGCAACCGCCTTCGTCTGGGCTGGTTCGGACGCAGTTCCTCCCGGCGCACTATTCTGGTTGCCGGTCGAAATTCGCAATGTGACCACGCCGCCGCTTGGCGCCAGCACCGTCTCGCTCACCTACGACCCGACCGTGCTAGAGGCGCTCTCATGTGATGACGACCCGAACAACATGTTCGATCTCAGCGGCTGCAATCTCACCCCGCCCGATACGGCGACCCTCAACGTCGTCAGCATCCTCGGCCTTTCCGGCGACAACCCTCTGGCGCAACTGCTCTTCCGGGCGATTGGCAATGATGGCGATTCTTCGCCAATCGCCGTCACCGTGCAAAGCAGCGTCGATCCGCTGGGTCAGCCGCTAACCCTGGGCGAACAGGATGGGCTGGTCACCATCTCGGCTGCGCTGGGACCGCCTGGCGATGTCAATTGCGACGGCAACGCCAACAGCACCGACGCCCTCTTCATCCTGCAATACGACATCGGCTTACGGCTGGGCGGCTCCACTTGCCCGCCTGGACCAAACGAACTCAACTTGCAGCACTGTGATGTGAACGGCGACAACCAATGCGACTCGGTCGATGCCCTGATGATCTCGCAATGCGACATTGGCATCCCCAACGCCCTCTGCCCGCCCGCAGCCACTGCCGCCAGCCAACTTGACGCCGCCCGCGCCAGTTCCGCCCAGGCCGCCGTGCAAATAACCGCCGGTTCCGCTCAGACTGCGCCCGATGGCATCGTCACCATCCCGCTAATCGCCTATGCAGACGGCAGCCAGATCGGCGCCGCCACCATCGAACTGCGCTATGATCCGCAGGTCTTACGACCGGTCGCGTGCACAGCCGATCCCGGCGATGTTTTCGGCGTGGCCCTGTGTAACGCTATCTTCGACGACGACCAGAACCCGCCGGACAGCATGCGCCTGACCATGCTCGCCCCGGCAGGCGTCAGCGGCGAATTGCATCTGGCCGACCTGGTCTTCTCCGCCACCGACGCATCCGGCTCGCGCACCAGCCTGACCATCGAGCCGATTGCCCTGGCCGATGCCTCCGGCCAATCGCTAGAAGTGACAGCCGTCAACGGCGTTGTCGCTGTCGGTTCAGATTGGATCTACCTGCCGATGATGACAGCGCGTTAAGGCTCGCACAACAAATCACGTATTCACGCGAGCGGGTCGGGATTGAATTCCTGACCCGCTCGTGCGCGTCTGTGCTGTGAAATGCCAGGATCGTTGGGTATACTTGCGGCATCATCTCGAACGATTCCATCACATCCGTCTTCAATGCAGACCGCCCTGACAACGCCCCCATTCCGCAATCCGCAGTCCCAAATCCGCAACACCACCTTCCTTTGGGGCAGCCGCACCTATGTGATGGGCATCCTCAACCTCACGCCCGACAGCTTTTCCGGCGATGGGCTGCTGCGGGGTGACGATGCCGTGGGCGCGGCGTTGGCGCAGGCGCAACGCATGTTGGCCGAAGGTGCGGACATTCTCGACCTGGGCGGGGAGAGCACGCGGCCAGGGTCAGAGCCGGTGGGGGCCGCGGAGGAGTTGGGGCGAGTGTTGCCGGTGTTGCGGGAATTGCGACGGATGACTGACGTTCCCATTTCGGTCGATACCAGCAAAGCGGCGGTCGCCGAGGCAACCCTGGCCGCAGGCGCAGACCTGATCAACGACGTGTGGGGTTTGCGGCTCGATCCTGATCTCGCTGGCGTGGTCGCGGCGGCGAATGTCCCTGTCGTGTTGATGCACAACCGCATGACGCCCAAAGCCGCCAGCATCGATCCGGCCTTGGGCGGACGCTATGTCGGCGTCGATTATGACAACCTGATCGAGGATGTGAAACGGGAATTGGGCATCTGTTTGCAGATAGCGCACAAGGCCGGGATTCGCGACGAAAACATCATCCTCGACCCCGGCATCGGCTTTGGCAAGACCGTTTCCCAAAACCTGGAATTGCTCGACCGTCTGGATGAGATCAAAAGTCTGGGTTATCCTCTGTTGCTGGGGGCCAGTCGCAAATCCTTCATTGGCTACACCCTCGACCTGCCACCCGACCAGCGAGCCGAAGCCACCGCCGCTACCACGGCCGTGGGCATCGTGCGCGGGGCCGACATCGTGCGCGTGCACGATGTGTTGATCAACGTGCGCGTGGCGCGCATGACCGATGCTATCGTGCGGCGGGGCGTGAAATTGCAGGTTTCAGGATGAAGGTTGTAAGTGTGAGACGCGTCGGGCTGATTTTGCTGGCGCTGATCATCACGATGTTTCTGGCCGGTTGTGGCGGCGGGACGGTCGATCGCGCGGCGGAAGTGACGGTTCCGGTTATTGAGGCGACCGCCACGCCGACCATCACGCCAACTATCAAACCAACTCACACGCCAACCCCAACCGCCACGCCCAGCCCCACCGCTACCCCGTCCCCGACTCGAACTCCAACCCCAACCGTTACCCCCACGCCCACGTCCACGCCAGGCCCCACCCCGGATGGCGTCGCCCGCGCCGCTCGCGTCCCCATCCTCATGTATCACTATATTTCCGTCCCCCCGCCGGACGATCAGCATCCCTATCGCGTCGGCAACTCGCTCGACCCCGACATCTTCGCCGCCCATCTCGACTACTTGCAGGAGCAGGGCTACACGACGATCCATCTGCAAGACCTGCTTTCGCATCTGGCGACCGGCCAGCCCGAACTGCCGGAAAAACCCATCATCCTCACTTTCGACGACGGCTACGAGGACAACTACCTCAACGCCCTGCCCGCCCTGGCCGAGCGCGGCATGACCGGCACGTTTTTCATCATCACCGACTTCGCCACCGGCGCCAGCGAGGGCGATCCGACTTATGACAACTACGCCGACTGGGCGCAAATCAAAGAGATGGCCGAGGCCGGAATGGAGATCGGATCGCACAGCCGCAATCACCCCAACCTGGCCGGGAAAGATCTGGACTATCTGGTGTGGCAGGCTTTGGGCAGCCAGGAGACAATCGCCGCCAACCTGGGCTTCACACCGCACATCCTCTCTTATCCGGGCGGGACTTACGACCAACTGGTGATCGACGTGTTCCGCTCCGCCCATTTCTGGGGGGCTGTGACGACCGAACCGGGCATCGCGCACAGCAGCGACGCGCCATTTGAACTCAAACGCATTCGCATTTCCAGCACCACCGGCGTGCCTCAGTTGCAAGCTTTGCTTGATCACGACTGGCCGGATTAGCGCCAACGCCGGGCAGCGCCAATGTCGGGCGCTGTCCACACGCGATTTGTGGTACAATTTGCCGAGATCATGAACGAAAGAATTATCCTGTATGGCAGCTATACCTGCCCTATGGTCGCCCCGGTGCGCGATATACTGAAACGGGCGAACGCTGAGTTCGAGTATATCAACATTTCTACCGACGCCGAGGGAAGACAGCGCGTCCGCGAGATCAATCAGGGCTACGAGAGCGTACCCACGCTGGTTTTCCCGGATGGCAGCACGCTCACCGAACCGCGCATGAGCGAGTTGGAAGCGAAACTGAGTGTGCTGGGCTATGAAATCGCTCCGAACACAATCGCTGGCCGGGCGCGCGGCATCGCCCAGAACCCAATGCTGCTCATCATTGGCCTCATGACCCTGGCATGGGGGGCGGCTGGCGGCGGGGCCGGACTGATCCTGTTTGGCGGCGGAGTGCTTGCAATCCATCTGTTGGCGCGATTCCTGGCTTGATGGACGCGCAAGAAAACGGAGCCGATTATATCTCGCTCCACTTCATCGGTGAGAGCATCACGGTTCAGTTTGATCATCCGCCGGTGCTGGGCAAGAAACAGGGTTGCCCGGACGCTTTCAACTGGCAGGACGACGATTTCCGCATCGTCGCATTGCTGAGCGAATGGCATGATTATGGCAGGCGCGGGCGCATGGCCTCGAACATGCGTCCCGAACATGCCGCCACTGCGGCGCAACGCGGCTCATGGGGCGTCGGTCGAGATTATTACCGGGTGCGCGTGCAGACAGGCCGGATATTCGACATCTATTATGATCGAGCGCCCAGGAACACAGGTGACCGCCTGGGCGGTTGGTTTCTCTTCCAGGAAATGACCCCGGCCTGACCGACTCGTCCCCAATCTATCAACAATGATACATTTCACCTTGACTAAAAATTGGACGCGGATGACACGGACGAAAACGGATGACCGCTGATTCAAGCATAATCTGTACAATTCGTGGAATCTGTGGATAAGAAACTTACCGGGTGAATTCATACCCAATACCAATAACACAAAAATGGCTCAACAATTACGATTTATACCCCTCGGCGGCCTGGGCGACATTGGCCGCAACATGAATATCTTCGAATATGGCCGCAACATCCTGATCGTGGATGCGGGCGTCATGTTTCCCGAAAGCGATATGCTGGGCATCGACCTGGTCATCCCCAATTTCGAGTACCTGCGCCAGCGCAAAGACTGGGTGCGCGGCATCGTGATCACGCATGGTCACGAAGACCACACCGGGGCTTTGCCCTACCTGTTGAAGGAAATCCAGGCGCCGATCTACAGCACGAAACTGGTGCTGGCATTGATCGACCGCAAACTCAAGGAGCGGCTGGGCGCACGCCACAAAACCGAAATGCACGAGGTGACGCCCGAAGGCAGCTTCCGCATCGGCCCATTTGAAGTGCATGCCATCCCTCTCAGCCACTCCATCCCCGACAGCATGGCCCTGGCTATCGACACCCCCGCCGGTCGCATCATTCACAGCGGCGATTTCAAGATCGATTTCACGCCGGGGTCGGGTGAAGGCCCCAGCCTGGCCCGATTAGCTGCGCTTTCGGCGGACGGGGTTCTTGCCCTGCTCTCGGATTCGACCGGCGCCGAGAAGGTTGGTTTCACTCCCTCCGAAAAAACCATCGAACCGGCTTTTGACCGTATCATGCGGGAAGCGCCAGGCCGGGTGATCGTCGCCAGCTTCGCCTCGCAGCTGAGCCGCATCCAACTGATCGTCGACATCTCCCATCGGTATGGGCGCAAGGTCGCCATTGCCGGTCGGTCGATGGAACAGAACTTCGAGATCGCCCGGCGATTGGGTTATATCCAGGTGCCCAAAGGCGCGTTCGTGCGCATGGAGACGGCTAAAAAACTGCCGCCCAAGCAAGTGACCCTATTGACGACCGGAAGCCAGGGTCAGCCGGAAGCCGCCCTGGCCCGCATGGCGGCGGGACGGCATCGCGACATCACCGTGCGCGACGATGACACCGTGGTCATTTCCGCCCACCCTATCCCCGGCAATGAAGAGGAAGTGGGCCGTATGATCAATCGCCTGATCGAGCGAGGGGCCGAGGTGATCTACCCACTGTAAACATCAGAGGAGTCGACCCCCAACGGAGATTCATTTAAGTCGTACCCCTTTCGGGGGTTGAAAGCAGGATATTTCATGGTTATGTTATTTCTTGCCAATCATCTGGCAGGAGAACAGATC
>JAGFJG010000108.1 GCA_024102915.1 Caldilineales bacterium
GCTGTGGGCCATCATTTCGTCGGGGCCAGCGTCGGCAGCCGGGGTGACGCCGGGAGTGATGCGCTCGGTCATGCTGTGGGCCATCATTTCGTCGGGGCCAGCGTCGGCAGCTGGGGTGACGCCGGGAGTGATGCGCTCGGTCATGCTGTGGGCCATCATTTCGTCGGGGCCAGCGTCGGCAGCTGGGGTGACGCCGGGGGTGATGCGCTCGGTCATGCTGTGGGCTGTGACCTCACTGGCTGAGTCGAGAATGTATCCGTCGAGGATGACCTGCTCTTCGTCGCTGAGCGTGGCTCGCAGCGCTGACAATTTCTTGAGAACTCGTTTGGTGGATTGCTGAGATTCCATGATTCAACTCCTTGTGAGTGTGTGTGTTCCGGATTTGTTGACCACAGTCTACCGGGATAGAAGGTCGCCGTCTGTCTTCGATACGACACAAGCAGAAAATTGGGAAGTTGGGCGGATGAAATGTCACCCCTCCGAGCGAGCTTTGATCTGCTCAAGCGCGTCATAGCGCAACACCATGATCCGGCCTCGACCGGTGATGAGCCATCCCGCCCGCCGCCAATTGCCCAATATCTTGGCGACGGTCTGTCGCACCAGGCCCAACCGTTGCGCCATTTCCGCCTGCGTCACGGTGATGTAGCCCCTGGCTGCGGCCTGGCTGTCGAGTTGCAACAACAGGTTCGCCAGCCGCGCCTGCGCATCCATAAACGCCAGATTGCTCTCGCGGTCGCTGCTCGTGTGCAGCCGCCGCGCCGTCAATTCCAGACACCGCCTCGTCAATTGCGGCTCGGCGTCCAATTCACGCAGGAAAGCGTCTCCGGGCAGGACAAAGATATCGCTCCTCAGACGCGCCATGGCGCCGGTCGAGCGCGGCGCGTCGATTAGCAGCGCCAACTCGCCGAAGAAATCGTTGGGCTGCATCTCTCCGATCACCAGCTCGCGGCCATCGGGATTGCTAAGGATGAGCGAGATCACGCCGCCGCGCACGAAATAGACAGCCTCGGCGGGATCGCCCTGCAAAAACAATATCTGCCCCTTTTGCAGCACTCTCATCCCCCCGGCCACTGCAAAACCATCGAGCAGGCGCGGCTCCATCCCCTGCAAAAGCGGCGTCTGTCCCAGGAATGAAATCGCATCCGCACCCTGTTTCATGATCATTGCCTCTTGACCAGCACGGCGGTGAAGTCGTCAAGCTGCACGCTAGAATCAGCGTAAGCTCTGACATCCTGCCGGAGTCGTTGGCATATCGTCTGCGCGTCATATTGGCGATAGCCGCATAATTGGTGATGAATTGCGGTTTCGTCGATGAATCTGCCGGATGCGTCCATCGCCTCGCTCAGGCCATCGCTGAAGAGGAGAGCCATGCCGCCGGGGGCGGTGACGATGCTTTGCTGATCGATGGCGCTGTCCTCGAATAGACCGAGCGGCTGGCCCGGCCCCACCCGCACCTCCTGGCGAACGCCTTCGCCATCCCAGACCATCGGCGGCGGATGCCCGGCCCGTGCAAAACGAAATCCGCCTGTTTGCAGGTTGAGCACGCCGTAAAGCAGGGTGACGAACATGCCCATGGCGTTTCTTTGCAGCAGGTGATGATTGACGCTCTGCAGCGTCTGGCGGGGCGTGGCGGAACGGCGGGCTTCGGCCCGCACCAGGCTATAGGTCAATGACATGAACATCGCCGCGGGCACGCCTTTATCGGTGACATCGCCGACCACGATCCCCAGATGATCCTCATCCAGCGGGATAAAGTCATAGAAATCGCCGCCGACGGCGCGGGCCGGGATCATGACAGCGCCGAAGTCGTAGCCGTTAGCCTGGGGCAAAGTCATCGGCAAAAGGCTGCGCTGGATTTTGCGCGCCACTTCGAGTTCTTTTTCCAGCCTCTCCTTTTCCACGATCTGCTCGTGCGCCGCCCGTAATGCCTGGTAGGCGGCAGTCAACTCGGCATTCTTTTTCTTCAAATCGATGATGGTGAGATTCTCGGTCTCGTCCAGCCGGGTGCTGAGCAGCCGCATGGTTTCGTAGGCGATCTGCGGCTGGCGTTGCAGCAAAGCGCCGAATTCAGCCCGGCTCATTTCCAGCAATTCCAGCGGTGTGCGGGAGATGACGCTGGCCGTATGCAAACCGTCTCGACTGAACAGGCTCATTTCGCCCAGCACGGTGCAAGGGCGACGCACGGCCAGCAATCGTTGTTCCGGCGTCGCCCATGCTTTCATCACCTCCACTTCCCCTTCCATAAGAATGAAGAAGTGTTCGTCATATTCGCCTTCGCAGCAGAGCATTTTCTCGGCGGGGAATCGTACCGGGCGCAGCCGTTCTGCCAGATAGGCCAGCTCGTCCGCCGGCAAATCGGCAAAGATGGGTACGCATCCGATGCGGCTGGCGTCCACGATCTATGCTTCGCCCACGGTGAAAATCTCCACGGTTTCCACTTTGCCTTTGGCCTGAAAAGAACCGAGGCTCTGGCGAGAGATTCGAGGCGTGAGCGCGGCTTCCGTCATCGCATCGATCAGGATGGATTTCCCCGCCACTTTGGTGTGCGCTTCCAGGCGGGCGGCCAGATTGACGGTATCGCCGACGCAGGTATAGGTGGCGCGATGCTGTGTGCCGGTATATCCGGCGATCATCTGACCGGAGGCGATGCCCACGCCGATGCGGATCTCATGCTTCCCCTGTATGGCCTGCTGCATGTTGAATAATTCCACCATCTCCACCATTTCCAGGGCGGCCTTCACGGCCTGCTCGGCGTGATTGGGCATGAGTGTGGGCGCCCCGAAAATCGCCATCAAGCCGTCGCCGATCATCTGGTTGACCACCCCGCCATTGCTCTCGATCGCCTCGAACATCAATGCGTAATAGTTGTTCAATAACTCGATCACGTCAGCGGGCGCGTTCGTCTCGACAAAGGCTGTAAAAGAGCGGATGTCGGAGAACATCGCCGACGCTTCCACGAATTTTCCGCCCAGGGCGAAGCCCGATTTCTGCAAATCTTCCGCCACTTCGGGCGTGGCGAATCGCCGGATCAACTCTCGCTGCTCATCGCGCAGCCGTTTCTTTTCCAGACTGGCGCCGATGCGGGCGCGCAGGAGCACAGGATTGACCGGCTTGGTCAGGTAATCCTCCGCGCCCATCTCGATGCATTTGACGACGCTGTCCAATTCCTCCAGCGCCGAGGTGACGATGACAGGGAAATCCCGAAGCTGGGGATCAGCACTCAGTTCGGCCAGCACCTCATAGCCGTCCATGTCAGGCATTTCGATGTCCAGGCACATCAGGTCGAAGCGTTCGGCGCGCAGTTTTTCCAATGCCTGCCGGCCATTTTCGGCAAAAGAGACGGTGTGTCCCTGCTGTTCCAGATTGCGCCCCAACAACAGGCGCAGGACTTTGTTGTCGTCGACGACGAGCAGATGGCCGGGGGCGTTATGATTGGCCATGCTGCCACGCCCTCAACGCCTGTTCGATCTGAGGATAGCTCTCGGCCAGGCGATCGACCTGATCCCCGGCGTCCGACAGGTCACCCGCCCGCCCGATATCTTCCAGGGCTTTGGCCTGTTTGGCGAAGTCTGGTGCACCCAGGGTAGCGCTGGTCGATTTGATGGTGTGGGCGGTGCGGCGAAAGACTTCGACATCGCCATCTGCCAGCGCCGCCCGCAACTCAGTGATCTGGCGCGGCGTCTCCTCACAAAAAGCATCGATCAGTTCGCCAACGAATTCGGCATCCGCCATTTCCGCCAGGGCGTCGAGGGTCGCTTCGTCAATGATTGTCGCGTTGCTCAAGGGTGTATTTGCTCCTTTATTGGTTTGCTTCGATCCAATGCCGCCGTCAGTTCCTCAACCCGAATCGGTTTGCTCACGTAATCGTCCATGCCAGCCTCGAAACACAGCCTGCGGTCCTCGTCGGTGGCGTTGGCTGTCATGGCGATGATGCGTGGGCGTTCATGTTTCGACCAGAAGCCGCAAATGCGACGGGACGCCTCCAGTCCGTCCATCTCCGGCATCTGCACATCCATCAAAACGACGTCATAATGCTGGCGCTCGATCGCTGCGATGGCTTCCAGACCATTGGCGGCGACATCCGCCCGGTAGCCCAGGCGCTCCAGGATGCGCAACGCCACCTTCTGGTTGATCGCATTATCTTCGGCCAGGAGGATGCGCAGTGGCTGTCGCTCGGCCATTTGAGAATCGATGACAGGTTTGCTGGCAGCCGTTTCTGACGCCATCTCTTCTGCAAACACCATCATCAGCGTATCATAAAGGCTGGACTGTTTGAGCGGTTTCTGCAACTGCGCGACAAATGGCGATTCGCCATCGATCAGCTCACGACCGGTCAACGATGAGAACAGGACCAGCGGCAGTGTTTGTGCATCCCGCAGTTTACGAATCTCTGCCGCCAACTGCAAACCATCCATTTCCGGCATGTGCATATCGAGGATGGCGAGGTCGAAGCGCGCTCCGTCTTTTATCCAACTCAGGGCTTCGACGGGCGATTCCGTGTCCGCAGCCGTCATGCCCCACGTGCGGATTTGCAGGCTGAGGATGCGGCGATTGGTGTCGTTGTCGTCCACGATCAGCAGACGCTTGCCGGAAAGTTGCGGTTGCTCGCCCTGCAAACGGCGACGCGTGGTGTAGTCGGGCGCTGGCGAGGCGGAGATGGTGAAGTGGAAGATGGAGCCGGGAGAGGAGAGAGATTGCTCCCCTTCCCCTCGTGCGGGGGAAGGGGCTGGGGGATGGGGGAGAGCTGGCGATTCCACCCACATGTCCCCGTCCATGAGTTCGGCCAGACGCTTGCTGATAGCCAGGCCCAAACCGGTGCCGCCATATTTTCGCGAGGTGGAAGCATCGACCTGGCTGAAAGCCTGGAACAGTCGGTTGATGCGGTCGGCGGGGATGCCGATGCCGGTGTCGCGCACGCTGAAAAGCAGGGTGTCATGTGCAGAAGTGTCAGGTGTCAGGTGTGATGGCACGCTCTGATGCTTTACTCTTGACACTGTCACAACCACTTCCCCGGCGTCCGTGAATTTCACGGCGTTGTTGAGGAGATTGATCAGGATCTGGCGCAGCCGGGTGACATCGCCGACGATGGCCGACGGCACGTCGGGTTTCATTTCGTAAGCCAGTTCCAGACCTTTCTCCGCCGCCCGGATTTTGATCAGATCGAGCGAGGATTCCACTACATCGCGCAGATCGAAGGGCTGCTCCTCCATCTCCATATGCCCGGCCTCGATCTTGGAGAAGTCGAGGATGTCGTTGATGATGCTGAGCAGGGCGTCACCGCTTGTACGGATCACATCGGCGAACTCATGCTGTTCGGAGTTGAGCGGCGTATCGAGCAACAGACCGGACATGCCGATGATGGCATTCATGGGCGTGCGGATTTCGTGCGACATGGTTGCCAGGAACGCGCTCTTGGCGGCGTTGGCGGCATCGGCGGCAGCTTGCGCTCGTTGCGCCTGCTCGAACAGGCGGGCATTCTCGATGGCGATGGCCGCCTGCCGGGACAACCCTTCCAGGAAGCTGAGTTCATCCTGGTCGAAGCCGCGTCCTCGCCCGGTGCGCCAGACCGTCATCAGTCCGGCGACCTTGTCTCGCACCAGCAGGGGCACCACCACCATATGTTCGTCTTCCGTCAGCTCAGTGCCGGGGACAGCACGCACGCGCGGGTCTTTGTTGGCGTCGTTGATCACCTCGGCCACGCCGCTGCGAGCGATGTATCCCAGGATGCCATCGCCGAGTTTGATCTCCATGCCCTGAATTTCTTCGGCAAACTCGCCCAACGTGATCAGGGAATAGAAGCAATCGCCGGCGGAATTGGGGATGAAGACGGCGCTGGTATCGCCCTGTAGCAGTTCCTTGGCGTGGCGGGCAATGCGCCCCAAAAGGACGTTGCTGTCGAGCGTGGCGGATATCTCTCGCCCTACCTCGTTCAGCGCCGCCATCTCGCTGGCCCTGCGCTCCGATTCTTCGAAGATGCGAGCGTTGTGGATGGCGATAGCCGCCTGCCCCGCCAGCCCTTCGGCGAATTCCAGATCGAAGGCGTCGAAGGGGCCATAGATCGGCTTGTCGCGCCACAGGCCCATGACGCCGATGGCCTGATCACGCAACTTGAGCGGTATCAGCATGATCGCCTCGTCCTCTTCTTCTTCGGTGCCAGCGATGTGAGCGCCCCGTTTGTCCTTATTCGGCTCATTGATCATTTCGGAAACGCCGGTCAAGGCCACATGCCCTGTGAAGCCCTCGCCCACGCGGATCATTTGTTGGCGGTGCAACTCGGCATTGAGGCCGTCGGCGATGACCACCGGCATGGTGCCATCCGCCCCCAGCAGGCGGATGGTGGCCAGGCGGGATTTGAGCACTGCCTTGGCATGGGCGGCAATGCGGGCCAGCACGATATCCGAGTCCAGGGTGGCGGTGATCTCCTGGCCGATGTCGTTGAGGGCGGCCATTTCATTGGCGCGGCGGTTGGTCTCCTCGAACAGCCGGGCGTTCTCGATAGCCACGCCCATGTTGCTGGCCAGGGTCGTCAACAGGCTTTCATCGCTTTCCGAAAAGGCGTTCTGTCTGTAACCTTGCACCGAGACCCCGCCGATCAATCTGTCGCCGACGATGATGGGCACGCCCAACCAGGATTCGACTTCCTTCGTATCTTCGCCCCCAACTGTGATAAGCAATGCATCCATCGCATTCATATCATCCAGTGTGCCGATTCTCAACGGCATTCTCGTATCAAATACACGCTTCGTCAGACCGCCAGGAAGATCGAGCGACACCGAATCAGCTTCGCTCACCTTGCCCTCGTCGTACATGTAGGGGATGCGGATCAGGTCTGCCTCTTTGTCGATGAGGCCGATAGCGACTATTTCAGATTTGAGTATCGACTGCACTTTGTCACCCACCAGCCGCGTGATCGTCTCGACATCAAGCTGGCTGGCCATGGCTTCGCCTACGCTATTGATGATGGCCAGTTCCGCCGCCCGCTGTTCGGTTTCGGCCAGCAGCCGTTGGGACTCGTCGAATAGGCGGGCGTTTTCCAGGGCGATGGTCATGGAATTGGCCAGGGTGGAGAGCAGGCGCAGGTCATCCACATCGAAGGCATGCTCACGATCTACGTTTTGTAGGGTGATCATGCCCCGTGTCTCGCTGCCAACCAGCAAAGGTACGGCAATCGCCGAGAGGGGCGGCTCACCCACATCACTATCGGAACCTGTAAAATAGGCTCTCATCTCATCGCGGTTGTGGAGCAGCAGAGGCGATTGTTCATTGAGCATCCGTAGCGTTATCGGGCTGGTCTCGGGATCCAATGCCGAAGGTTCGACGCTGTACTTTTCTCCCTTTTCATAGATAAAATGCGGCAACAAAAGATTATTGGGCACATCGTAACCAATGATCAGTACAGCCTGGGCGTCGAAGATGTCGACGATCCTGTCCCCGACCAGATCATAAATCCCCTGCATGTCCATCTCGGCTACCAGGCCTTGCTGAACCGAGTTGATGATCGCCAGTTCGGCGTTGCGGGCTTCGGTCTCCTTAAGCAGCCGTTGGGTTTCGTCGAACAGGCGGGCGTTTTCCAGTGCCACGCTCATACTGCCGGACAACGTCTCCAGCAGCCGCACGTCCGACTCGGAAAAGGCATGCTCTTGTTCCATATCGACTAGATCGATGAGACCCCGCACCGTGTCCCCGACGATCATGGGCACGAACAGCATGGATTTCGGCATTTCCGTACCGGGCAATACATAGCTGCCGACCTTTTCCGCCTCTTCCCATGTATTCTCATTGATCAGCAGAGATTTGCGGTTTTTGATTACCACGCCCGTAAAACCTCGCAATTCGCCCGTTTCCGCCGCTATCTCGATGCGTTCGCCGTTTTCATAGACATAAGGATAGAAGATCGTGCTGGTCGATGGTTCCCAAATGCGAATGGCGACATCGGCGCCGCCAAACACCTGCCGCATCTGGTCCCCGACCAGATCGTAAATCCCCTGCATGTCCATTTCGGCCACCAGCCCTTGCTGCACACTGTTGATGATAGCCAGCTCAGCATTGCGTTGTTCGGTCTCAGCCAGCAGGCGCTGGGTTTCATCGAACAGGCGGGCGTTTTCGAGGGCGGTTCCCAGCGAGGCGGCGATGGTGGTCAGCAAACGCAATTCCGATTCGCCAAAAGCATTTTCGCGCTCGTAGTTTTCTAGTTGTAATGATCCAATGACCTTATCGCTGGCGATGATGGGAACGGTAGCGAGAGATTTACTTAGGTCAGTTCCTGGAATGACCAATTGGCTATTTGGATAGTCTTTTGATGTATTGAAAACAATGGGTTGACGAGTCTTGATCATTGTCTCGAACAGGCCGCCTGAGGTTGGCGTATAAGGCGCAATGGTATGTCGAACGCCATGTTCATAATAGTAAAGTGGTTGAATCGAATTGGATTTTGCATCATGCCAATTGATTGCGAGATCGGGCGTGTTAAATACCTCCCGTAGCTTGTCGCCGACCAGATCAACTATGGCCTGGAAGTCCAACTCGGCGGCAAGTCCCTGCTGGATGGAGTTGATGATCTGCAACTCGGCGACGCGCTCCTGCTCGGCTTTGAAGAGGCGTTGGGTTTCGTCGAAAAGCCGGGCGTTCTGTAAGGCCACGCCCAGGTTGGCGGAAAGGGTCGTCAAGAGATTGACGCTGGATTCGGGGAAGGCGTGGGCATGATCGCTGTACAGCGTGATCACGCCGATAATCTCGCCGGATGACCAGATGGGGGCGCAAACGATGCTCTGGGTGAGGTCAGGCTCGTCCTCATCGCCGATCACATGCATGGTCAATCCCAATTCCACCCGACGGTTCTCCATATCCTCGTTGATGACCAGGGTTTGCCGATTCGTGATCGTCCATCCCGCAAATCCCATGGCGAGCGGATGCGGATCCACCTGGAAGCGATCGCCGTGCTCGATGTAATAGGGCATGGACAAAATCTCGTTTTCGGCATCGTACAGGCCGATGTACATGTCGTCGACATCGAATTCCTGGCGGATCTTCTCACCCACCAGATCGATGATGGCCCCAAAATCCAGCTCACGCACCAGCCCCTCGCTGATGCTGTTGATGATGGCTAGTTCGGCCACGCGCTGTTGTTCAGCCTGGAACAATCGCTGGGTTTCGTCGAATAGGCGGGCGTTTTCCAGGGCGATGCTCATGCTGTTTGTGAGCGTGGTGAGCAGACGCAAATCGGCGTCGCTATAGGCTTCCTCGCGTTCGTAATTCGTCAGGCTCACAAGCCCCGCTGGACGGTCACCCAAAATAAGGGGGACGCCCACCCAGGATCTGGCGTAACGGCTCTCTTCCAAATCGTCGTGCTGCAACCATTTCGAGCCAAACTCGACCATCCTTTGCTCCAAATCCCGATTGATCAACAGGGTCTGGCCGGTGGAGATCACATGCCCGGAAAATCCAACACTGCCGTCGCCAAAATCCATCGGTTCGATCTCGACACGCTCACCATCATCGATCATGTAAAGGTAATTGAGGCGATTGGCTTCCCGGTCGAGCAGGGCAATGCCGATCCCCTGCGCATCGAACTCGGCCCGGATCTCCTCCCCCACCAGTTCGATGATGGCCTGGAAATCGAGCTGGGCGGCCAGGCCCTTCTGCACGGCATTGACGATGCCCAATTCCGAAACCCGCTGTTCCAACTCCGCCGTGCGCTCCTCCACCCGGCGCTCCAACCCCTGCACCAACAAGGCGTTTTCCAGAGCGGTGGCCGCCTGGTTCGCCAGCAGGCTGAGCAGATCATAGTCGGCCCGGCCAAAGCGTCCGAAAATCTGGCGCATATCGCCATACAACATGCCCATGAACCGGCCCTGTGTGACCAGGGGCAGGGCAATGAGGCTGCGCTGATGCAATTCGGGCAGGGCGTCTGCGGGCGGCTCACCCACATCCTCCCGGATCACATACTGGCGGTTGAGGCGCATGAGCGCGTAGATGGGCAAGGCCGGTTCGGGAATGACGTCCGAGCCGAAGCTGGCGGCGGCGAGGGCTTCCCCGTTCGCGTCGGGCAACAGCAAGACGGCTCGCTCCGCCCCGCTTAACTCCACAAATTCGTCGACCACAAAATCGGCCAGCGTTTCCGGATTGCGGTGGGCGGTGAGGCGAGCGCCAACGTCAACGATGCGCCGGAACTGGTCTTGCAGATTACCGGCCAACGGCTTGTGAGCTGTCAACGCATCCGGTGACAGGCCTTTCGCATGCGCTTCTTCCGCCCATTTCAGGGTGATGTCCCTGTTCAGCGCCACTTTGTTGAGGAAGTTGCGGCGCAGGCCCTCGTCGCTGAGGTCGGCAATCAATGCGAGCATGGTACGGAAAGCGCTGTCCAGCGCCCTCCAGGCCTCGATATCATGCCCTGTTTCCGCCTGGGCTGCCAGCACCCTGTAACGTTGCCAACCCACCGCCTGTGCGGGCAGATCGGCGCCTGCCTGCTCCAGTGCCGCCATCTGTTGGTAAGCGGCAGCAGTAATGGCGTCAGCCTTGCTGACATCACCGGCGGCGAGGTGGGCAGCGCCCAGCCAGGACTGAATGACGGCGCGGTCATCGGCAGGCACCTTTTCATCCAGATGAGCTACGGCGGCCTCGATCTCACGGATGGCCTTATCGGTGTTCCCTTCGGCCATCGCTATTTGCCCAAGCAAGAGAAGCAGATAAGGCTCCATGATCGTCTCAAATCTGCCAGCCAGCGTCAGACCCTCTGCAATGAGTTCTCTGGCTTCGGCGAACAGCCCGCGCGCTACATAGATGCGGGCCAACGATTCCTGTGAATAAATGAGAGACATATATGCCTTGGCATTTCGTTCGGCCGTCACGGCACGTTGGGCATAGTCCTGAGCTCGACCGTAAACGCCAACACTCAGATAGACCAGGGCGATGTTGTTGTGCAGGACGGAAAGATAGGTGCGAGCGCCAAGGGACTCAGTGATAGACAGCGCCTCATCCAGATAGAGTCGCTTCAAAGCAATGTCGGAATTGGTCAGGGCGAGGCTGTTGAGGGTGTTGCCCTCGATGTAGCGAGCGCCAATCGCGCGCGATAATTCCAAAGCCTGGTGCAGCCAGGTTCGGGCCATGGCCGGATCCAGGTTTGTGACCACGTTGCCTTTCATGCGAAAACAGTCGGCCACGCCAGCTTTGTCGCCGATCTGGCGATAGATACGTTGCGCTTTGTCCAACTGGGCGTCGGCGTCATCGAACGCGTTCATGCGCCACAAAATGCGAGCGTAATAGCGCCGAGCTTCCGCTTCCAGATGGGCTTCTTGCAACGCCTGAGCTTGAGAGATGGCTCTCTCACCTGAAGCTTTGCCCTCATCCAATTTGCCTAACTGTTCCAACCGGTGCGTCTCCCGGATCAGGATATTCGTCTCCCTGGCGCTTTCCGGCTCGACTATTTCCAGCATGGCCGCCAGATCCTCTCCCTCTGCCGCGTACTCCGCCAACCAAAACGCGCAATCAGCCCGCCGGTCGAGCAGTTCGTAGCGCGTTGTCACCGGCAGAAAGGGCAAGTTCAACGCCTGGGTGTAGAGGTCGATGGCCTTCTCATACTCATAACCCAGGCGGGCGTTATCGGCCTGCTGGCGCAGATCGGATAGTGTGTCGTTTATGTGGTTGGTCATAGGCTATTCCGGAGTGATGGGGTGATGAAGTAAGATAGTGACGCCTTGAACGTAGAGAACCCCTAAGCGAAGTCACAAATTAACTGATTACTGTTTACTTCATCACCCTCTGTCCTGGTGCATTTTCTAATGCGCTGACAAGTTCCTCGACGCGAATGGGTTTACTGACGTAATCGTCCATGCCGGCGGCCAGCGCTTCCTCCCGGTCGCCCTGCATGGCGTTGGCGGTCATGGCGACGATGTGCGGCTGATGAAGGCCGAGCAGCTTGCGTATCTGCCGCGTCGCCTCCAGCCCGTCCATTTCCGGCATCTGCACATCCATAAGGATGACATCATAGCGCTGGCGTTCGACCGCCTGAATCGCCTCCAACCCATTGGCGGCGACGTCGGCCCGATAGCCCATGTTTGACAGCAGGCGCAAGGCCAGCTTCTGATTGATGGCATTATCCTCGGCTACAAGAATGCGCAAGGGATGACGGGATGCCATGTCGGCGTCGAGCGATGGCCGCGCCGGAGCGGTTATTTTAACCACTTCCTCAGCATGGGCAAACACATTCATCAGCATGTCGAAAAGTTGCGAAGGCTTAAGAGGTTTGCTGAGATGGGCGTCGAACTCGAATTCATCGTTGGTCGCCGTTCGTCCTCCCACGGATGAGAACAGGACGAGGGGCAGGGTTTTGCCGGCAGGCAGGGTGCGAATGACCTTCGCCAACTCGACGCCGTCCATGTCCGGCATGTGCATGTCGAGGATAGCCAGCTCGAACGTGCGGTTTTCGCTTAGCCAGGCCAGGGCCTGCGATGGCGTTGCGGTCGATTCAATGCGCATCCCCCACTTCTCGGCCTGTAAGCTGAGGATACGACGGTTGGTGTCGTTGTCATCGACCATGAGGATACGCTTGCCTTGAAGTTGCGGCTGCACGCCCTTGTGGATGGCTCGTTTGCGTTCGGGCAGGTCGGCTGGCCGGGCGAGGATGGTGAAGTAGAAAGTGGAGCCGGGACCACTTGCCCTCACCCCCGGCCCCGCTCCCAGCCTGGGAGCGGGGGGAATCTCTTCTCGCCCCACACGTGGGGAAGGGGGTGGGGGATGGGGGGTTACGGGCGACTCCACCCACATCGTCCCGCCCATGAGCTCCGCCAGGCGCTTGCTGATAGCCAGACCCAAACCCGTGCCGCCGTACTTGCGCGTGGTCGAGGCATCGACCTGGCTGAAGGACTGAAACAGCCGGTCGAGCCGGTCGGCGGGGATGCCGATGCCGGTGTCGCGGACGCTGAAGAGCAAGGTGTCAGGTGAGGAAGTTTCAGGTGTCAGGTGTGGTGGCCCTACCTGATGCTTGGCGCTTGAAACTGTGAGAACGACCTCGCCTGCGTCTGTGAATTTCACGGCATTGCTGAGCAGGTTGAGCAAAATCTGGCGCATGCGAGTGATGTCGCCCAAGATGCCGGCGGGAACCTGATCCTCGATGACATAGGCAATGTCCAGCCCCTTTTCGGCGGCGCGCGGGCCGATCAGATCGAGGGTTGATTCGATACAGTCACGTAGTTCCAGCGGCTGCTGCTCCAACTCCATGCGCCCAGCCTCGATCTTCGAGAAGTCGAGGATGTCGTTGATGATGGTGAGCAGGGCGTCGCCGCTGTTGCGAATGATCTCGGCGAACTCGGTCTGTTCGTGGTCGAGATCGGTGTCGAGCAGCAGGCCCGACATGCCGATGATGGCGTTCATCGGCGTGCGGATCTCGTGCGACATGGTGGCGAGGAAGGCGCTCTTGGCCTGGGTCGCTTCTTCGGCAGCCTGGCGGGCTGCTTGCGCCTCCTCGAAGAGATGGGCGTTCTCGATGGCGATGGCAGCCTGGCGAGAGAGCCCGCTGAGGAATGTCAGTTCATCCTGGCCGAATTCACGCCCACGCCCGGTGCGCCACACCGCCATCAGACCCACGATCCCATCGGGTGTTTCCAGCGGCGTGACCATGAGGTGTTCATGTTCGGACTCTTCGGTGCCGGGGATGTGGATGCCGCGAGGGTCGTGAGCCGTGTCATTCACCACCTCGGCCTCGCACTTCAAGGCAATATCGCCGATGATGCCTTCGCCTTTGCGAATCTCGGTGGTCTGGATTTCGTCGCTGGTCTGGCCGACGGTGGCGATAGCCTTGAAAACGTTTGGATCATCCGGCAGGGGCAGGAAGACGGCGCTGATGTCCGCACCCAGAAGCTCCTGCGCATGAGAGGCGATACGTTCCAACAAAGCGGCCAGGTCCAGGGTTGAGGAAATATCACGGCCCACTTCGGCCAGGGCGGACATTTCGTTGGCCCGGCGCTGCGTTTCCAGGTAGAGACGGGCGCTCTCGATGGCGATGGCAGTCTGGCGGGCCACACTGACCAGGAAGTCGAGATCGGGTTGGGAGAATTGATTGTCGGGCTTTTCGCGCCAGACCATGATCCCGCCGATGGTTTGCCCGCGTGAGATCAACGGCGCTCCCATCAAGTATTCGCCTTCGTCCTCTTCCTCGGGGGTGCCGGGGACGTGATAGACGCGGGGGTCATGCGCCGGATCATTCACAAATTCGGCCACCCCGCTGCCGAGGATATGCCCAATCAGCCCGGTGTTGGGCGTCACGACGACATTTTTCAATTCCTCTGTATATTTGCCAAGAGCGACATGAGCGACGAAGTCTTCGTCTTCAGTCTTGCGCAGCACGATCACAATATCGCGCACATGCAGGATTTCCTTGGCGTGGGCTGCGATCCTTTCCAAGACCGGGGTAAGCTCGCGCGAGGCGGCGATGTCGCTGCCGATCTCGGCCAGGGTTGCCATCTCACGCGCCCGGCGCTGCGTTTCGGCGTGCAGGCGGGCGGTGTGTAAAGCGGCGCCTGTATTGGCGGCTATGGTCGTGAGCAGGCGCAGGGAATCTTGGTCGAAAATATCTTCCTGGGTGGTGCTCTGCACGCTGAGCACGCCGATAATCTCTCGGCCTGATTTGATCGGCACACCGAGATAGGAAAGCGATTCATTGCCCACGCGCGTCGCGCCGATCTCGGCGTGGGTCTTATCCACTTCCCGATTGATCAACAGCGATTCCCCGGTCTCGATGATTTTGCTGGTCAGACCTTCGCCGAATTTGAGCGTGGTAAAGGATTCGCCGCGCTGGTAGGGGAAATGGATGAGGTTCGTCTGCGTATCAAGCAATGCCAGGTAGGCGATGTCGGCGTTGAATATCTCCTGGGTCTGGTTGCCGATCAACTGGATCAGGCTTTCAAGCTCGGTCTCGGCCACAAGCGCCTGGCTGACGGTACTGATGGCGGAAAGCTCGCTGGCCCGCTGCTCGGTCTCCTTGAGCAGCCGCTGCGTCTCGTCGAAAAGGCGGGCGTTTTCCAGGGCGACCCCCATGCTGGAAGCGACAGTCGTCAGCAGGCGTACATCCGCATCGCTGAAAGCATATTCCCTCTCATAATCTTCAATGATGATGGAACCGATGACTTTGTCGCTGCCAATGATATCGACGACGACCGATGAGAGACTCTCGTCGGTGCCAGGAACAAGCGTCCCCAGTTCAACCTCTGCCCGCGTATTCTGGACGCGCGGCTCCCTTCGAGAGGTGAGGGTTTCCCAGGAGACAGTTTGGGGCGGTGCGGATGGGATATCAAGGCGTTCACCATGCTCATATTCATAAAGATAGTGGACCAGAACGTTCTCGTAATCGAACCAGCGAATCCCAATATCGCCGGTGTTCAGCACTTCCCGCAGTTTATCTCCGACCAGATTGATGATTGTCTCGAAGTCCAGTTCCGCTGCCAGCCCCTCCTGAATTCGGTTGATGACAGCCAGTTCGGCGTTGCGCTGTTCGGTTTCAGCCAGCAGTCGTTGGGTTTCATCGAACAGTCGGGCATTCTCTAGCGCCATGCCCATGCTATTGGCGATAGTGTTGACCAGACGCTGTGTCGATTCATCGAAGGCATGCTCTCGTTCATAGTCCTCGACACGTATGGCGGCCAGGGCTCCATTCGTGCCCATGATGTGCATGAACATGCCAGAAACCGCTTCTCGCTCATTCTCCGACTTCCATAATCCTAGCGCTCTTGCTTCCTCGACCGTATTCCACACGACTGGTTCGCCGCTTTGAGCAAACTTCTGACCTGTTGGGCCTAATTCCCACGGTTCTTGCTCAACACGCTCCCCATCCACATAAACGTAAAGCGGGATGCCCATCATGCGTTCGAGATCGCCCCAGATGATGCTGAGGTTGTCGATTTTCAGCACCTCGCGCAGGCGGTCGCCGGTCAGGTCGATGATCGCCTGGAAATCGAGTTCTGACACCAATCCCTGTTGGATGCTGTTGATGATTTGCAATTCAGCCACGCGCTGTTGCTCGGACTCGAACAGGCGTTGGGTTTCGTCGAAGAGGCGGGCGTTTTCCAGCGCCACGCTCATGCTGTTGGCGATGGTGACGAGCAATCGCAAGCCGGCTTCGTCGTAGGCGTCTTCAGTAAAAGGATCGTGCAGCGAGATCGCCCCAATCGTTTCACTGCCAGAGATGATGGGGGCGCCGATCAGTGATTTGCGTATGGTCAGCGAGCCGGGCATAACGGCTATCCGTCCAATCATCTCCCCGTTCTCCGCTGTCATGATCAGAGGTTGACCAGTGGTGATGACATACGACATCACCCCCTTGCCAACCGGAATCGGATCCTGGTAGATCATCCCTTCACTTGTCGACCAATAGGGAATCGTGATGACCTGGTTTTCTTTGTCGAGAAGGGCGATCTCCACCTCAGCCACATCGAATATCCGTTGAAGCTGTTCCCCCACCAACTCGATGATTTTCTGAATCTCCAACTCCGAGGCAAGCCCCTGCTGAATGCTGTTGATCACAGCCAGCTCGGCGTTGCGCTGGACTAGATTCTCGTTGGACATCTGCAATTCATTTGTGCGTTCCTCGACTTTCTGCTCAAGACCCTGTATCAGCCGGGAATTCTCTAACGCCGCCGCAGCCTGATTGGCGAGTAGGTAAAGCAGATTGAGATCAGCCTCGGTGAAGCGGCCAAAAATGTGACGCATGTCGCCATAAAGAACGCCCAGCCATTTGCCCTCCGAAACCAAAGGCAGGCACACGGCCGAACGCAGGACGATTTCTGGAATGGCATCGTCAAAACGTCCGCCCAGATTCTCGGCCAATTGCCCCTTCCAACTTATCCTTGCTTGTCTCATCAGAGGAGCGGCAAATTCCTTTAAGACGGCCTGGTCTTCGTCGATGCCCCGTGTAATCGCCCATTCCATCGCTTCGCCTTCCTCGTTCGTCAACGCCAGGAAGGCTCGTTCGGCGCCACTAAGCTCGACGAATTCATCGATGATAAACTCAATTAGCGCGTCAGGCTCACGGTGCGCGATGAACCGACCGCCTGTCTCGACCAGCCGAAAAGTCTGCTCCTGGATTGCCAATGGGTCTGGCTGGCGCTCCGTCAATACAGAGATTGACTCGCCTCTGGCGACAGCCTGTTGCGCCCAGGCAAGGCAAACGTCTCGGTTAACGGCGATCTTGTTGAGGTAGTTGCGGCGCAGTCCCTCATCTTTCAAGTTGGCGATGTTGTCGAGCATAGTCTCGAAGGCTGTGTTTAGGGCGTGCCAATGTCCCTCACCCCCCGGCCCCCTCTCCCAAGCTGGGAGAGGGGGAGAAGCGCGCTCCCCTTCCCCTGTTTTGGGGGAAGGGGTTGGGGGATGGGGGACTTCATCACTCATGAACGCTTCCCGAATCAGATCAAGCACGATGGAGAGGTTGTTTTCGACTTGTTCTGCCGTTACGCGAACAAATCTCAACCCCAACGTCTCCAACAATGCCTGCCGTTCCTGATCAGCTTCCCGCTGTTGCTCATGGATCGGCCCATCTATTTCTACAATGAGTCGTTCGGGCGAACAGTAGAAATCGACGACAAAGGGGCCAATCGGCTGCTGGCGGCGGAATTTGCGGCCTTCCAGTTTCTTTCCCCGCAACGCCTCCCAGAGAATTTCCTCGCTCGGCGTCGGCATCTTGCGGTACGTGCGGGCGAGTTCAACCATCTGTCTGCGCATGGATTCAGGGATGTCCCATCGTTCACCCTCACCCCCCGGCCCCCTCTCCCAAGCTGGGAGAGGGGGAGAAGCGCGCTCCCCTTCCCCTGTTTTGGGGGAAGGGGTCGGGGGATGGGGGAACCCTTGCGCCAACAACGCCTGATAATGCCACCACCACGCCTCTTGTGGCGGATAGAAAAGATTCGTCTCGGAAATGGCAGTTGCCTGTGTGGAATAGTCCAATGCGATCTCAGCATCGCCAGATGCCAGAGAAGCGGCGGCCAACCAGGCCAAAGTCGATGCCCGAAATCCCTTCGTGTCCAACTTATCCGCATGTAAAAGCGCTGATTTCAATTCCACTACAGCTTGTTCCACCTTGCCTTGCCGTAGATAGGTTACTCCCAGGAGGAATACCGAATACGCAAACTCCCCTTCGATATCGCCAGTCTCGTGAGCGTTCTCCCTGAACTTTTTAATGAGAGGGTAGACCAAATGGTACTTACCCTGCTGTAAATAGCATTCGGCCAGCGTCAAATAGATGATAGGTTCTGAAGCATGCGGCAAATGATCAGAATCTAGGCACTGAGCTACTATGAATTCCGCGCCACGATATAGGCCCAGGCGCGTAAGCGCCCAGGCGAGATTATTGGCGGCTCTGCGCTCACCACGAAGGGATCGCATATCTCTGGCGGTCGCAAGTGCTCGTTTGTGGTGATAAAGCGCCTGAGTCGGGTCGACTTTCAAGTAGGCGTTCCCCGCTAGTACATGGCAAGCGAGTACGAACTTCCGTAAACCGAGAGTCCGATACAGAACCAGCGCCCGACCATATAACGATACCACTGATTCGAGATCAGGGTTACTGCTCGCAAAGTACATAAGCGCGGCCTTGGCGAACTGAACATGCGCTTCGCCTTCGACATCGCCGGATGTTTCGACCAATTTTGATAGACGTTCAAGATATCGCTCTCCCTGATCATGAGCACGAACGGATGCTGCCTGATTTGTAAGATAGAATAGGCTTCTCATTGGCAGACGCATATCCTCGCCTTCGTCAGCGAGCGCCAGCGCTTCCTTTGCTTCCAGTTCGCTCTTTTTCAAATCACTGCCATACCCACGACGAAGCCGAACTTCCGCCTTCATGTTGAGCGCGTTGATCTGACGAGGAACATCCGGGATCGCTGCGGCGATGTCGACAGCACGATCCAGTTCGTCAATGGCAGCATCGGTCTGCCCCAAATAATCCAGCGCGATGGCGCGCCCGTAGTGCAAATCGAACTCCGTATCCCGCGGTAAATCGGCAAGCTCCAGCGCCTGGGAATACAGAGCCAGCGCTTCCTCCCATTCGTAATTGGATGCCGCGCGCCGCGCCGCGGCTTGTAATTCTGAAAGGATGGGAGGATTGGGTTCGTTCATCGTTTGGGTCACCATGAGTGCATCTCAGGCTGGGACTGGATCGGGCAGGGTCGTCCGCAATTCGCGCAAAGCCTTTTGATCATATCCGGCCATCTTTGGCAGATCGCCCAGGTCGGATCGTGCGAGCCGTTCATTCATCTTGGCGCTCACCATGTGGCTGAACGCAGGCTGCTCCATCAACTGTTGCATCATCGTTGCCGGCACCCGGAATAATGCCGAGTCGTGTTCGGCCACCACATTGGCAGTGCGTTGCACTCCTTGCAGGGAACTGATCTCGCCAAAGAAATCGCCGTCACTCATCGTGGAAAGATAACGCTCCTCGCCAGTGAGGTTCGTGTATCCGGCCACCAACCTGCCGTCGAGCACGAAAAAGGTCTCGTCTCCCTCGTCACCCTGGCGAAGGACCATCGTCCCGGAGGAAACCTCGAAGACCGTTCCATTTTCCTGCAATTGCTGGCGTTCGGACTGCGACAGCGTTGCCAACACAGGCACGCAGCCCAAGAGTATGTCGAGATCAAGCGCCAAAACCGGTCGTCCCGCGCCCATGTCCGGTGCGACTTTGCCGCCGCGCAACAGGCTCAACGCCTGCCGCCATTCCGCCGCTTCCTGCCGTAACCCCGGCGCAAAAATCACCCAAACGCCGGAGATGAGCACAAGCAGCGAACTGATGAAGTACATCACCCGCACATCGATCACATCCGCCAAAGCAGCGGCGGCAATACCGATCATAAACAGCAGATCCCGGCTGATAAAGAAGGCGCTGTTCACGCGGCCCCGCATCTCACGCGGGGTGTTGCGCTGCACGATCAAACGGCGTCCGATCGATGATGGCGCATTCAGAAATCCCGAAAACATGAGCAGCACGATGGCGAAGGGGATCGATGAATTGAACGAGTAGATGATGCCGACGACGCTCATGCCGATCAGGCTGATGGCAATCCAGGGACCCTCGCGCATCCGGTTGAATATCCCCGCCATCAGCAGGCTCCCCGCCACGAAGCCCACCGAAGTCAATCCCTCTTGCAGCCCGTACTGAAATTCGGTGGCGCCCAAAGCCCGATCCGAGAAGGGCAGGAGCAGGTAGTTGGCCAGGCCAAATCCGATCAGCATGGGCGTCGACGCCAGGAACAGGGAGCGAAGGGCAGGCGTTTCAAGCAGTTTTTCATAGCCGATTCGGATGTTTTGCACGATGTTGCCCGCTTCGCCATCCGCCTCGGTCGAGGGTGATTGCACACGCACCAGCGAAATGCAGATCGCCGAGAACAGAAAGGTGAGGGCGTCGATATAAAACGCCCAGGCGATGCCGATGGAGCCGGCGATCAGACCGGAGGCTGCGAAGCCGATTGCGGTCGAGCCAAAGGCGCTGATTGCCATCAACGAATTGGCGGCGGCCAGGTCACGGTTGCTGGCCACCTCCGGCAGTAGCGATTCATGAGCTGGATCGAAAAAGGCATTGAGAGCGGTCGCTACCATGACGATGATATAAAGCCAGGCTATGTTGTACGTGACCCCAATCGGGATGGTCGCCACCAGCAGACAGCGCGTCAGATCAGCCGCAATCATCGTTCGGCGGCGATCATGCGTATCCACAAACACGCCAGCATACAGCCCGACAAAGAGGCCGAACGCCATCGACAACAAGCCCAATATGCTGAGACTGGCCACCGAATCCGTGACTCGGAAGACGAGAATCCCGGCGGCGATGGAGGTCAGCCCTGTCCCGATCGTGGACACCAACTGCGCTGTCCACATCAGGGTGAAATTGCGGCTGCGGAATACAGCAAAAGGCGAGGGTGAAGCGGGCGATGCAGCAGCGGAAACGGTCATTGCAATACTCCTTGTTGGCCGCAGGCGGATGACGCGATGCTTTCTTTGTTTGAGTGCAGGAAAATGATGAGATAGGTCGATATTTTTATGGCAACAAAAGAGACGCCGAAGCGCAGGCGTCCAGGCGCTATGCGCGATCTCATTTGTAATGTTCTATCCATTTATCTCCATTCCAGACCGTTCGAAAGAGCGCACGAACGAGGCTACATTTACGAACACGGGCAGATCCTGGAATCGAGAGCACGCAACCGCACATCATTCGCCGAATTCTCGACATCGGCTGCCATACTCATCGGACATGTATGAAGTAAGCATTATGATACATTTTTGATTTAGTATCGAATGTCGCCGCGACGACATAAGACAAGCCCTTCTCCGGTCGGGTAGTTCTCACATCGGGGGCGAGTTCGCCGAAACTCCCTGGCGATAACTGGCGAGCGACTCCCCACATCGGAGTGAACTGTAACGGAAAATTTACATTTGTGTTATCAGCTTTTAAGGCGGGCGCAAAGTGGCGTTAAAGAAATTGCTGTAATCTGGCAGATAAGAGGTGAAATCGATACACAGGAGCAGTTGTAAGGCACACTTTTCAATGAATGAATTATCTGAACTGGATCTGTTTCTCGCTTTACTCCCCAGACATCTCGCGGCGCATGTTTCCAGACTTGCAGAGAATGATGAAGTGATCGAGTTAGCTCTCGATGTGGGACGGAGACCGGAAGTACGGTTTCAGCTGGGTGAAGCGGTCGAGCTCGAACCCGAGATATCCGCTAAAGAAATTGAACATATCTGCCAACAAGTTGGGCTTTTCAATGGCGACAATCGCGCCGGCCTCAACCGTACCCTGCATCGCATCTCGGCGATCCGTAACCGGCAGAGGCGTATCATCGGTCTGACCTGTCGCTTGGGGCGTTCGGTCTTCGGCGCCGCCGACATCCTGGCAGATGTCCTGGCAAGCGAGCGGAGCATACTTGTGATGGGGCGACCTGGCGTTGGCAAGACGACGCTGCTACGGGATGCGGCCCGATTGCTCTCTCAAACTCGGCGCGTGATTGTGGTAGACAGCGCCAATGAGATTGGCGGCGAGGGCGACATCCCGCACCCGGCCATCGGACGTGCCCGTCGTATGCAGGTATCCGATCCGCGGCAACAGCACCGTGTCATGATTGAGGCGGTGCAAAACCATATGCCGGAGGTGATCGTGATCGATGAGATCGGGCGACTCGACGAAGTTGAGGCGGCACGCACGATTTCTCAGCGAGGCGTGCAATTGATCGCCACCGCCCACGGTCATTCACTGGAAAATCTGCTGATGAATCCCACCCTGTCCGATCTGGCTGGCGGGGTCACCAATGTCACGCTGTCAGACGAGCAAGCCCGGCGACAGGGCACACAGAAGACGGTTTTGGAGCGACAGTCCCCGCCATCTTTCGATGTACTTGTCGAGATCATCGACCATGAACGATTGGCGGTCTATTCTGACTTAGCTCAGGCAGTTGATTCACTGCTGCGGGGCAAGTCAATTCTGCCAGAAATCCGGCGGCGACGAACGCCCGCTCTCCTGTCTCAACCAGTCAACCTCGCTCAGACGGCAGTAATCACCCCCAATCCGACGGAATGGCGGCAACGCCAAAAGTCCAGGTCACCCAAATCTGGAAAGGTGATTGTTGCTGCAACTGAGTCGCCCGTTGCCCCCGAAAGGCAAATACTCAATGCCAACGGAACTTCTCCATCTGCCGTGATCAAACCGAGACACGAAACGCCGGGCTCAGGCCCGCTTCACTATCACACACACCCATATTCGAGGTAGATTACCGTGAAAATTCTCTTGACCAATGACGACGGCATCGACGCGCCAGGATTGTGGGTTGCCGCACGGGCGCTGCAATTGTTAGGTGAGGTGACAATCATCGCTCCTGCCGCCAATTGCAGCGGATTCGGCGCCGCACTGCCAGCCAAAAAACATGCTTCATGTTCGCTATACCATCATACTCATCATCCTGGCATAACTGCCTATGCGCTGGATTCTACCCCTGCTGCATGCGTGCAGGCAGGATTGCGCGGCTTTCAAGGGATTGCCCCGCCCGACATCGTCGTCAGCGGCGTCAATGCGGGGGCGAACCTTGGTCGAGACATCCTGTATTCGGGCACAGTGGGCGCCGCAATTACCGCCAATCTGCTTGGCTTTCCCGCGGTCGCCTTTTCCCTGGATTGCGAGAGCGTTGACTCAGCCCATTGGCACGCAGCCGATATCGCCATCAGAGAGACCTTCAATAGCTGGCTGATTCGCTGGCACATGAAAGGCATTGTGCTCAATGTCAACATACCCAATCGGGAGGATGTGAGTGTTCCGGGCGTACGGATGACCAGGCTGAGCAAGCATTCCTTCTTGCACACAGACGAATTCTATCTGGACGCTGAACAACTGCACGCTTTCAAAAACAGATTTGAGAAGAATGGCAATGGCGCTTCCCTGGATCTGCGCAATGATATCGACGCAGTCCGAGAAGGCTGGATTTCGATCACGCCTTTGCGCCCGTTCCCCGATGTTCTCAGCGATGCGCCTGTCGCAGGGGTATTTGAATACCAGCGTGCGCAGAGCGAAAAATACGCCATCGCAGTATAAGCATTCTTCTCGGCAATCTCGAGCGCAGAAACGACACCCCCAGGGATGGAAACCCTGGGGGTTTTGTCGAATATGGATTGGTCGATAGGATTGATATTCAGCTCATGAAGATGTCATGAAGCGATCTGTGCATATAGTTTGCAAAGTTAAATTTTCTTGACAATGCTTGCGGATATGATTCCTGTCATATGGAAGCGAAATCGGTCCGGCTAAACTGGAACATGGCGAGACGGCTGCGACGCGCCTCACTTGCGGGGCTGCTCATTAATCTCGTTATCTTCCTCGGTCTATTTCTAGCGTATGACAATCACTGGCTGCAATAGGAGCGCATTATGAAAGACAAAATCCTCGTGGCCTATGCCACAAAACACGGCGCTACTGCCGAAATCGCCGAGAAAATCGGACAGGTGTTGAAGGATGTCGATCTGCCGACCGACGTGCAGAACGTGAAACAGGTTGACGACCTGACGCCATACACCGCCGTCATTCTCGGCAGCGCCGTCTACATCGGTAATTGGCAAAAAGAGGCGGCGAGATTTTTGCAGGGCAATGAACTGGCGTTGGCCGAGCGCCAGGTCTGGCTGTTTTCCAGCGGCCCCACTGGCGAAGGCGATCCGGTGGAATTGCAAAATGGCTGGATTTTCCCCAGCAAGCTGCAACCCATCGCCGACCGCATCAAGCCCCGTGGCATCGCCGTCTTTCATGGCGCTGTCGATCCCGATGATCTCAACTTTCTCACCCGGTGGATGATGAATAACGTCAAAGCGCCGCTGGGCGATTTCCGGGATTGGGATGCCATTGAAGACTGGGCCACAGAGATCGCAACGTCGCTGACCTCGAACTAACAGTCTGGTTCCCCAATGAAGTGCAAAAGCATCACCAGATTGAGAATCGCCCTGACCGGCATTTTGGGCCTCTATGGTTTGCTGATGCTTCCCGCCCGGCTGGGGCTGCGCGGGCGCAGGCCGAACGTGCTCGCAGGGATCGAGACAATCGATGAAGCCGTGATCGATTGCAGGGAATCAGGTCTGGAGGGATGGGAATTGGCGGCCTACGCCCAGCGCCTCGTTTACGAAAAATTCGTCTTCTATTCATGCCGTAACCTGTGGGACACGCCTGCCCAGGCGTTCTGTCATGGCATGGGTTATTGCACACAGTACAATCTCGCTCTCCGGCAAATTCTGGCTCGACTTGGCTTTGAGACGCGGGCTGTCTTTTCTTTGCGTATTCGCGTCGCCGATAGACCTGATTGGTCGATGGGTCACACCTGGCTGCGCGTCTCCATCGCCGGTGAGACGCGCGATGTTTGTGCGGGTCGGGCCGGAAATCTGCCCGGTCGAGTCCACTTCACGCCGATAGCGCCGGTACGGCAAGGCTATGCCCTAGCGCTGCTGCTGTCTCATCTAAACTGAAGTCACGATGAGATCAAGAGTTTTGTTCTCGACGATAGACGGCGGACGATAGACGATGGAGCACGTTTTTCCAGTGCATTTTGCCATCGTCCATCGTCAATGGTCTATCGTAAACTGGCAGACAAAAGTATCGTTTTCATAATGATATCAGTTTAGGGATGATTGCATTCTGCGGCTATCTCGAATGGAGATCCATACTTACTGGACAGCCGTTGCCCGATTGGATGTTTCATGCTCAAGGCGTCAATTAGGCGACGGATGTAATGTGACGGACGCCGCTCTCACACACGGAATGATTGAAATGTCGCATAAAATCCTCGTAACCTACGCCACCTTTACCGGCGCTACTGCTGGCGTCGCCCAGGCTATCGGCCAAACCCTGGCCGCCGGCGGCGCACAGGTGGACGTGCTGCCGATGGACGAAGCGACCGATCTTGCGCCATATCAGGCTATCGTCGCTGGAAGCGCCATTCAAGGCGGTAAGTGGCTGCCTGAAGCCATGGAATTCCTGCAGGCGCATCGAGCCGAATTATCCCGGAAGCCATTCGCTTCGTTTTTGGTTTGCATGACAATGGTCTTGACGAAAGGCGAGGTGACCGAGCAGGTGCAGGGCATGATGCAGCCGGTGAGGGCGCTGGTCAGACCTGTGAGGGAAGGCTATTTCGCCGGCGCGTTGGATCTCAGCAAAATCCCGTCATTTTGGAACAGATTAGGCTTTCGCATCAGTATCATCCTGGGGATATGGAAGGAGGGCGATTATCGCAATTGGGATGCCATCCATGCCTGGGCGGAAGAACTGAGATCGCAACTAAACTGACGTCGGTTTGAGACCGCTACTTTTGACTAACCGTTGACGATAGACCATTGACGATGGACGTTGGCAAAATGCACTGGCAAAACGTGTTTCCATCGTCTATCGTCGAGCACAAAACTATTGGTTTCATCGGGACTTCAGTTTAGAATGAAACATGTATTCAAACGGATTCGGCCTGTATAAGCTACTTCCTCGATTTGCAAAGGAGCGCTCATCATGAAATCAATCTTATGTTTTGGCGATTCCAACACCTGGGGTTGGAACCCCGTCACCCAGGATCGTTATGGTCGGGATGAACGTTGGGCGGGCGTCCTCCGCAACCATTTGGGCGAAGGCTATCACGTAATCGAAGAGGGACAGAATGGCCGCACCACCGTCTGGGATGATCCAGTGGAGCGACACAAGAATGGCTCTGTCTATTTACCGCCCTGCCTGGAAAGCCACAAGCCGCTTGATCTGGTCATCATCATGCTGGGGACCAACGACCTGAAGATGCGATTTTCAATCCCGGCCTGTGACATCGCCCGAAGTGCTGGCGTGTTGGTGGATATTGTGCAGAAAAGTGGTTCCGGGTTGAATAGCGGATCGCCGGAAGTGTTGCTCATCGCACCGCCGCCGCTGGCGAAGTTGACCGACTTTGCCGAGATGCTGGAGGGCGGCACGGAGAAATCGCATAAGCTGGGCGAGTATTACCGCCAGACGGCCACCGAGTATGGTTGTCACTTCCTCGACGCAGGCAAAGTCATTGTCTCTAGCGACCTTGACGGCGTACACTTCGACCTGGGCGAACATAAAAAGCTGGGCGAAGCGGTGGCCGCCAAAGTCAAAGAAATCCTGGGATAAAGAATGATCGTTTATTGATGAGCGCTTCCCTCGGAAACGTTCGCACACGTCTCGTGGTATGGCTCGTCGCCAAGATATTCCGCCCATTCCTCCGGTGTTAGATTGCGATTGGCGATCCGGCAAAACTGGTCATGCCAGCCTGGTCGTTCCACGCGCCAAATTTGAGCGATAGGTGCGACAGCGCCAATATAGAGCTCGTCGCCGTTAGCGCTCATCGTCATGGATTCGGTCTCGGTGTTGGTGCGCAGCGGCGGCGCCAGCGGCTCGCCAGTTTCCACATCCCACCAAACCACACTGCCATCAGCGCCGAGCGAAACCAGGGTATTGCCGTCATCCGGCGGATACCAACCCAGGAACCATACCTGAGCGCCGGGACTCAGGGGCGCCTTGTCGAGAGCAGTTGCGGAATTGACATCCCAGAAACGGATCATTTGGTCGGCGCTTCCCGAAACCAGGGTATTGCCGTCAGGGCTGAATACCAGACTCGAAACCCAGTTTTCATGCCCGGTAAGGGTGGCAGTGGGCGATTGTTCGGCGCTGCCAGCGTTGGCGAGCAAATCGTCAACCTGCCACAACTTGATCAGATTGTCGGACGCTCCGCCCGAAGCCAGCGTTTTGCCGTCAGGGCTGAACGCCAATGAAAGCACCCAGGCATCGTGAGCGTGGATGGGTTCCGTCAAAGCCGTGCCCGACTCGACATCCCACAGGTTGATAAAACCGTCTAAATCGCCTGTCGCCAGGATGCGATCATCAGGGCTGAATGCCAGAGGTATCAAGAATGATGGGTGAGAACTTCGCAGAACCGCACGGACTGGCTCCATCGTATGCGCATCCCACAACTGCACATTACCATTGACATCACCCGTGGCGATCCACTTGCGATTGGGGCTGAGGGCGGCAAAGATGATGGAACCATCGTGCATGCTAGGCACTTCGCGCAGCAAAGCTCCGGTCGCTGTGTCCCAGATATTGATTTTGCCGTCGAAACCGCCTGTCAGCAGTTGCGAACCATCGTCGCTGAGGGCAAGTGCGCGCACCCGATCGGTATGGCCGCGCAGGATATCGCGTTTGGAGAGATCCCAGAGCATGATCTCGCCATCGGCATCGGCGGAGATCAGGGTATTGCCGTCCGCGGTAAACAACACGTCGCGTATCCAATTGCCATGACCGGTCAGGGGTGGGCCGAGCGGTTCGCCGGTAGCGAGGTTCCAGAGGATAATCGTGTTATCGGTGGCGCCCGTCGCCAGGGTTTTGCCGTCGGGGCTAAAATCTGCGGTCAAGACGCGCCCGGTGTGGCCGATCAGCGGTTCGCCTACAGGTTCTGCGGTCTTTCCATCCCACAATCGCACGGTTTTATCGTCACCGGTCGTCGCCAGCAGACTGCCGTCAGGGCTCATCGACATGCTCTCGACACCGCCATCATGGCCGAAAACAGGGCCGGCAATCTGTTTTCCCTGATCCAGGTCCCATATCTCGATTCCGATACCCTCTTCAAAGTTGTCATACATCGCCAGCATGTGACCGCCTTCGCCCAAAACCATACCGCCCGATCCATCGTATTGGAAGGACTTGAGGACGCTGCCATCGTCGGCATTGCGCAGAAGCAGGGTCCCGTCCACGCTGCCGGTCACGAGTCTGCTGCCATCTTTAGAGAAACTCAGGAAATCGATAGCATCGGGATGTTCGGTCAAGGGCTGGCCGACAGGTTGTCCGCTGGATAGGTCCCACATTTGGATACTAGCGCCGTCGATGGTGGTGGCTCTGCGGCCATCCGGGCTGAGGTTTGCAAATGAGTCTGTGGTTATCCCTGCCAAAGTTGTGATCGGCTGGCGAGCGGTCAGGTCCCACAGCATCGTGCGGCCTTCGGCGCTGGTTATCAGGGTATTGGGATCATCGCTGCTGATAGCGGTGTTGCGAATCGGAGAGGTTTCGCCATGCAGCGTGCCTGCGGCCAGAGGGCTGTAATCGAGCCCCAACAACGAATCGGTCCGGTCGCTGGTCGAATCCGACAGACGTTCGCTTTCAGCAGCCAGCAGCACAGCGATATCGAGATCGCCTTCCTGTAAATTGATGGATTGGGCCTGCAACTGACGTGTCAGCGCCAGGCGACGTTGCTGCTCGGCCTGTCTGGCGGCAGACCAGGCGAACCCAGCCAGGATCACGGCAAGTAACAGCGCTACACCGATTCCGGTCGACAATGCCCGAAATCGGCGCCGGCCTTTCGCTTCAGTCTCTGCGCGCTGCCGTTGCGCTTCAGCCAGATCTTCGGCGTTCTGAATCAACTGCTGCTGCGCCGCCTGCACCCGCTGTTCCTCTTGGGTGCGAACATCGATCGATTTCTGAATGAACGCCTTTTCGCTGACACTGATATCTTGATCCCGCTCTTCCAACCATCTCTCGGCCTCGTCCAGGGGGATGCCTCGCAGCAGTGCGCTGTCATCACCATGGATGAACTCCCATTGATGTTGGGCTGCTTGCAGGCGCGTGTGCCAATTACGGAAAACACGATCGTTGCTCAACCAGGATTTCATTTTGTCCCAATGCCAGATCAGCGCTTCGTGCGTGATCTCGGCTGTCCTCGTTTCGGGATCGATGCGATTGGTGACAACCAGGCGTTCATCGGCCAGCTTCCTGATTAGCGCCCAATCCTCGACATCATAATCCTGGCGGCGTGTCAGCCGTCGCGTGTCGGGACCGCCATCGCCGGGACGCACCATCCTGATCAACACGCGCCGCGCCCGCTCTTGGTCATTGTGGGGGAGAGATGCAAAGACATCGTCAGCGTAGGCCGCAAGAGCGCCGGCCACCCCGCCGATTTCTGCATAAGCGGCATGACTGAGAATGCCTTTGTTGTGTTTTTCCCAGAGCAGCGTCAATGCGAATTGCAGAAGGGGCAGGTTTCCGACTTCCAGCCCCACATCGGCAATCAGTCTGTCAACCAACCCTGGCTCGTAGGTAACGCCCCGGTTTTTGGCCGGTTCAAGTATGGCAGCGCGCAACTCATTCTCATCCATCGGCGCCAGCAAGATGACATTACGCTGGATGAGGTCGGCCAGCGGACGATAGCCGAGCGCCTGAACCATGAAGTCGACGCGTAGCGCCAATAGGATGGTAACCTGATGCGCGTTTTCAGCTCTTTGTTGCTGAGTAGCCTGAACCAGCAAATTGATGAAATCGTGCTGTGTTTGCACTTCTGCGTTCAAGGTGAACAACTCTTCGAATTGATCGAACGCAAGCAACAGTCGGTTTCGTGAAGCCGAGGACGTCGATTCCTTGTCGTCATCGGCGTTGTGTTCATATGGCATCACGCCGGCAATGGCATCCAGCAAACTCTGTTTCCCGGATTGCAAATCTGCGGACAGCGTTTCGACATCGATCGTATCGGGCGAAACATCGGCTAATGAATGCGCCAGGGAGGCGAATGGCTCGGCTCCAGGTCTGAGAACAATGACTGACCACTTATCTGTGCTGGCGGCAGGGGAAAGGGGCTTCCAATCAACTGTGCGCGGTTGGCGCATCCGAGCCAGCAGACCAGCCGTGAGCACCGAGGATTTGCCGCTCCCCGACGGTCCGGTCAAGGTTATAAACGTCTGCTGCTCGATTGCCTCAAGCAACTCATTCACTACATTCTCGCGCCCGAAAAAGTCTGCTGCATCCGTTTCGCTAAAGGGGCCGATACCCTTATAGGGGTTCTGAGACTCAATGTGGTTTGGCTCAACATCGCCCGTGCGAATGCGCTGCGCCAATGCCTGCGTCTCTTCTTCAGGCTCCACCGCCATTTCGGCAGCCAGGAGTTTTATAAGTCTGTCATATTGACCTAGAGCCAGGCCCGGGTTTCCCTCTAACGCCAACGATCGAATCAACCCTCGCTGCGTCTCCTCATTGAACTCATCCAGTTCGACCGCCCTTCTGTAATAAGGCACAGCTTGGTCATATTCGCGCCGGAGTTCGTGATACGAAGCCAGCAATTTCAGTGATTCGAGCAATTGATAACGTAATCGATCCGCCTGATTCCGCTGCCAATCGTCAAATTCAACCGCGTCGGAGATCGAGAAGCCTTCGAGAAAATCGCCCTTATACAGATCGACAGCCTGCCTGGCTTGATCGAGACAAAACGGGCATGCTTCCGCCCGGTGATGATCATGAAGACGAATGGACTCCGAAAGCCGGTCAAAAACCTGGATATCCGTCCAGTAATCACTCCCAATGTTAAACCGGGCATTCTGACGAGAGATAGTTAAAAAGGGCGCGTCAGTAGTTGACTGGCCAAATGCTCGGCGCAGGCTGTACAAAGCCTGGCGTAAATTCTGTCGTCCCACCTGCAGCGATTCCTCGGGCCAGAACATCGCTGCCAGACTCTCCCGTCCGTGAGGGCGGTCTGACTCGATCGCAAGATATACCAGAATCGCGCGGCTTTTGTCTGACTCGAACTCAGTAACGGGCATGCCGTTGTGCAAGACTTGCGGATAGCCGAAAAATCGGAGTGTCAATGAAGGCGACGGCATGCTGTTTTCAGCCATCGAATTCGGCACTGGTTCGCTCATGGAAAGTTCCTCTGACGATTTCCTGACGACAATCTGACCAGAATTGACAGAATCGTAAGGATTGAATCGGATTTGTTACAGAATCTCACGATCTCCTGACGATCGATGTGTACACTGAACCAAGTAGTGAGTGAGTTCGTGATTGATGCAGACATGTTCAACGCGAACGCAAGAAGCCAGGCAGTGTCGTAAGGTGTGGGGGACGCGGACTGGCAAAACGTGTCACCGGCTTTTGGCGAGAGAGCCGGTGACTTTTTATTTTAACACCTATCAGGCCGATGCGGCTAATCCGTGTTTAATGTGGGTCGCTTCTTGGCAATCTCGGCCAGATGAAAGCGCGGGTGCGCCGAGAATCCATGACATTCCGAACCATCTGGAAAATCGACGTTCCAGTTTTCCCAGGTCGTGGGAAAACCGGCCAGCGTCCATCGCCCCCACCGCAGTTTGATGATTTCGATCACGTCCTGCCAGCGATCGTGCAGGCGTAATGCTTGAAAAACACGATGATGCATGTACGGGCTGGCCAGCACCATGCGGTCGGGGTTGGCAGGGCGGGCGCCGGGGTTTGGCGACTCGTCTTCGGGGTCGAGTGAGCGGGACGCCAGGGCTGCCAACAGAGCGGGCGCTTCCTCGGCCTTTGTGGTGCGGGTGAGAATGGCGAGTGAAGTGGCGAGTTGGGAGTAAGTCGTGCGTTGCGCGTCATCCCACCAGCGGGCCCCATCCCAGAATGCGTCTCGAATCCGGGGTTGCAGCCGTCCGGCCTCATGCGCCCATCGCGCCGCCTCCGCTTCCGCCCCGATTTGTTGCGCCAACTGCGCGGCCAGTTGCAGCGCCCACAAAAAGTGCAGATTGTAGATTGCGTTGGGTTCCAGTTTGGACATCGTCGACCAGTCGAGAAAAAGTCGTCGTCCAGGCGGGGTCAGCAAAAGCCCCTCCGGGCCGATGTCCTGGAGGAAGCGGTCGATCATGCGAATTGCAGCCGGCCACATCGAGCGCACGAAGTCGGCGTCGCCGCTCAGCCGTTGGTATTCGTAGAGCAATTCCAGCCACTGGAAATTGAAATCGACGATGACGTAGGCCAGGGCCTCGCTGGGCAGCACGCCGGGGAGGATGCCGTCGGCATAGGCGCCCTCCGCCGCCAGTTCGATCACGCGGCGCATGGGTCGCAGGTCATCGGTCATTGCCGCCAAAATCTGGCTGTCGATCAGGGGATCGCCGACCCATTGGGCGTGCTCACGCCAGGGGTTATCGACGAATCCGTCGCTCAGGCACGCGGCCAGCGTGTTTTCGCACATGGCGATCACGTCGTTGAGCAGCGGGTCTGAGGTGGTCAGGGCGCGTGTAATCTCAAGCGGATATTCGCTGACGGTGACGTGAAAACGGATGCGGAAGCCGGGAGCAGTCGGGCCGGTGAGTTGGAATAAGACTAGCCTGCCGCCGCGCATGCCATATCCCTCCACCCTTTGCTCGCCTGCCCGCAGGCAAAAGCGATCGGTCATGCGCACGCGACAATAAGTGGCCGGGTCGGAAAGATAAGGTTCTGCCGGATTGTCGCTGCGCCACTTCTCGGTATAACTGATCGAAACTTGTTCCACGCCGTCTGCGCCTTCGACCTCAGCCCAGCCCTGGCATGTATAGCCTCTGCCCAGTTCATACAGCCAGTACGCGCTCTGTCCCGCCTGAAGTTGAGGCGTGAACCAGCCGTCGGCGTCGGTGACCCAGGAAATCGGCTCGGCGTTCATCCAGCCCTGGCGCAAAGCCAGATGCGGATCAGGATCGCTGGCGGACTCCCCTCCGCGCACGGCGCGCAAGTCCGGCTGAAGTTCTCGTTCGACCAGCAATGGCACGGAGCGCGGCTGCATGGCCTGCCAGGGATAGCCAAAAGCCGGGGCGACGGCGCGTGCGCTCGCCCAACCGCCATCGTCGAACCCGACCGCCATCCAATCCTCGGCCCTATTCAGATCGACCTGCTCGACGCCAGCCTGATAAATGGACATGCGCGGGGTCAAAGAGGCGAAGGAGCCGTCACGACGGGTGCGCCAGGCGGTGTCTGTGACGAGCACAGTCTCGCCATCGCAAACCAGATAGGCCAGCAGGCCCGCCGCCCCGCGATGCACATAGGCGAAATGGGAATAGCCCGGCTGATAAACCTGAATCGCCAGCAGATTTGCACCGGGCTTCAGATAGGGTGCGATATCCAGCGCGTCGACCACCTGCGCGTGCGGCCAACCCCGCGCCGGCCCCCTCGCCACGAATTCGCCATTCACCCAGAGTTTGTAGCGGCTGTCGGCGGTGATGAATAGCTCGGCCTTTTCGGGCTGGCGCGCCAGCTCCCAGCCCGCCGGAGAGCGAAAGCGCAGATAGACCTCATGCAAATCAAAAGCATGATCCGAGCCGATCCAGAGAACGTTGATTGGCACATCGAGGGAATTACGAGGCATGGCGGCATCTCCTCAGGAAGCATACTGAACAATGGCGCGCGGCGATTGGATTTGCGCCGCGAAATCTTAACCCATGATCCCATTATCGAATACTTTGCGGTTGAGCGGTGCAACCTTCGATTCAACGGCTGTCTCAGAAGTGACGGGCGGGTGACAAAACAGGCGGGGTCTGGTACATTGTACGAAATTGCGCACAATCTCTTTTGCCCGTCGAAATCTCAAAACAAAGCCGACATGAACGACCCCCATAGCTATCATATGACCCCTGACGAATTCCGCCGCCACGGCCACGAAATGGTGGACTGGATCGCCAATTATTACGAGCAGATCGAATCGTATCCCGTGTTATCGCAAGTGACGCCGGGAGAGTTACGATCACGTCTGCCCCAGCATCCGCCCACGCAGGGCGAGCCCTTCACCGCCATGATGTCGGACATCGATGAGCTGATTCTGCCCGGCATCACCCATTGGCAGTCGCCCAACTTCTTCGCCTTTTTCCCCACCGGCGCTTCCTTCCCCTCCATTCTGGGCGACATGCTCTCGTCCGGCCTGGGCATTCAGGGCATGTTGTGGGCCACCAGCCCCGCTTGCACCGAATTGGAGACGCACGTGATGGATTGGCTGGTGGGGATGCTGGGTTTGCCGGAGCGGTTTCTTTCCAGCCGTGCGGGCGGCGGCGTGATCCAGGATTCGGCCAGCAGCGCCTCGCTCACGGCCCTGCTGGCAGCGCGCGAGCGGGCGACCAATTACGCCAGCAATCGCGCTGGATTGGAGACGCGCCTGGTCGCGTACGCTTCCTCGCAAGCTCATTCCTCCATCGAAAAAGCGATGATGATCGCCGGAATGGGCCGCGAGAACCTGCGCCTGGTGGCAGTGGACGAAAACTACGCCATGCAGCCGGATGATCTCGCCCGGCAGATCGAGCGAGATCGAGCGGCCGGACTCACCCCGGCTTTTGTCTGCGCCAGCATTGGCACGACCAGTTCCAACGCCATCGATCCGGTCGCCGAGATCGGGCGCATCTGTCAGAGCCAGAACGTCTGGCTGCACGTGGATGCGGCCATGTCCGGCACAGCCGCCCTCTGCCCCGAATTCCGCTGGACGCACGAAGGCGTCGAACTGGCCGACAGCTATTGCTTTAATCCCCACAAGTGGATGTTCACCAATTTTGATTGCGATTGCTTCTGGGTGGCCGACCGGGCGGCGCTGATCAATACGCTCAGCGTGCTGCCTGAATATCTCAAGAATCAGGCGACGCAATCGGGCGCGGTGCTCGATTATCGAGACTGGCAGGTTTCGTTGGGTCGGCGGTTTCGGGCGCTGAAGTTATGGTTCGTCATCCGGCATTACGGCATCGAAGGGCTGCAATTCCATGTGCGGCGACATGTCGCTCTGGCCCAGGAATTCGCCGGTTGGGTGGCTGCTGACGACCGCTTCGAGTTGATGGCTCCCGCGCCGCTCAATCTCGTCTGTTTTCGCCACCGGGCGGGCGATGCGTTCAATCAGGCATTGATGGATGAACTCAATCGTAGCGGCGAACTCTATCTGACGCACACGCGCCTCAATGACAGGTTCGTACTTCGCATGAGCATTGGTCAGATGTATACTGAGGCGCGACACGTGGCCTCTGCCTGGCGCAAGATTCAGGATACCGCGACGCGATTGGATCGCTGATTCGCTACGACCTGTGCGAGTCGATTGCGGAGGCCGCAAACCGCCATTTCGGAAATCGATCTATGGACCAAGTGAACCCTGAAAACGACCCTGACTCGATCCCGGTGACCGATAGCGCTGCCGCCAGTCAGCGTTCGCCCGCTGCGGCCCCGACCGGGACGCAGTCTACAAATGCCGATTCAAAACCGGGGAGCAGGGCTGGCCTGGTCGAGGTGGAAGCGGAATATCGGTTTGTCGAACCGGCGACCGATGTGCCCGGCATGGACGATCTTCGCCTGGTGTTGCGATTGCTGGTCGGCGCTGCGCTGGTGGGCGGCGACGAATTGTTAGCGCGTCTGCGCGCCTGGGATGCGAACGCAGAGACCGGCAA
>JAGFJG010000112.1 GCA_024102915.1 Caldilineales bacterium
GGTGGTTGGAGAGGATGAGGGAGAAGGCGAAGAGGAGATGGCGGTCGAGGAAGAGGAAGCGGCGGAGGAAGAGGCGGAGGAAGGGATTGGCGTTGTGGAGGGTGTGGTTGGTGGTGCAGCCGTGCTGGGTGCGGCGGCAGTAGCGGCTGTGGTTGGAGAGGATGAGGAAGAAGGTGAAGAGGAGATGGCGGTCAAGGAAGAGGTTGAAGAGGAGTCTGAGGAAGGAGAAGATGAGGCGGAGCGTTTGGGAGAAATGGCGGTGGTGGGAATTGTGGCTGAGGAAATGATCGAGGAAGTGGTTGAGGTGGAGGAAGAGTACGAGGAGGTGGAAGCGGAGGAGTCCGAAGTTGAGGACGAGGAAGGGACTGGCGTTGTCGAGGGTGTCGTTGGCGGTGCAGCCGTGTTGGGTGCGGCGGCTGTAGCGGCTGTAGTTGGGGAGGATGAGGAAGAGGAGGAGTACGAGGAGGTAGTGGAAGAAGTGGAGATGGAAGAGGCGGAGCGGATGGGTGAGATGGTGATCGAAGGTATTGCGGCTGAGGAGATGATCGAGGAAACGACTGAGAGCGAAGAAGCGGGCGAGGAAGAGGAGGAGCATGAGGAAGAAGGTGAAGGCGAATCTGCTGAAGAGGTGATGCCGCCCAACGGTGAGATGGACGAAGCTGCGCGAGAAGAGCTGGCTAAGGCTGCCGTCCTGCGACTGCGCTACCTGAAGGTGAACACACTCAAGGGCGTCGGCCCTGCCAGCGCCAAGAAATTGCAGGCGGAAGGGATTGATAACGTGTATGACCTGCTCACCCATGCATCCACACCGCGGGCTCGCCAGGAATTGGCGGAGAAAACAGGACTGAATCACACCAATATCCTCACATGGGCCAATCGAGCCGATCTGACCAGGGTGCGCGGCGTGGCGCACGGCTATGCCGACTTGCTGGAAGCTGCCGGGGTGAACACCGTGCCGCAACTGGCGCAGCGCCGGGCTGACAACCTGCACGCCAAACTCCTCGAGACCAACCAGGAAAAGCTCATCGTCAAAAAGCTGCCGTCTGTGCGCCAGGTGGAGGATTGGGTGATTCAGGCGAAGAACCTGCCACGCCTTTTGCACTACTGATCGACAATCCGGGCTTCTCGCCCCTGACAGGCACTCCGTGTTCCCACGCGCCAACCGTTTTCCCAGGAGATTTTGCAGTTGACTATTATCGATATCACGCGCACACTGAATCCTGCCATAGCTGTGTGGCCGAATACCAGGCCCTTCGAGATTGAGACCGTAGGCAGCCTGGCCCAGGGTGACATCGTCAATATCACGGAACTGTCACTCAATGCGCACACTGGCACGCATGTCGACGCGCCCTATCATTTTGAGGATGACGGCATCAAGCTCGACACCGTCCCGCTGGAGCCTTATTGGGGGCTGGCGCAGGTCGTGACCGTGACCAAAACGAGCGGCCCGCTCTATCCCGCAGACTTCGCCCACGCCGAACTCGGCCTGGCCCCCCGCCTGCTGGTGCACAGCCCGATCAGCCAGATGGACCCCACCCGTTTTCACAACGATTTCGTTCATCCCTCGCCCGAACTGGCTGACCACCTCGGCCAATTGGGCATCATCCTTTACGGCGCCGATGCACCCTCGATGGATTCCGTGGACAGCAAGACCCTGCCCGGCCACCATGCCATGCAGCGCAACTGCATCCTCATCCTGGAAGGGCTGGATTTGAGCAAAGCGCCCGATGGTCTGTATGAATTCGTCGCCATGCCGCTCAAAATCGGCGGCGGCGATGGCAGCCCGGTAAGAGCAGCGCTGCGCACTTTGTGACATTCGGAGAATGGGATACTGACCAGGGCGACGACGCAACCGCCAGCCCACGTTTTTACGCGCCACCCAACGGGCGGCGCAACGCCCGGTTTTCCCTTTTATCATCATGCCGATACAATGACAACCGGAACGTCTTTCTGAGTTTGAGAGCCAAGGCATTCACCTGGAACCGCCATGAAAAACAACCCCTCGCCCACTTTCGAATTCCACGTCGCCCGTGACGCTCGCGACTTCTACCAGTTCGACCAGTCGATCTACTCACTGAGCGGTAACGTCATCTTCCCCAACTTCCACGCCGCCCGCGTGTTCAGCCAGAAGATGAACGACCGCAGGGATCTGGCGCATTTCCCGGAACGTGCGGTGAAGGCCAGTCAGATCAACGCCATGGGTTTGATCGACGAGTTGTTGCACATCATGTTCGCCCAATACAGGGCGCAGGTCAATCCCAATGTCCTGGCCGAGACCCTGGCGTCGCTGCAAAAGCAGTTGGGTGCGGAGCAGTTGGAACAGACCTTGCGGGCATTCGGCGATCAGTTCCCGCCGCTCACCGTCTATCGCCGCCAGCAAACCCTGGATGAATACCTGGGCGGCGAAAGTGAGGCGCTGCCGCATCGCGAGATCACACTGGAAGAATTGTTGATGCTGTGGCTGTCGAACGAGAACCCGGCGTTCACCCCCTATCGCGAATTGTTCGATGACAGCAACCTGGAGAAACATTCCGCTTATCGCCAGGTTATTCAGGGCATCGATTCCTTTTTCGATGATCAGCCAGGCTTGAGCGGCGCCCGCGGAGAAAGCTTCCTCGACATGCTGCGAGCGCCGGCCAAAGCCTCGCCGCATTCGCTGGCCGGACAGCTTGAATACATCCGACAGAATTGGGGCGGCCTGCTGGGCACGGATGTTTATCGCCTGCTCAGCAGCCTGGATTTCGTCAGCGAGGAAGAGAAGGCGATTTTCTGGGGGCCGGGGCCAGTACAGGTGGCCGATTTCAGCACGCTGGAATTCGAGCCGGAACAATACAGCATGGACCTGGACTGGATGCCGCGTGTGGTCATGCTGGCTAAAAACACCTATGTCTGGCTCGACCAATTGAGCAAGCAATATGATCTCCCGATCACCACGCTTGATCAGGTTCCGGATGAAGAACTCGACCGCATGGCGTCGCTGGGTATCACCACCGTGTGGCTGATCGGCCTGTGGGAACGCAGCAAAGCCTCGCAGCGCATCAAACAGATGATGGGCAACCCCGAAGCCGTCGCCTCCGCTTATTCCCTTTACGACTATCGCATCTCCGCCGACCTGGGCGGGGAAGAGGCTATGGACGACCTGCGCCAGCGCGCCTGGCGGCGGGGCATGCGCATCGCCAGCGACATGGTCCCCAACCACATGGCGGTCGATTCGCGTTGGGTGCTCCAACATCCCGACTGGTTCCTCAGCCTCGACCACAGCCCCTATCCCGGCTATAGCTTCAATGGCGTCAACCTGAGTTCGGATGACAGGGTGGGGGTTTATCTCGAAGATCATTATTACGACCGCACGGACGCCGCCGTCGTGTTCAAACGGATCGATCATTGGACGGGCGATACCCGCTACATTTATCACGGCAACGACGGCACCACCATGCCCTGGAACGACACCGCCCAGCTTGACTACCTGAAACCGGAGGTGCGGGAAGCCGTCATCCAGACCATTTTGCACGTCGCCCGCCAGTTTCCGGTGATCCGCTTCGATGCCGCCATGACCCTGGCCAAGCGCCACGTTCAGCGCCTGTGGTACCCGGAGCCGGGCAGCGGCGGCGCCATCCCATCGCGAGCGGAGCACGGCATGACGAAAGGCGCTTTCGATGCCGCCATGCCGGTCGAGTTTTGGCGCGAGGTGGTCGACCGGGTGGCGGAGGAAGCCCCCAACACGCTTTTACTGGCCGAAGCTTTCTGGCTGATGGAGGGCTATTTCGTGCGCACGCTGGGCATGCATCGCGTCTACAACAGCGCATTCATGCACATGATGCGTGACGAGGATAACGCCAAGTATCGCAACCAGATTAAAAGCACGCTGGACTTCGACCCCGAAATCCTCAAGCGCTATGTCAATTTCATGAGCAATCCCGACGAAGAAACGGCGATGGAACAGTTCGGGAAGGGAGACAAGTATTTCGGGATTTGCACGGTGATGGTGACCGTGCCGGGTTTGCCCATGTTCGGGCATGGTCAGTTCGAGGGTTTTGGCGAGAAATATGGCATGGAATACCGCCGTGCTTATTGGGACGAACAGCCCGATGGCTGGCTCGTCCGACGCCACGAGCGCGAGATCACGCCTCTATTGCGCCGCCGCTATCTCTTCGCCGAGGTCGCCAATTTCCGCCTCTATGATTTCGTCACCGCCGACGGCTCGGTGGACGAAAATGTCCTGGCCTATTCTAATCGGTCGGGCGACGAGCGCAGTCTGGTCGTTTATCACAACAAATGGGGCGACACGCGCGGCTGGCTGCGCACGTCGGTCGCGTATCTCGACAAGGGCAGCGGCGAGATGCGCCAGGACAGCCTGGCGACCGGCATGAATCTGAATTCAGACCCTGCCCTCTATCTCGTCATGAGCGATGCAGCGCACGGTCTTGAATATTTGCGCCACAGCCGCACCCTGGTTGACGAGGGCATGTACATCGAGTTGGGCGCGTACCAACGACACGTTTTCCTGGATATCCGGGAAGTCTATGATGAGAACGGCGCTTATGCCGCGTTGGATCGCTCTTTGCGAGGGCGAGGCGTGCCCAGCATCCAGGAAGCGATGACCGAGCTGGTGATGCAGCCGATGTTGCAGGCGTATCGTAAGCTGATCAACGCCGAGACATTCACCGCGCTGCTGGCCGCCGTGGCAGGCGATGAACCGGCTCTGGAAACACTGATGTCCGCGCTCGAAGCTGAGGAGCGCGCCCTGTGGACGGAGATTCTCGCCCAACTGGCCGAGCCCGATGAGCCGGAACTGGCGGAAGAGTCACTCGCAGCCGAAACCGGGGACGCCAGGATGGAAGCAATGGCAACGAGGCGGCGGCAAGAACTGGCGGCGATTCTCTCGTTGCCTGATCACCTTGCGGAACTGCCCTTTGCGCCGGAAGCCGAGGATCGGGCTGCGTGGGGTGGTCTGTTCGCGTGGTCGTTTACGCACGATCTCGGCCAACTGGCGGGCCAACCCGATGCGGCGGCGCTCACCCGCAGTTGGATGGACGAATGGCTTTTGGGCCGCCAGATCGAACATGCGCTGGGAGCTTTCGGATTGGATGCGGAAATCGCTCGGCGCATCTCAGCCCTCGCCAAAATCCTGGTTTCCCGCCAGGACTTGCTCCTCCCCGCCGACACTGACCTAGCCCCGAACGCCGGACAGCCCGAACTCCTTTTGCACAGGTTGTTGAACGATAGCGACGTGCAAAATTTCTTGCAGGTCAATCGCTACGGGGGCGTGCTCTGGTACAACCAGGAGGCCTTCGCCGATCTGATGCAAGGCCTGTTCCTCACCGGCATCGTGACCAACGCCGTCGCCGAACCCGATATGGCGGACGACGAATTACGCGCACAGATAGCCAGATTGGTGGCCATGTATGACGAATTCATGGCGGCAGACGCTCAGTCCGGCTATCAGGTTGAAAAGCTGCTCAGTTATTGGGGCGATTCAGACTCGGAGCGAGAGCCAGAGACTGGGAATCTGGATTGACGAAGTGAAATGCGACCGTGAGCGGATTCCGCTCACGGTCGCATTACCTGTGCTCAATCGTAGTCTGTGCAGCCATACGGGCGATAGGTTGGGTCTTCAGTCCAAACGGAAAGGCCACAGGCATTCTGCAGGCCTGACCACATGCGGCTCGTCACCCACATCTTGCCCGTGCGCTTGACGTAGGTATCCCAGAAATGGCCCTTCACTGACGCTTGCGTAAACAGGATGTCACCCTTGCCCAGGCGGCTCTGGACGCGTGACCAGGATGCATCGCAGTTTCTCGAATAGCGCAATTCCACATACTGGTTGTAGCCCGCGCCCGCTGTGCCCGGTTGCGGGATGATATCGAGCGTCACGGCATCCAGATAGCAGCCTGTCTCGACCGGGTCTTCTCCGCGGCAGGTTTTGCCGTGACAGGTGGGATACCCTCCGGCATCCGCCGGTATGGGCAGAACGGCAAGCAGCAGCAAGCCCGCGGCCAGCGCCATGAGCGCCAGAAAGAGCAGCCTGCGCCTGAGCAGCGCTTGTAGATTGATGGTTGTTGTCATAACACCATCCCTCCTCAGTTGGGGAAATCTGATTGGTTGTGTCCCGCAAAGTTGATGGGGGAAATCGCTAATCTGAGCATAGCACAACCCGCGCGTGCTGTCGAGTGATTTCGCGTACAACCGGCGGCGGGACGATCACAATCGGCGGATGACGCTGTGATCCACTCGCCCCAACAATTCCCTGATCGTACAGCCCAAGCCCGGATGCACCACGTCCCCGGCGATGTCAGCCAGGGGGGCCAGCACAAAAATCCGGTCGATCATTCGGGGGTGGGGGATGGTCAGACTATAGCTGCTATAATGTAACTTGTCATAAAGCAGAATATCGAGATCGATCAGCCTGGGGCCGTAACGCACGATCGTTTGTCGCCCCATCTCGGCTTCGATGCCTTTCATGATGCGCAGGAGTCGGTGCGGAGTGAGCATCGTCTCGCCGCAGATGCACTGGTTGAGAAAGGCAGGCTGGTCGGTGATGCCCCAGGGTTCGGTTTCGTAGATAGGTGATTCCTGCTTCACTGCCAGGTGTTCGCCCAGACGCGCGACGGCTTCGGCCAGATTGGCGGCGCGGTCGCCCAGGTTCGTGCCCAGGCCGAGATAGACAGTGTGGGCGGGTTCGGGTAATCGGTTCTCGGTCATCGGAAATCAGTAGCGGAGTTGCAGGTCAACCCGATTGGGCAGAGGTTGTCCGGCGGCGGCGAGATTGAGCATGCGGGTGAGGGCGGCGATTCGGCGCTCTTCCGTATCCGGGCTTTTGAATGCGCCCGCCCGATGCGGACTCATGACGACATTTTCCAGCTCATGGAATGGGAATTCGGATGGCGGCGTATGGCTGCGCTCTTCCCGATTTTCGGGGTAACGATACCAGACGTCGATGCCAGCCGCGCCAAGCTGGCCGCTCTTCAAGGCGTCGAATAAGGCTGCTTCGTCGATGATCGGCCCGCGCCCGATGTTGACCAGGATTGCGCCGTGCGGCAGCAAGGCCAGTTCCTTCGCACCCAACAAACCCTCCGTCTCGGCAGTCAGGGGCAGGCAGACGATCAGGACATCGGCCATAGGAAGGAGATGGGGCAGGGCGGCGGGCGGGTGGATTTCCGTCGGCAGGCCGGGTGGCGCAGGTTGCCAGCACACGCATTCCCAATGCCAAACAAGCTCTGGCGACGCGCTGGCCGATGGCGCCGAACCCCAGGATCAGGGCAGTCTTTCCGTCCAGCGTGACCAGATTCGGCGGGTCGTAGCGCAATGTCCAATCGTGGCGGCGGAACGCCTGATCAATGGGGACGATCTGGCGGGCGGCGGCGAGCAACAAAGCCATGGCCGTCTCTGCGGTCGATGCATCGTTGTGATGCAGGTTGTGCACGACGACTTGCGGGAACTCGGTCATGAGTTCGGCGGTTTCCGGCGGCACTCCGGCGAAGGGGATGATCAGCGTGCGCAAGATCGGGCTGGCGATCAGGTCGTCACGTGATGGTCGTCCGTCCACGAGCACATCGACATCCGCCGGATTCTGCACCTCTTCGCCGGTGGTGAGCGTGATGACCGGGTCGAGATCGGCCTGCAATCTTGCCATCTGTTCTGCCGGGGGCGGGTACGAGATATGGACCCGCATAAGCTGGTTGTTATCGGGTGCGGTAATCACTCTCGATCTCCCCGCCTTCTCTTTGCCAGACCGCCATGCCTCCTTTCAGGTTGTGCGCCTTGAAACCATTCTGGATCAGATAACCCGCAACGCCATACGAACGATTGCCATGCGCGCACACGACGACGATCTCCGAGTCCGGGTCAAGCTCGGCCATGCGGCCCGGCGTCTGGTTCATGGGGATGTGCAGGCTGCCCGGAATCCGCACCTGTTTGCGCTCATAATCCTCGCGGCAGTCGAGCAGCATCAGTTCCTTGCCATCCTGGCGCAACGCCATCACCTCTTTCGCCGTCCACTCCGGGATGACGATTTCCGGTTCGGGTTCGGCGGCTGCGGCCGGGGGCGACTTCGCCGGCGGCGTCTGCTCGACCGGCGCTTTTCCCAGGAGTTTTTGCAATGATCGCAATAACGTCATCGTCCACCCTCGCTGGCGGCAGGATGTAGATCGGCCCAGTGTTCTAGCGCCTCCACATGATCAGCGTAATGCCAGCCCGTGTTGGCGGCGACGAGATAGACGCAGGCGACGCCGTTGTTCCAGGCGGAATAGTTCTCGTCGAAAAGCAGCGCATCGGACGCCGCCTCGATTGTTGCTTTCACCTCGGCGAACGAGGCGTGAAATCCTGACTCGATTTCCGGCATCGAGACCGCACGATATTTTTCGTAGAGGTCGGCGTTGATGCGATCCACTTCCGGCCAATCCTGTCCTGGCGATTGGCGGTCAGGCGTCTCACCCGCAGCCAGGGTTTGGATCCACCCCAACATCATCTGCTCCCAGCCGGTGATGTGCACCAACACATCCTTCACGCTCCAATCACTTTCGACGCCGGGCGTTGTGAAGAAGGCGGGGTCGATGCGATCCAGCGCTCGTTGCAAACGGTCATGCTCGTATGCGATAAAAGCTTGTAGTTCTTGCTTCGACTGTGGTACGTCCATGGCAACTCCTGATTTAGGCAATTGGCACGCATCTTATCCTCCGCCTGCCTGTGTGTCAATCATGATTTTTCTTTTTCTAAAACTTCGTCGGCTTGAGCTAGTCAATTGACTTGATATAAACTATCACGTCATGTGCCAGAAGCAGATAGTTTCGATGCTATATAGATTTCTCAAAATCAAAGTCGTCCCAATTACGATTGCGGTTGTTTGTATAACTTGTCAGCTTCAGGAGGCAAGTGCTCAAGCGGAATGTGATCCGCTGAGCATTATCCCGGTCTCAATATGCAACTTTGATCAATTTGCGGGCCAACCCCCTCGACAGGCTCCAAATGGATGGACTCCATATGTTCTAGGTGGTTCGTTGAGCTTTGAAGAGGATCACCATAATGGACCAGGTTCGACTAATCTTCGAATGTGGAGTAATGGAGATATCTTTCGCGCAGGGTTATTCACCCAGGTAAATGTTGAAAGAGGTGCTGGATATCGCGCCTCCCTTTACTGGGCTGCTCCAACTGTAACTGGCGGTTTGTTTGGTCGGCAAATTGGAATAGATCCAACAGGCGGGACTGACCCGACTTCTCAAAATATTGTTTGGGGGCCAATGCATTGGGGAGATGAAAGGTATTTAAACTATCCATCTGGAACCGGCCCGAACATTGATGTAAAAGCGAGAGCTCAAAACGATGTGATAACGGTATTTTTTCTTGTGGATCATAATCAAAGTACCGGTGTAAACGAACTGCTTGTTGATGGTATAGCTCTCCTAAGAGATGAAAGCGCTCCCGCGCTGGCGACCAACACGCCCATTCCGCCCACGGCCACGCCGATCCCGACCTCAACGCCTATCCCCACCGCTACACCGATCCCATCGGAGACGGCGACGCCCACCGAGACGCCGACATCGGAGCCAACCGCCACGCCGACGGAAACGGCTACGTTCACGCCATCCCCCACCAACACATTCAGCCCCACACCGACCGCAACGCCCAGCCCAACCTTCACGCCCACCCTGACGCCCACACCGACTGCAACGCCCACGCCCAGCCTGTTGCAGCGTGTGTTGCCGCCATCGATGGCGGAGGAAGTGCAAGGCGACAACTTTGCCTTGGGCGCGCTGATCAATCTCGCCGGCCTCACGGGCGCGTTCATGATCGGCGGCATTTTCGTCTGGCTTTTCCGTCGTCAGTGAGCTTGACACCCATCACCCGGAAATCTATACTTTTCGACAGATAGTACACACCCAGCCCTCGTAGCTCAATGGCTAGAGCGTCGGTCTTCGGAACCGTAGGTTGGGGGTTCGAATCCCTCCGAGGGTACCTAGAGAGACAGCTACGAGATCAAGGGCGATTTCGTAGCTGTCTTCTCTTATGCGCCAGAATTGACCTGTTTTCGTAACGCATCCTTGGTGTTGGGCATCAAAGTTAAGTTCGCCACTACCAAATACCCAATACCCCTGGATTGATACCCGATGCAATTACGAACTCTCCTTGCCTTCATAACTTTTTCCTTCATCCTGGTCGCCTGCGCCATCCCTGCCGACCTGACGACGCCCATCCAGGTTCTCGAATCCACAGCCCAGGCCGAAAGCCAGCCTGAATCTACGCCGACTGCACGCCCAGGTATGGGCATGGGTTCAGGCATGTTTCAGCGGCATCATGCCGTTGTGCCAGAAGCCTACGCCGGGCTTGAAAATCCCGCCGCCGATGCGGAATCCATCGCCAGAGGGCAGGCCGTCTACGAAGCCAACTGCCTGAGTTGTCATGGTTCCACGGGCATGGGTGAAGCTCCGGCCGGTCAGGCGCTGAACCCGGTTGCCGCGCCCATCGCTCACACCAGCCAGATGATGACGGATGGCTATCTCTTCTGGCGGATCAGCGAAGGCGGGCAACAGTTCGCCACGGCGATGCCAGCCTGGGGTGAGGCGTTGCCCGAACAGGAGCGTTGGGATGTGATCAACTACGTGCGGGCGCTCGGTTCGGGTTCGGTCCAGAGCATGGGGGCGGGACCGATGGCAGGCATGGATGAGGCGGCGCATCGCAGCGAAATGCTGGCGAATGCTGTGGCACAGGGTGCAATCACCGCCGAGGACGCCGAGTTGTTCGAGCGAGTTCATCGGGTTTTGGATGAGCACTACCGCGCAGGCGAGACCAACATGGGTGGCATGGGTGCGCAGGGCATGGCGCTGATGCAGCGCGCCTTCACCGAGCAGGCGGTGCGAGATGGGCGGATCAGCCAGGAAGAGGCCGCCGGTTTCACGGCCATTCATGATCTGCTGCTCGAACAGGGTCTCATGCAATGAGGCGACGCGCCCGCTACGGCCATTTCGATTGGATTGCGCCTTTCTATGACCGTGTTTTCGGGAGTGCGGATCACGAAGCCTTGTTCCGCCATTTGCAGGCTGGCGCGGGTGACATTGTCCTCGATATCGGCGGCGGCACCGGGCGGGTAGCGCAGCACTTGGCTCAATCGGGCGCAAAGGTCTATGTCGTCGATCCGTCGCCGGGAATGCTGGCGGGCACGCAGTTCAAGAACTTGAGAGCAATCCGAAGTCTGGCCGAGACCTTGCCCTTCCCCTCCGCCAGCATCGACCGCATTTATGTCGTGGACGCGTTCCATCATTTCGCCGATCAGCGCATCGCTGCCAGCGAGCTTGTGCGGGTGTTGTGTGCAGGTGGTCGTATCGTGATCGAAGAGCCCGACTTGCGGCGATGGCCGGTGAAATGCGTGGCCGTGGCCGAGAAACTGGCGTTGATGCAAAGCCATTTTCTGTCGCCGCCGGAACTGGCGAAGCTATTTGGCGGTCTGGGCGCAAGTCTGGTGGAGATGAGCCCGGACGGCATCAGCGCCCATATTGTGTTGGAAAAACGCACGTTATGATGCGGTTCGCCACACTCGTTGCTGAAAACCGATCAAATACAAAGAAACAAAGGGCGCAAAGGATGACAAAATTGTAGAATAAAGATTGACCAAGAAATCCGCGCTAATCCACGATGTTTCCGCGCCATCCGCGTTCCTATTTCGCATCAGACTGACAAGTCAGCCTTAATCATCAATCTCCAATCGTCTCAAGGACTCAATCATGAACGAAACAAAAGCACGCTGGATTTCCGGCAACACCTTCTCCGCCGAGACCGGCTCCGGCCATACGGTGGTAATGGATTCCGTACCGGCTGAGGGCAATCTCAGCGCCGGGCCTTCGCCGATGGAACTGTTGCTTGTGGGCATGGCTGGCTGTACCGGTATCGACGTGGTGAGCATCCTTCAGAAACAGCGGCAACCCTTGCAAGGCCTCGAAGTCCAGGTAAAGGGTGAGCGAGCGGATAGCCCGCCCAGGGTTTACACGAATATTGTGGTCGAGTATGTTTTGCGCGGCGATCTCGACGAAGACAAAGTCCGGCGAGCAATCGAGCTTTCTGAGGAAAAATATTGCTCCGCCTCTATGATGCTGGAAAAGACGGCGCAGATCACCAGCAGCTTCAAGATTGTGCGCGACTGATGGGGTTCATCGCTTCCCTTTGCGCGACCTGTGCTGCTTCGTTATAATCTTCCCCAATCCCCAATCCCCAATCCCCAATCCCCAAAGGAGACGCCTATGTAATCATTGCGGGAGAAACGAAGCGCCAGCACTGTCCGCAAATCTCGGACAGTTGACGAGGTGGAGGTTCTCACACGTGGGTGTGAGCCAATGCCAGGCCGTTGTTCGACACGGCCGGCGGAAAATCGAAGCGTCGGCGGATGCCTCCCCGGGTCGCCACACCCGGACGTCTATCTCCCTCCAAACGTATACGATGCCTGCGGCGACAATCGCCGTCAGCCTCGAAAGACGCCGGGCAATCGGCGGGACAAGAGGCCAGGCCGTGGCATGCAATACACCCGCCGGCGCGGCAGGTGATCCTTGCCTGCTCGCGTCACTCAGACCTTTGGAGGGAACCTATGTGCGGCATCGTAGGATATGTCGGCCCGCGTGCAGCCACGCCCATCATCCTGGATGGGCTTCAGCGGCTGGAATATCGCGGCTATGATTCGGCCGGCTTGGCCGTGATCGAGAGCAATGGCAAAGTAGAGGTGAGACGGGACGCCGGGAAATTGGAAAACCTGCGCAATAAAGTGCAGGATTCGCCCACGAACGGGCATATCGGCGTCGGGCACACGCGCTGGGCGACCCATGGACCGCCCACCATGACCAATGCCCATCCTCATCGGGATCGCAGCGGCCACATTGTGGTCGTTCAGAACGGCATTGTCGAGAACTTCGTCAGCTTGCGGAACGAACTGATCGGGCAGGGTTACGAATTCCGGTCGGATACTGACACGGAAGTCATCGTTCACCTGATCAGCCGGGAATATGACCGGAGTGAGGACCTGACTGAGGCAGTGCGGCAGGCGTTGAACCTGCTTCAGGGGCCTTCGGCGGTGGTCGCCCTCAGCAGCCACGAGCCGGACAAACTGGTCATCGCCCGCCTGGGCAATGCCGGCGGCGTGGTCGTTGGCTTTGGTGAGGACGAGATGTATGTGGCCTCGGACATCCCCGCCATCCTCGAACATACGCATCGCATGGCCTTTCTGGACAATCGGGAAATGGCCGTTGTGACGCGGGAAGGCGTGCGGTATCAAGACCTCGAAGGCGATGCCATTGCGCCGAAGCCTGTGCATGACATCTCCTGGGACCCGGTTTCGGCGGCCAAAGGTCCGTATCGCCATTTTATGCAAAAGGAAATATTCGAGCAGCCGACGGCGATCACCGACACCATTCGTGGACGAATTGACTTCGTCACAGGCGAGGTGACGCTGAACGAACTCAATCTCAGCGGCGAAGTGGCGCGGGCTTTGCACAAGGTCACCATCGTCGCCTGCGGCACCTCGTATTATTCCGGGCTGGTGGGTAAAATCCTGATCGAGAACCTGGCCCGGCTGCCTGTGGAGGTGGATTATGGCTCGGAATTCCGGTATCGCAACCCCATCCTCGACGACAAAACCCTGGTTGTGGCGATAACCCAATCGGGCGAGACGGTGGACACGCTGGCCGCGTTGGAAGAGGCGCAACACCACAACGCCCGCACCGCAGCCATCGTCAACGCCGTTGGTTCGCAGGCGGCGCGGGTGGCGGATGGCGTCATTTACATGCAGGCTGGTCCCGAGATTGGCGTCGCCAGCACCAAAGCTTTCACCACCTCGCTGGTAGATCAATTTTTACTGGCGATGTATCTGGGCCAGCAGCGCGGCGTGCTCGACCAAGAAACCTCGTTGCAGCTTGCCAGCGAACTGGCCATGCTGCCCGACAAGGTGGGTCGGACGTTGGAAAATGACGAACTCTACCGCGAGATCGCGCGCGAATACGCCAATTATCACAACTTCCTCTATCTCGGTCGGGGCGTCAATTATCCCACGGCCCGCGAGGGTGCGCTGAAACTCAAGGAGATCAGCTACATCCACGCCGAGGGCTACCCCGCCGGGGAGATGAAACACGGCCCCATCGCTTTGATCGACGAGAATATGCCCACCGTGGTCGTGGCCGTGCGTGACCGGGTTTATGACAAAATGCTCAGCCAGGTCGAACAGGTCAAGGCGCGCAATGGCAAAGTCATCGCCATCGTGAATCCGGGTGATGAGATAGTGGCCGAGAAAGCCGATACGCTGATCGAAGTTCCGGCGACCGTCGAGTGGCTGGCGCCGGTTGTGGCGGTGACCCCGCTGCAATTGCTCGCCTATCATATCGCCGTCTGGCACGGCTCGGATGTGGATCAGCCTCGCAATCTGGCGAAAAGTGTGACGGTGGAATAGCAAGTAGCCGCTGGCAGGCAGCCGGTAGCGGAAGACGAGCTTCTGTCTCTTCCGGTTGTCTGCCCCTTTGTTCCCAATCGATGAGGATTCTCTTCATTGCTCCGTTCGGCACATGCGCCAAACAGACAGTGCCGAGGCGCATGCTGCCGCTGGCTCGGGCCATGGCTGCCCTGGGACACGAGTTGGAGGTGCTGATCCCGGCCTGGGATTGTCCGGCAGAAGGGGGGAGGGTAATCCACGAGGATGGGGTGACGTTGACCTATCCCCGGCTTGGCCCTGCCCCCCACCCCCTGGCCGATCCCATGCTGTACCGCCGGATGCGACAGGCAGTCACGGCTTTCCAACCTGAGATTGTACACGTCTTCAAGGCCATCGGCTACGCTGGAGCCGTGATCAGGCCATTGTTGAAGGATGCCAAAGTGCGTGTCTTTGTCGATATGGACGATCTGGAGAGTGAGGCTGGCTGGGGCGCGCGGCGAAACTGGCAGGCGCGGCGCATCGCCGCCCGGCAGGAAATCCACGCGATACGTGCGGCCAGGGGCGTCAGCGCCGCATCCGTTTTCCTGCGCATCCGGGTCGAAGGCGTTCGCAATCGCTCCCACAACACCCTGTACCTGCCCAATGGCGCCATCCCGGCGACCACGCCTGCCCCTGTTGCCACCAACGACGCCATCGTCCTCCTCTATACCCGCGGCAATGACCTGACCGCCCCGCGCCTGGAGCGCGTCTGGCGTCGCATCCTGGCCGATGTACCCGAAGCTCAGTTACACGTTATAGGAGATTGGGTTGCGCCTGACCTGCCGCAAAGCCATCATTGGGGCTGGCTTGAGCCGGAGGAAATCACCGCGCGGCTACGCGAGGGCGCTATAGCGCTATTTCCGGTGGAAGACGATGCCCGTACGCGGGCCAAAAGTCCGGCTCGCCTGTTGGACTGCCTGGCTCAGGGGCTGCCGGTGGCGACCGCCAATGTGGGCGAATACGGCTTGCTTCCCGGTGAGGGCGGGATGGTGATCGAGCGCGGGGACGATGACGCTCTGGCCCAGGCCGCCATCCGCCTGCTCAACGATATCCCTTTACGAACGAACGCGGGGATCGCCGCCTGGGAACAAAGCAAAACTCACGATTGGAACTTGCGCGCCGAGGAACTGCTTTCCTGGTACGCAGCCCATACGTAGCCCGTTGACGAGGGTTTTATTCCTCTTCAGGCGCGGATGATTTTTCGGCCGGTGGCAGCGGTTCGATCACAATATCGCCAAAGGCGGTCGCCTGCGCCACCCGCACTTCCCGCTGCTTGATCATTTCCAGCACGGCCATGAAGCTGACGATGATCTCCACCCGTGAGCGAGCCTGCCCCAGGAACTGGCGAAATCGCACGGTGCGAAATCGCTTCAGTTCCGAGCGCAAGTCGGCCATTTTTTCCCGAACGGTGATAGCGTGAGGCTCGATAGTGTCGCTGGGAGCCGGGACGCTTTCCCAGTCGCGCAGCGCTTCATAGACGGCGTTGAGCAACGCCTGTACAGTCAGGCCGGTGGGGTCTAGCCGCTTCTCAAGCTTGGGCGGAGCAGCCAGACGAATGTAGCCACGTCGGCCTGTGGCCTCGATGTCCTGCAAGCGGGCTGCCGCCTCCTTGAAAAGCTTGTATTCGCGCAACTGCCGGGCCAGCGCTTCCGCCGGATCTTCTTCTTCCTCATCCTCGTCCTCTTGCTCCGGCGGCGGCAAAAGCGCCTGCGATTTGATATACAAAAGGCGGGCCGCCATGGTCAGGAATTCGGCGATGCCGTCGGGCTGCAATTCTTCCAGTCGACTCAGATATTCGAGATACTGGCCTGTCACCTGCACCAGACTGACGGAAGTAATCGGCAGTTCTTCGCGCTCGATCAAATGCAAGAGCAAATCCAGCGGCCCGGAGAATTTCTCATTTTCGCCGATGTCCAGACGCACGACATAGTCGTCTGCCGAGGTGAGTTTGAAGCCTGAGGACATCACTATTGGCGACGATGAACAGCTATTGATTCAGGTAACGCTGACCGGTCGCCGCCATTCTGTCCAGAATGGACTTGGTTTCGGCAAAATCCCTGCCCGATATCCTCTCGACCCGTGTCCCCGAAGTGCGGATGTCATTCTCATCTTGCTGGCTCACCCCCGCTGTTCCCCCCACGATTGTAACATTATGGGCTGATTTGGCGTCATCAGCCGAGAAACCGGCGCTGGGCAGAAACCGGCCGATGTAGTTGATGGCGCCCTCCCAATCCTGCTGAGCCCAACCGTTCTTGTTTTGCCAGAAGAGCAGGTAGTGCTCGATGCTTTTATCGATGTACCCCGATTGACCGCTCTGGACGGCGGCGATGCTCGCCATCAAGCGATCTTTCCACTTGAGGCCGCCCGTCCACTGATTGCCGGGACAGGCTGTGGCGTTCTTGGGGAATTCTTTGTGTCCCCACACATTACTGAGCGGTATTTTGAGTTCCTGCATGAGCCATGCCGTGAGTCTGCCGGTAGCGTCAAGCTGGGCGGGCGTGGGAATCACATCGGTGAAATTGCCTGCCACGCAGATGCCCACCGAGTAGCCGTTATTCATGTAAACATGATAGCTGGAAAGCGTTAAGTCCTGCGTGTGATAGATCGTTCCATCCGGCCCGATGTAGTAATGATAACCGATGCCCGGCCATTTATGCGACTCGTTGTTGACATGGTAATTGGCGATGGTCTCCGGCGTGACATTGGCAGGCGCGGCGCTGTGGTGAATGGCGATGTGCGTGATCTGGCTCAGCGGCCGGGAATCATATTTGGCGGTCGGGCTTTTCACCAGCTTGTCCACCAGTTCCGTCATGGGCGGTTTGAGCACCACGCCAGGCGTGGTTGTCCCGCCTTCGCGCAGTTGTTTCTGCAAATCTGCAATTTGCTTGGCCTGGCTGGCGTTGGTCGTGCGCAGATTGTCGATCGTGTTGTTGAGTTCGGTGATCTGTTTGCGCAGGGCGTCGCTGTCGGTGGGCTGGCCGGACTGATCCAGCGCTTCCTTTAACTGTTGCTCCAACGCGGCATTTTCGCTCTGCAATTGCTTGACTTGCAACTGGCTGACCTGCAAATTCTTCTGCGATTCGTCCAGTTGTTTACTGATCATCTCGGCTTGTTGTTTCGCCTGTTCGAGTTCATTCGTCAGCGATTGCACCTGGCGTTCGAGCAACCGCAGTCGCACGGAATCGATGATGCCGCCAGAATCGGGAGCGCCGACCTGCGCCTGGATGCGTTCTTGCAGGGTTGTCTTCCATTTCTTGCCGGTCAACCATTGTTCGCCGGGCGACTGCGTGGCGATTAGCTCCCGTATGCCCTTGACATCCTCCAATTTCAGGCTGTATTTCTGCATCAGCCAGGCCGCCAATTGCGCAAGGGCGGCGAGTTGCGCTTCAGCGGGCGCATCAAAATTGAAATTCCCAGCCACGTGGATATTGATGCCGTTGAGAAGCCACGGTTTTTTGTCATCCACAATCTGATCGACAGGATTGGTTTGGAGGATAGCGCCGTCGCCAGCGATAAAATAATGCGACACGATCGCCGGCCAACGAGCTTTGTGGGCCTGGGCCACACGCTCCACGCCCACTTCGGGCGGCGCTGCTGTGTGATGAATGACGATCGATTTGATGTCCTCCACTTTGCGGGCGATCATCTTGTTGGCATCGCGCGGCAGGTCGGCTGTGACATCGCTAATGGTCGGCGGCACAAAACCGCCGCCGCCCTCTCTCAGCGTTTCTTCCAGCATGGCGACCTGGTTGCGTAAGTCTGTCGCTTCCTGTTCCAGCCGGGCGATTTGCTCTCGCAACGTGGCGATGACGGCGCTGTTATCGCCCCCTTCGTCCGTTTCACCTGTGCCGCGCAACGGCTCAATGCGCTGCACGAGCGTGTTCTTCCAGACTGGCCCCGCGTCCCAATACGCGCCGGGCGAGGCCGTGCGCACGAATTCCTTCGCGCCCTTGACCACCTCGGTATCGAGATTGTACGTATCCAACAGCCAGGCGCAGAGTCTGGCCAGTGCATCGATCTGCGGCTCGGTGGGCACGCTCGTCGAGAAATTGCCCGCCACATGGATATTCACGCCCTCGAAAAGCCAGGCCTGCTTGTCGTCCACCACTTCGGTGATCGGATTGGTTTGCAGGATTGCGCCGTTAGCTTCGACATAAAACTGGCAGACGATTGCCGGCCACGTGCGGCGATGCGCGGCAGCAATGCGATCTAAAGTCACTTCGGGTCGCACGGCCGTGTGGTTGATCACGATAAAGCGGATCTGGTTTTCTGGCCGCACGAACATGCGGGCGGCGTCCCGTGACAGTTGGTTGGTGACATCCCGAATTTCGGGGGCGGGAGCAGCGCCGCCGGACGGCGGGCGTTTACGCAAAGCCTCGATCTGCGCCTGCAACGAGGTGATGCGCTGGTCCGCCTCGCGCGCTTGCTGCGCGGTCAGGCGCAGCCGCACTTTGCCTTTTTCATATTCTTCCAGGGCGACCCGCTGGAAATACTGCACCGCCATCCCGTTTTCCTGAAAAGCTTCGGTGATGGGATAGCCGCAAATATCCAGCCCATAGCGATAGTAGAACGCCAGGAATACCCCGCGCACCCAGACTTTGGTCTCCGGGAAAAATTGTTCGGCTGGCAGCGCCTCGCCGGTCACCACGAACTCGGCTGTGGCGACGGGGCTGCCCTTGTCGGCAAACCAGGTGACGCCCTCGTGCACCATATCCAGGGTCAGCGTATAGGTTCCCGCCATGTAGGGCAAGCCGATCTTGGCGGATAATTGTACTTCACCGCCAGGCTTTACGCTGCTTGGCAGCGCTGTGCGCACATCGGGCGCCATGACCTGCTGGTTATTTTTGTCCAGCCATCGATATCCCAGCCGTACGGGATTCTTGCCGCTGTTGGCCCAGGTATCGTTGCCGAGATTGGCGACCGCCAGTGTGAACGTCACTTCCTGGCCCGCCTTTCCTTCGCTCACCCTGGCCAAAATGCGGATCGACGCTCGATAGGGGACATTGTTGGTCGGCTGCTCGGTTGGCGGCTCCACCGGCACGACAACATCGGCGCGCCATTTCAGCTTCCACTGCAACGCCGCCCGGAAATCTTCGATCACGCCCTGCTTGCCTTCGATATACCACTTGTCGTACCTGGGCCAGCGGTAAAGAATCAGCGCCCGAATTTGCTGGGGATTATTTTTGTTCCAATAATCGATTTCGCCGTATGCTCGTTGTACCCACCCCTTGTTCTCATTCTGCCAGGCTTCATCCTGGTCGGTCTCGGTGCAATACACGGGCAGGTTCCGCATATTGGATGGGATAGCCCGCATGAAATCCTGATAGGCGCGAAAATGATAGTGCCGATTCTGGAAAGGCGCGGCCATCTTGTCTGTCGCGTCAATCAGCCTGGGATCGGTGCCGTGCGAATAGGTATGGATCGTGACGCCGTCGCAATTGCCGGCGCCGATCGCTTTAAGCATATCCTGGAAATAGACAACCCAATCGCCATTGTCGTTGCCCGCATAGGTCGTGAGATTGTTCCACGGAGCGACAGCGCCGGTGAGCACCTGATCATTGGCGTGCCCGGCCTGCGCACGGATCGCATCGCGCACCATGCGATAGACTTTGGCGTAGCGTTGCGGCGTGATCGCTTCGCCGGCGGAATTGGCGGAACGCGGGCGCGGCGGCGAAACGCCGAAATCCCAATCCGCTCCTGGCCACTCGATCGGGTGATTCATCTCGTTGCCGATAATCCAGATATTCGCGCCTGCGGATGCCCGCACAAAATTGGCGCAACGCTGGGCAAAATCGCCGTAATATCGCTCAAAGGGGACTGTACCCACGCCGCCGTAGCCCACGTTAAGCCTGACCATGACCCCCAGCCCCTTGTCCGAAAGATATCGGTAGTCCTTGCCCCCGCCATCACCGGCGTTATACCCAATGGCCTCGGTCACCAGCACCCAGCCCGTAATCCCCTGCTCGAGCATGATGTGCTCGCCGCCGGGATCATGAATGCCATAAATATATTCAGAATCGCGTAAGGGTCGAGCCATCCGAACCTCCTCAGGAGATCAGGGCGCGACCCCAAAAAGCGGTGTCTTGCATTTTGGGGGAAAAGTGCATGGGGGGTGCAGTGGGGGTATTGAACGCCATTATACACAGAACCCACGGGAAATGTCTACCGTTTGCCAGGAGACCTATCGCCGCACTATAATTCAGGTGACGCCGCCTGCACGGCGGTCTTTTTTTATACCTGTCTGTCGTTATTGGACAGTCCCTCCGAGTGTTGTTCAAGCAGTATGAATTCACCTGACCTCGAAGACGGCTTACGCAAAGCCGCAAAAACGCGAAGTCATCAAGATTTTCTTGGCGTCTCAGCGCCTTTGCGTGAGATAAAAAGGTGAACAGTTTATTTGGAAGAAGGACGAATTAGTCATGTTGAAATCAATCAATTGCGGTGAATTGCGACTATCAGAGGTCGGCAAGGAAGTGACGCTTGCCGGTTGGGTGCATCGCCGGCGTGACCACGGCGGCCTGATTTTCATCGATCTACGCGACCGCTCCGGCCTGGTGCAGGTCGTTTTCAATGTCGATGTATCGGAGCAGGCTCATCGAGAAGCGGCGGAACTGCGCACCGAATATGTCGTGCAGGTGCATGGCAAGGTGGCAGCCCGGCCCGAAGGCCTGATCAACCCCAACCTGGATACCGGCGAAATCGAGGTCTATGTCGATCAACTGCGCATCTTGAACCCCTCGCGCACTACGCCCTTCCCCATCAACGAAGAGGTCGAGGTTGCCGATACCTTGCGGCTGAAATACCGGTATCTGGACCTGCGCCGCCAGCGCATGCAGCGCAATCTTGTCCTTCGGCATCGCATCATCGCCCGCATCCGTACCTATCTCGATCAGCAGGGCTTCATCGATGTGGAAACGCCGATCCTCCTCAAGAGCACGCCGGAAGGAGCCCGGGACTTTGTCGTCCCCAGCCGCATTCATGCCGGGAAATTTTTTGCTCTGCCCCAATCGCCCCAGCAGATGAAGCAACTGCTCATGGTGGCGGGCCTGGAACGATATTATCAGATCGCACGCTGTTTTCGCGACGAAGACCTGCGCGCCGACCGCCAGCCCGAATTCACGCAGCTCGACCTGGAGATATCATTTGTCGATAGCCAGGATGTGCGAGACCTGATCGAGGGCATGATGAAGCAGGTCTTCGCCGATGTCAGCGACAAACGCCTGCAATCCGATCCCTTCCCCGTGCTGACTTACGATGAGGCTATGTCCCGCTATGGCAGCGACAAGCCCGATCTGCGGTATGGCATGGAACTCGTCGATCTGAGCGAGGCGGTCGCCGCCAGCGAATTCAGTGTGTTCGCCAATACGCTGGCCGAGGGCGGGCAGGTCAAGGCCATTTGCGCGCCCGGCTGCGCCAGCTATTCGCGTAAGCAACTGGATGATCTCCAGGCCGAAGCGCAGGCTAAGGGCGCCAAGGGTCTGGTCTGGATGAAGGTCGAGGCCGATGGATTGCGTTCGCCCATCGCCAAGTTCCTCAGCGCCGAAGAGCAGGATGCGATCTTGCGCGCCTGTGATGCTGAACTCGACGGCCTCATCCTCATCGTCGCCGACCAGCCGAAGATCGTGGCCGAAGCGCTGGGCTATCTGCGCTTGCAGATGGGCGAGCGACTTGAGTTAGCCGATCCCGATGTGCTTGCCTGCGCCTGGGTGATCGATTTTCCGCTGCTGGAATGGAACGAGGACGAAAAGCGCTGGCAAGCCATGCACCATCCCTTCACCAGCGCCCTCGATCACCACTGGCCTCTGTTGGATTCCGAGCCGAGCGCGGCAGTCGCCAAGGCCTATGATCTGGTGTGCAACGGCATGGAGATCGGCGGCGGCAGCATCAGAATTCACGACCAGGGCAACCAGTCGAAGATGTTTGCAGCGTTGGGCATTTCGCCCGAAGAAGCGCAGGCTCAGTTCGGGCACATGCTGGAAGCGTTCCAATTTGGCGCTCCCCCGCATGGCGGCATCGCCCTGGGCATGGACCGCATCGCCGCCATCCTCGCCGACGAAACCAGTATCCGCGAGGTCATCGCTTTCCCCAAAACAGCTTCGGCCACCGATCTGCTGTTGAACTCTCCCAGCCCGATCTCATCACCCCAACTGAAAGACCTGCATATCCGCGTGGCTGAGTAGTCAGTGGTCAGTGGACAGTAATCAGTGATGAAGTAATGGAGTGATACAGTTCGCCTCGAAACGGACTCATCACTCCATTACTCCATTAGTTTCTCACGCAATCTGGGGCAATTCGGCCAGCGCCCGCTCGACTTCCTCTTCCGGGTAATCATAGTCGGGCAGTCCGCCAGCGAAATATGCATCATAAGCAGCCATGTCGAAGTGGCCGTGGCCGCAGACGTGGAAGACGATGGTCTTCTTTTCGCCGCTTTCTTTGCATTTCAGCGCCTCGTCGATGGCGACACGGAGGGCATGGGATGGTTCGGGGGCCGGGATGATGCCTTCGGTGCGGGCGAAGGTCACTGCCGCGTCGAAGACCGGGTTCTGCCGTACGGCCCTCGCTTCGATATAGCCCATGTCATAGAGATGGCAGACCAGGGGGGCCATGCCGTGATAGCGCAGGCCGCCGGCGTGGATGGGGGCGGGGATAAATGAATGGCCGAGGGTGTACATCTTCATCAAGGGTGTCATCTTGCTCGTGTCGCCGAAATCGTACACGTACTGGCCCTTGGTGAGGCTGGGCGCAGCGCTGGGTTCGGCCGCGATAATGCGGGTGTCGCGCCCGTTGACGATCTTCTCGCGCACGAAGGGGAAGGCGAAGCCGGCAAAGTTGGAACCGCCGCCGGCGCAGCCCACCATGATATCGGGATATTCGCCCGCCATCTCCATCTGCTTGATCACTTCCTGGCCGATCACGGTCTGGTGCATGAGCACGTGATTGAGCACCGAGCCCAGCGAGTATTTCTTCGCCCCGCCGCTGGTCGCCACGACCTCCACCGCCTCCGAAATAGCCAGGCCGAGCGAGCCAGTGGTGTCAGGGTCGGCAGCCAATGCGGCCCGGCCCACACCCGTCGCTTCCGAGGGGCTGGGATAGACTCTCGCGCCCCAGGCGTTCATCATGCTGCGCCGGTATGGCTTCTGCTGATACGAAATCCGCACCATGTAGACTTCGCAGTCCATACCGAACACATTGGTGGCGAACGAGAGGGCGCTGCCCCATTGCCCGGCGCCGGTTTCAGTAGCGATGGCGCGCACGCCTTCTTCTTTGTTGTAGAAAGCTTGAGCCACCGCCGTATTCGGTTTGTGCGAGCCAGCCGGAGAAACGCCTTCGTACTTGTAATAGAGATGGGCGGGCGTATCCAGATATTTTTCGAGACGATGGGCGCGGAAAAGAGGCGTCGGTCGCCACATGCGATAAACATCGAGCACCGGGTCGGGGATTTCGATGTAGCGCTCCTGGCTCACTTCTTGCATGATCAGCGCCATGGGGAAGAGCGGGGCGAGATCATCCGGGCCGATGGGCTGAAGCGTGCCAGGGTGAATGACCGGCGGCGCCGGACGGGGCAGGTCCGCCTGAATGTTGTACCAGGCTTCCGGGATCTCGGATTCGGGCAAGATGAATTTAGTCTGCTGACTCATGGGTTTCTCCTTTGAGATGAGTAAAAGTCATCGGCGATGAATTCTGCAATTGTGTGGGGTCACGTTTACCACAGGCGGCGCAATGCGTCAATGGCGGAGAATGAACAGCGATGGATACTCTCCCATCACCCGTCCGAAAGTGATCATGTCGTTTTGCCCAGGAAGCGCTAAACCTCTACAATCCATGCAGGAGGCAGTGATGCGCGCAGTCAGTATCGTCGGCATCGGTCAAATACCGGTACGTAAACGGCACGAAGGCAGCCTGAGGGTCTTGGGCGCGCGGGTTGTGCGGCAGGCGATGGCCGACGCCGGGATCGAGCGCGTCGATGCCCTTTATGCCGGGAACATGCTCAGCGACGAGCTCCAATCACAGAAACATATTGCATCGCTTGTTGCCGATGAAGCGGGCTTGTCCGGGGTCGAGGCGCTGCAAATTCGCGCAGCCACCGCCAGCGGCGCGGCGGCCTTGCGCATGGCCTATCTGGCCGTCGCCAGCGGCGAGGCGGACAGCGCCATTGCCATGGGCGTGGAGAAGATGAGCGACAGCCCGCCCACGCAGCCCCTGGCCAAAGCCCTGGATGCCGAGAAGGAAGTACCCGACGGCAAAACCCTGATCAGCCAGAACGCCATGCTCATGCAGATGTACATGGACCGGTATGCCGCGCCGCGGGAAGCGTTCGCCCACTTCGCCGTCAACGCGCACGCCAACGCTTTACACAACCCCAACGCCCTGTTTGGCGATAAAGCGGTGACGGTGGCCGAGGTGATGGCATCCCGCATCATCAGCCCGCCCATCCGCCTGTTCGATTGCTCACCCATCTGCGATGGCGCTGCTGCCGCGCTGCTCGTCCCCGCCACCCAGGCGCATCACTACACCGACCGACCGGTGCGGCTTCTGGCGTCCAGCGTCGCCACCGACCGGTTTCGCATCGACGACCGCCCGGAGCCATTGATTCTGCGCGCCTCGCAGCTTTCCATGGAAAAGGCCCTGGTCAGGGCGGGCATTCAGCGCCACGACATCAGCTTTTTCGAAGTGCACGACGCTTTCACCATCATGGCCTGCCTGTTGCTGGAAGCTGCCGGTTTCGTTCCGCCAGGGCAGGGTTGGCGCATGGCGATGGATGGCGCGTTTGGGCTGAACGGCGAATTGCCGATCACGACCATGGGCGGCCTGAAAGCGCGCGGCCATCCCATCGGCGCCACCGCCCTCTACCAGACCTGCGAGATTTGCCTGCAATTGACAGGGCGCGCCGGTGCAAACCAATTGCCGCATCCGCAGACGGCGCTGCTGCAAAGCGTGGGCGGGGCGGCGGCCACGGTTCTGACGCACATCTTTGGCGTGTAGCGGTCGGATGGAGAAAGGGAAAATTCGACGCGGATGACGCGGATCGAAAGGATTTGCATGGATCCTTTTCAAAACTATCCGCGATAATCCGTCCTATCCGCGTCATCCGCGTCGCATTCTGAGATTTTTGCGACAGATCATCGACGATAATGAATATGTTGGCGAACCGTTTTTCCATCCATCTGCGCAATCTGCGGTTTGAGAAACATGATCGACTTGTCGCGCCGGTCGAGCAGACCTAAAATGAAGGCATGACTTCCCAAGCCGAGCGCAGGTTGGTCCTTCGCACACGGCTGCCCCTGTATGTTATCGGCCTGCTCATTTTCTTGCAGCTTGTGCAGCCAGACCCAACCTGGACTTATCTGCTGGCCGGTTTTGCTGCGTTCTTTGGCCTGACCTATTTCTGGGCGCGGGGGTTGAGCAATAGCGTCGAAGTGGAACGCCAGAGTCGGGGCGTGTGGGTGGTGGCGGGGGACAGGCTGGTCGAGGAATTCACCCTGCGTAACGGTAGCGCCTGGCCGCTGGTTTGGGCGCGGATTGCCGATCACTCCGACATCCCCGAATACACGATCGACCGCGTGGTGGCCTGCGGCAGTCATGAAAGCGTGCAGTGGCGGACGGAAGGACTGTGCGCCCATCGCGGCGTCTTTACGGTGGGGCCGTGGAACGTGACGACGGGCGATCCATTCGGCATTTTCCACGCCCAACTCGACTTTCCGGAGGTGCGCACCCTGCTCGTCTATCCCCGTGTCATGGCCCTGCCCGATTTCGACCTGCCGCGAGGCAGTGCGGGCGGGCGGGCGAGACGAGCGCGTTCCGCCCTATCTCAAACCAGCCTCGCTAGCCATGTCCGCCAGTATGCCCCTGGCGATAGCCTACGCCTGATCCACTGGCGCAAAAGCGCACAACAGGACGAGCTCATGGTGCGTCAATTCGATCAGGAACCGGCTGGAGACCTGTGGCTGGTTCTCGATCTGGATGAGGCCGTGCAGGCCGGGGAGGGTGAAGACAGCACGCTGGAATATGGCATCATCATCGCCGCATCTCTGGCGGCCCAACACCTGGGCGAGAACCGTGCGGTCGGGTTGGTTGCGTTGGGCGAGCAGGCTGAAATCGTGCCGCCGCAAGCGGGCATGGCGCATCTCTGGCGGATATTGAGCGTGCTGGCGCATGCCCGGCCCGGTTCAGGTTGGCCGCTGGCGCGTGTGCTCGACCAGGTCAGGCCGGGCATTGGCCGTGGCCGCACACTGATTGCCATCACCCCATCGCTTGAATTGGATTGGGTCGGCTCGCTTTTGCGCATCCAACACCACGACATTGCCGCCGCCGCTCTCTTGCTCGATGCCGCGTCCTTCGACGGCGGCTCAGACCCCCGCCTGCTAACCCTCGGCGACGTGCTGGCCGATCATGGAATCCCCAGCCATGTGATCGACAGCAGCCACATCTTCCGACCGCTCGTGCCGATCAAACGCAAGCGCACGGTGTTGAAGACCCTTTCCGGCTCTGGCCGCGTGGTCGCCGTCGAAATCGAGGAAGAGATCTGATGGCCGGTTGGCTGGCCCGCATGATTCACCGCATCGCCCGCCGCATCGCCCCGGCGGAAGGATGGTTGGCTTTTCTGGCGCTGATGGTTGCGGCGCTGGTGCTGGCCTTGATGTTGGACGATGCGCGCTGGATTCGTTCCGCCCCGAGCATGGCCGCCGTCGTTTTTCTGAGTGTGATCACAGGCGTGGCGCTTGCCCGTTTCGTCCGGAAAGCCTGGCTCGCCGCCCTCTTCGCTATCGTCGCCGGGCTGCTGGTTTCCGTGATGACTGCCGCCGCAGCCTGGCCGCCATTGCGCGTGCTCATCGCCAGCCTGTTTTATTGGCTGTCCGCCATGCGCGGCGCCAGGCCCGAATCCGCCGTGATCGCTCCGGGCGTCTGGATCGGCGAGCGACTGGCCCGCTGGCAGCAGGTCATGGAGGGCCGGGTGCAGGCGTCATTATCAGAACATGGCATTACCGGTTCGGAACTGACGATCTTGCTCCTGCTGTTGTTGGTCTGGTTTGCCGGGGTCTGGGCGGGGTGGGCGACGCTGCGGCGACGGAACGCGCTTGAGGCGCTGGCGCCGATGGGCATCCTGTTGGCAAGCAGCATTTTCTTTGCGGGCGAAGGCCAGCCCTGGCTGCTTTTCTTCATGAGCGCACTGCTGTTGTTGGCGGTCAGCCTCCAATCATTTTCATTGCGCAATGAGTGGGAGGCGCGAAATGTCGACTATTCGCCTGAGATTCGTTTCGATTTCTATCTCTATGGCGGCATCGTCCTCATGGCGGCGCTGGCCTTGATGCCGCTCGTCCCCAACGTCCGTGTCAGGCCGGTCTCGCGCGCTTTTTGGAACATGGTGGATTGGCCGTTCGAGGAAGTCGCCCGCAATGCGGAGAACCGGCCTTTTGTGGATGAAGGGCTGCCCGGCGAGCCTGCCGCCACCGGTATTGCCACCGGTGAGAGCATGCCTCGGTCGCATCTGCTTGGCAGCGGCCCAGAACTGGCGGAGCGGCCTGTGATGCGCGTGCAATTGCATGAAGACGATTTGCTAGCACTCGGCAGTTCGTTCAACCCTCGCTGGCGCGGGCTGACTTATTCCGTCTATAACGGGCGGGGGTGGGTGAATCCGGATCGGGTTGAGATCGAGCGGTTGGGTTCAGGGGAGGTCTGGCAGAGGCAAATGCCGGCATCCCGCCGCTCGCTGACGCAGGTCTTCGATTTCATTGACGACACTCCATTCTGGCTATATGCCGCGGGTGATGCCATGTCGGCTGATCGTCCGTATCGCGCATATCTGCGCAGCCCAGATGACGCCATTGGCCTGGAAGCGCACGCGGCGGATTATGTGGCTGTTTCGTTGGTTCCGGCGGCGGGAGAAAGCCAGCTCGAAAATGCCGGCAGCGACTACCCGGCTGAGTTCGACAACTCTCTCGCCCTGCCCGATTCCGTGCCCGAACGTGTTCATGCCCTGGCTACGGAAATCGCCGGGGACGCCTCATCGGACTTTGCGGCGGCCATGCGAATCGAGAGCTATCTGCGCCAGATCCCCTACAACCTGGAAATCGCAGCTCCGCCGCCGGGCGTCGATGCCGTGGACTACTTCTTGTTCGAGAACCGCCAGGGGTATTGCGACTATTACGCCTCTGCCATGGTCGTCCTCGCCCGCAGCCTGGGCATCCCCGCCCGGCTGGCTGTCGGCTATGCCAGCGGCGCGCTCGATGCGGCCACCGGTCAATTCCTCGTCACCGAGGCGGACGCCCATTCCTGGCCGGAATTGTATTTCCCCGAATACGGCTGGATTCCCTTTGAGCCGACGGCTTCGCAACCTGCCTCTGAATTCATCGAACAGCCCGCGTTCGTGGCATCGACCGTGCCGGATCAGGGTGATTTCGCTACTGAGTTAGCCGGTTTGCGCCGCGCCCGCCTATTAAAAATCGCGCGCACGATCACCCTTCCCCTTGTCGTGGCGCTTCTGGTGATAGTCGCCTATCTATCCTGGCGCCGTGAGCGCCGGTTGCGCAGAAACGCCGACAACCCGTGGCAATTAGCCTATCTGCGCCTGGAATCCTGGGGCGAACGGTTTGGCATCCCCACACGTCCCTCCTACACCCCGCCAGAATATGCCGGGCACTGGCGCGCCTGGCTGCAACAATCACCGGCAGCGTCAGGGTTGAGTGATGCCGCCGCCAGGGCTATCGACGAGTTGACCGACGACGTGCAGCGCCGCGCCTATGCGCCCGCCAATGCCCGCCCGGCCGACAAAACTGCGCGGGCAGCTTGGTCGCGCCTTTCTAGAATCCTGTGGCGCTTGCGGCTGGCTAACGTTCGACTTTCACCCCGCGCCAGAAAGCGACGTGGTCTTTGATGTTGGTCGCAGCCTGCTTGGGTGCGGGATAGTACCAGGCGGCGTCTTTATTCACCTGCCCATTGACCTCGACATCGTAGTAACTCGCCAGACCTTTCCAGGGGCAGACCGTGTGCGTCTCGCTGCTCTTGAAGAATTCCTGATTCACGGCTTCAAGCGGGAAATACACATTGCCTTCCACCAACTCGTAGTCATCGCTTTCCGCCAGCGTCACGCCGTTCCAGGTTGCCTTTGCCATAATTGCCTCGCTAATTCTTTGATTTACTATTGAGCCGGTCAACCAGCCGCCTCAAAGACTGTGTTAGGTAAATTGTCATCTGTATAACTCTGTCCACTTTTCTGAACAGGCTTCCTGCAATACAGCCAAATCATGTTCATCCCTGGCATTAGGTAGATAAAAACCTAATTCATACTCAAAGTAGGGAGCAATAACAGCCTGAAACTCATTTAGCAAATTTTCCGGGATGTCCAAATATTCTTTTGCTCTACGAATTGCTCGATAGTAATGTAGCAAAGCAAGAACTAAACGAATCATGGATACATTATTTAGGTGGAGATTTCTATGATTTTGGTACACATTATCAAAATCCGTTATCATCCCCAGTAACTGTTCGTCCAGACTAAAAATTTCGAAGTGTTGATTTGTTGTTGGTATTCCATTTTCTTCTAAATAATCTCCGAACTCTTTGCTTGCCATTGTTACTTTCGACAAGGCATACCCTTCACCTTCGTTGAAATATGGTGTTGACATTGGACGGAGCAGAACTTCACAACCGATTAATAATTTTCTGTCAATCTTAGCAACAGCAATTCCAAATATGACTCACTCAAGCGAGGGTAATGGAAAGTAAATCGTTGCCACAATTGGCTGAAAGCTCCTCAGGGAGCGAGGTTGACAACAAGATGCCCAAAGTCTGGTCTGAGCCACAGG
>JAGFJG010000115.1 GCA_024102915.1 Caldilineales bacterium
CATTGTTGCGCCATGTCGGCCTGGGATGATGCGCTGGCAGAGCGCGTGATCGACAAGGTGCAGCGGGCCGGCATCCACGTCATCCCCAATCCGCCCATCAATCTTATGTTGGAAGCGCGGGGGCACGTCCACCCCAAACCACGGGGCGTAGCCCGCATCAAAGAACTTCTAGAGGCGGGCGTCAATGTCGCTTGCGGCCAGGACGATGTACAGAATATGTTTTATCCATTTGGTAAAATGGATCCGTTGGAAGTGGCGATGATCACCGCCCATGCCGCTCATCTGGGTGCGCCCGGTGAAATCCAGGCGGCATTCGACATGCCCCGCTACAACGCCGCCAGGCTGTGGGCGCTGCCCGATTACGGCATCCATCCCGGCGCTAAAGCCAATCTCATCGTGCTCGAAGCGCGTTCGGCGGTGGAAGCTTTGCGCAGACAGCCGCCCCGGCGCTATGTCATTCGCCAGGGGCAAATACTGGCGGAGACCAACACTCGCACGCAGTGGCACACTCTGAATTGACCCCATGACTTCGGAATCTGGCGGCAATCCTCCACGATTTCTTCCCACCGACTATCGCGTGTATCAACCGATCATGCCCGACGCCAACATCCTCCCATCCGGCCTGCCCCGTATCGAGTCTCTGGAAATGCGCGGGATTGTCAAGCGTTTTCCCGGCGTTCTGGCGAATGACCATGTCGATTTCGATGTGCATGCAGGCGAAATCCACGCGCTCTTGGGCGAAAACGGCGCCGGCAAAAGCACATTGATGAAGATCCTCTACGGGCTTTATCAGCCGGACGAGGGTCAGATTTTGCTCAACGGCGAGCCGATCGCCGTCCATTCGCCCACGGATTCGATCGAACATGGCATCGGCATGATCCACCAGCATTTCATGTTGGTGGACAATCTCAGCGTGGCCCAGAACGTCGCCCTGGGCTTGCGCTCTTCTCGTGAGCCCCGACTCGACCTGGACGTCGTCTCCGCCCGCATTCGGGAACTGGCCGACACCTATGGTTTGCAGGTCGATCCAAAGGCTACCATCTCGAAACTGGCTGTGGGTGAACGCCAGCGCGTCGAGATCATCAAGGCGCTGTACCGGGGCGCCGCCCTGCTCGTTTTGGACGAACCCACTGCCGTGCTCACCCCGCAGGAAGTGGACGACATCTTCATCATCTTCCGCAACATGGCCGCCGATGGGCATGCCCTTGTCTTCATCTCGCACAAGCTGGATGAGATCACCAGTCTGACCGATCGGGTGACCGTTTTGCGCGACGGCAAAGTGGTCGGCGCCCGCCCGACCTCCGAGGTAACCAAGCGGGACCTGGCGAACATGATGGTGGGGCGAGAAGTGCTACTGGAACGGGTCAAGCCGCCGAGCAAGTTGGGCGATGTGCGGCTGCGGCTGAACGATATCAATGCAGTCAATGAGGATGGCCGGGTCGTCCTCAAAAACGTGAGCTTTGAAGTGCACAGCGGCGAGATCGTGGGCGTGGCCGGGGTTTCGGGCAATGGGCAGAGGCCGCTGGCCGAGGTGATCGCCGGATTGAAGGATGCCACGTCCGGTCGGATCGAGTTGGAAGGTCGGGATGTGACCCGGTTATCGCCGTCACAAATGTTCGATGCCGGGCTGTCGTATATCCCAGAAGAGCGTATGCATGACGGCGTGATCAAAGATTTCAGCGTGTCCGAGAATTTTATCCTGCAAGACCATGTGCGTGCGCCCTATAGCCGGGGAATTTTCCTCAGGTTCAAACAGATCGAACGCCGCTCAGCCGAGTTGATCAAGGAATATAACGTCAAGACCCCCAGCCAGGACACGCCCGTCAAGAATCTTTCCGGCGGCAATATCCAGAAACTGATTCTGGCGCGCGAGCTGGCGCGCCAGCCTCAGGTGCTGATTGCCGCCCAGCCCACGCGCGGCGTCGACATTGGCGCAACTGAGTATATCCACAATCAACTATTGCAGCAGCGGGCCGAAGGCCTGGCGACTTTGCTGATTTCGGAAGACCTGGATGAAGTCAAGGCGCTGTCCGACCGCATCATCGTCCTGTTCGGCGGCGAGATCATGGGCATCGTTGACAATACCACTGTCACCATCGAAGAATTGGGATTGATGATGGCGGGCGAGCGTCGTATGGAACCGCAGACCGATGTCCCGGTCGGGACTTCCGGAAGTTAGCAATCGGGAAAGGCCCCCGGAGGTCAGCGAAGAAATCCGGGCTTGCCTGACGGAATCGTACGATGAAAGTTTCGAGAAGAGGAGCAAATCGATGGCTTTGTTGATCGAAAATGTCAACATCTTTTGCAATGACGATGCCAACACCTTTCTGGCCGACAGCGCCGTGCTGGTCGAGGGCAATCGCATTGTCGAGGTGGGGGACAGCGCCGCAAGCCGGGCGAGCGCAACCGGCGTCGAGCGCATCGACGGCGGGGGCAGGCTACTGATGCCGGGCTTTGTGAATACGCACATGCATTTCTATGGCACGTATGCCCGTGGCATGAGCCTGAACCGCACGCCGCACAATTTCCACGAAATCCTGCAATATCTGTGGTGGGCGCTCGACAAAGTCCTGGATTTGGATGCGGTCTATTACAGCGCCCTGCTTCCCGCCATGACCGGCGTGCGCAAAGGCGTGACCAGCGTTATCGACCACCATGCCAGCCCCAATGCCTGCGACGGCAGCCTCGACCGCATCGAAGACGCCCTGGCGCAAGTCGGCGTGCGAGGATTGTTGTGCTACGAGGTATCCGACCGGGACGGCATCGCCATCCGGGACGCCGGGTTGGCTGAGAACGAGCGCTATATCCGCAAGTGCCAGCAAGCCCGCCGGGCGAATCCTGATCACCTGTTCGACGGCATGATGGGCCTGCACGCCTCATTCACGCTGACCGATGATTCATTGGTGCGTGCCGCCGGGTTGACGCGTGATCTCAACCGGGGCTGCCACATCCACATGTTGGAAGATTTTGTGGATGAAGAATTGACGCGCGAGCGATACGGGCGTTCAGTGGTGGAACGCCTGCGTCATTTCGGCATCCTTAGCCCCAAGAGCATCGCCGCTCATGGTATTTTCCTGGACGATGCCGGACGCAAGCTGCTGGCCGACACCGATACCATCGTCGTGCATCAGGCGCAGTCGAATATGAACAACGCCGTGGGCCGAGCTGATGTTTTCGCCCTGCTCGATGCCGGGGTGATGGTGGGGATCGGCACCGACGGCATGACGCCCGATCTGCGGCGAGAAGTGATGACGGGCTATTTGATGCACAAACATAGCCTGGGCGATCCCAACGCCGGTTGGGCCCAATACCAAACGATGACGCTGAAAAACAATCCCGCCATTTATCGCCGCCTCACCGGCCAGGAAGTGGGCGCCATCCGGCCCGGCGCGCTGGCTGACCTGATTCTGCTCGATTACTATCCCCCCACCCCGCCTGGCGGCGACAACATCTGGGGGCATTTTCTGTTCGGGATGATCGATGCCGATGTCGATACGACCATCATCGACGGCAAAGTGATCATGCGGAACAAAGTGATCGCCGGTCTGGACGAAGCGCAGATCGCCGCCGAATCCCGCGTCGTGGCCGAAAAAGTCTGGCAACGCTATCACGCCAACGCCTGAACGAAATAGGACACTGATTCAACAGATTGCGACGGATTTACACTGATTTTTGTCAATCTGTGGAAATCACCGAAAATCAGTCCAATCTGTGTACCGTCCGTCAAAGCGAACTTCCACCTCAAAGGAGAGAATCTGAATGAAAGACCGAGTCGCCCTGTATCTGCAAGACGCCCACGAGATTTCCGAGGGCATCGAGCTTTGTAAATATGCCGAATCCAAAGGCTTCGAAGCCGTATGGCAGGCGGAGAGCCGCCTCGTGCGCGACGCCATCGTACCCATGGCCGCCTTCGCCTCGCACACCTCCACCCTGAAAGTAGGCAGCGGCGTCACCAACAACTGGACGCGCAATATCGGCCTGTTGGCAGCCACCTTCCTCACCCTGGATGATCTCGCTCCCGATCGTGTCATCTGTGGCATTGGGGCGTGGTGGGACCCGCTGGCCAGCAAGGTGGGCATCGACCGCCGCAAACCGCTGACAGCCATGCGAGAAACCGTGGAGGTTTTGCGCCGCCTGTTGAACATGGAAAACGTCACTTTCCACGGCGAATTTCATCATGTGGACGGCATCCAGCTTGATGTGGTGCATGGCCGCAAGACCCCGCGCAATGTGCCGATCTACATCGGGGCCACCGGCATGAAAATGATGGAAATGACGGGCGAGATCGCCGACGGGGCTGTGCTGAATTATCTGGTGCACCCCAAATACAACCTGGAGGCGATTGACGCGCTGGAGCGAGGCGCCAAGCTGGCCGGGCGTTCCATCGACGACATCGACCGCCCGCAATTAATGATCTGCTCGGTGGACAACGACCGCAAGAAGGCGCTGGACGGCGCTCGCAAGATGATGACGCAATACCTGGGACAACAGCCGCACTTGATGAAGGCCAGCGGCGTCAGCCAGGAATTGCTGGACGAAATCCACCAGGTCTTGACCTGGCCCGCCACCGATGAACAGATCGAGGCGGCTATGCACCTCGTGCCAGACGATGTGGTGCAGATGTGCACGGCCAGCGGTTCGCCCGCTGAGGTCAAAGCCAAGGTGCGCGAGTACATCGACAACGGCTGTACCTGCCCCATCCTTTATCCGCTCGGCGACGCCCGGCTGATGATCGACATCTTCAGCACGGGGTACAGCGATTGAAGCATGGATTCAGTTCATAACCCGAGATAACTATGAAAATCATACAAATGGGCGTGGGCCGTTTCGGCATGTACTGGCTGCGTACGCTGAGTGAACTGCCAGAAGTCGAAGTCGTAGCCGTTGTCGATGCCAGCGAATCGGCGCTGGAAACTTGCAGCAATACCTTCGGCCTCGAGGCTTCACTTTGCTACACCACATTGGAAGCTGCGTTGGCCGCGGCGCAGGCTGATATGATGCTGTGCATCACCCCGCCAGCCTATCACCGAGAACATGTCACGGCGGCGATGAATGCGGGGCTGCATGTACTCTGCGAAAAACCGATAGCCTACAGCCTTGATGATTGTATGGCCATGCTGGAAACATCGCAAAATACTGGCAAGTCGCTCGCCGTCAGCCAGCAATACCGGTACCGGCCCGATATGCTGAAAATGGCCCGGCTGGTGGCAAAAGGCAAAATCGGCCAGGTTGGTCAAATTCGACTGGATTTCTACAAGGGCTGGTATTTCGAATCCGACAATTTCCGCCAGTACATGGCGCACCCCTTGCTCATCGATATGTCAGTCCATCATTTTGACCTGGTACGGGCGATCACAGGCCATGAAGCGGTGGACGTGCTGGGTTCGTCTTGGAATCCGAAATGGTCGGACAATGCTGGCGATACCTCGGTGAACCTGACTTTCACGCTCAGCAACGGCTCGCATTTTGCGTACAATGCCAGTTGGTGCACTCAGGGGGACTTTTGCAACTGGAATGGGAACTGGCTGATCGACGGTGACGAAGGTTCTATCCTTTACCAAAACGACCGCATTGTGCTGGGCAAAGCGGCTGGGAAATACCAGCTCGCCAGTTCAAAACAGGTGAAGCCTGTCAAAATGAAACAAAGCGATCAGGTCTATTTGCTTTCACACTTCATCGAATCGGTGAAGAAAGGTCGCCTGCCTGACACCAATATCGCCGACAATATCCGCAGCATCGGCATGGCGTTTGCGGCGGTGGAAGCGGCTGATAGTGGTCAACGCGTGCAGGTGCTCTCACCTGAGATCGACGCTCATTTGCGCGAGTACGTGCAGGGGTGGCAAATGGTGCGGACATGAACGAACGTAGCCCCATTCAAGTCACGATTTACAATGAATTCGTCCACGAAAGAAAGGACGAAAAGGTGCAGGCGGTCTATCCCGATGGCATTCACGAGACGATTGCCGGATTTTTGCGCCAACAGCCGGACATGCAGGTGCGCACGGCCACGCTTGACCAGCCGCAGCACGGGCTGAGCGAGGAAGTGGTCGCCAGCACCGATGTGATGCTTTGGTGGGGGCACATGGCGCACGGGCAGGTCGAAGACGAGGTGGTCGAGCGAGTCCATGCCGCCGTCCTGGGCGGGATGGGACTCATCGCTCTGCATTCCGCCCACTATTCCAAGATATTCAAAAAGCTGATGGGCACGGCTTGCGGGCTGGTCTGGCGAGAGGCGAATGAAAAGGAACGGCTGTGGGTGGTGAATCCCAGCCATCCCATCGCCGACGGCATCGACCGCTATTTCGAGATCCCGCAGACGGAAATGTACGGCGAGTATTTCGACATCCCCGACCCGGACGAACTAGTTTTCATCAGTTGGTTCCAGGGCGGCGAGGTGTTCCGCAGCGGATGCGCCTGGCGTCGGGGCAAAGGCTGGGTGTTCTATTTCCGGCCGGGCCACGAAACCTTACCGATTTACCATCAGCCCGAAGTGCAGCGCGTGATCATCAATGCGGTGCGATGGGCGGCTGCGGGCGGTCGAGCCACAGTCACCGGCATCGAGAGTGCGCCGAATGTGCGGATATCGCCGGAGGGTGTGCGGCAGATTGATTGAACGATTTATGGTCAGCGGCTCGAATGCGTGAAACGTGATACAGTACGGTCAGCCCATCCCTGGCGGCGTCTTTTTGCTCATGCTATGATGGAGTGAATCTTACCCGATATTTGCCCAAGAGATGACCCGTTGCGATTGCTGACAGATGCCGAACCCGACCTCCACTCGTCCCCCCACCGTCGTTCTCAGCGAGGAGAATATCGCCTGGCTGAAGACGTTTCCTCGCCCGCCCCGCGACAATGGCATCGGTCTGCACTTTCACCTCGACCTGGGCGATTACTGGATCGGGCGCACGGTCAAAAACCTGAAATCCATCAATGCCACCTGGACGCGCCTTTACGCGCAGGACGAGCATCAGGCCAGACGCGCAGCTATCGCCTGTTGGGAAGCGGACATCATGCCGGTGCTGCGCGTGGGCAAGAAGGTCGATGAGGGTTTCGATCCGGCGCCATTCGTCAAAGCGTTGACCGACATCGGCGCGCCGCCGTATGTGCAGGTCTTCAACGAGCCGGACAACAAGCGGGAGTGGGTGGACAAACGCCCGTCGAAATGGCAGGGCGTCTTTGGGCGAAGCTGGGCGCGCCACGCCGCTCGTGTGTTCGATTTGGGCGGGATGCCCGGTCTGCAAGTCCTGGGGAAGAACGCTTTCGATGCCGCTGTGGATGCCGTGGAAGAAATCGGGCGCAGCGACATTTGGGAGCAGGCGTTTTTCGTCCAACACAATTACGGCGCCAACCACCCGCCTAATTATCCTTACGACGAAATCCATCAGGCGGAATTCCCTGGCGCCACCATCCACAACGACCATCTGGCTGTCCTCAGCTTTCTGGAGTACGCAAGCTGGATGCAGGAAAGGCTGGGCAAAGTGTTGCCCATCATTGGCGGCGAAGGGGGCTGGCTGCTTGGAGCCGAAGAGGACAAGCGTTATCCCAAGGTCGAGCAGGACGTGCATGCAGCCTATCACAAAGAGCTTTTCAGTTGGCTGCAGAGCGGCGTGCTGGCGAATGGCGAGCCGCTGCCGGATTATGTTTTCAGCATCACGCCCTGGATTGCCGGGTCATGGGATTTCGCCGGGCAGAATTGGTGGGATGGCATTTTCGGCACGCTGACGCAAACGGTCGAGGCGGTGCAATCCCTGGGCCAGTTCACGAGGCGATTTAGTTGGAGTGAAGACGAGCCGGACGAACCGCCTCCCGATCCCGACCCGGATGAGGATCCCGCCCGTACTGGCTCCGCCGGGATTCCGCCGCTGCGCCAGGGAGAATGGATCGACGACTTCAACATCGAGATCGTGCGAATGGAAGATCGACCCGATAAACCGCAAGGCGATGTCGTTTATCGGTTGGTTGACGTGTTCACCACGCGCGATGGCAAGTGGGACCTCGATCCGGGAAAGCCGGGCAGTGTGTCGGAGTGGGCGCGCGATGATTACCTGAAGCCATCTGGCGCGGTGGATTATTTCGATGACGCCGGCGCCGACCATCATCTGCTCGCGCGCGTGCTCGACCTCGACGGCAAGCCTGTCACAAAAGCCAATCTCGTGCGTTATTGGCCGCACGGACTGGAGAAATTAGCCGATCCACTTTATGACAAGTATATCGCCAGAACGCCCAAGCTCCGCTCAGGCTGGGCGAACCATGAAATCTGGCAGTATTACAATCCCAGCAAGGATGAGCAGGGGCCGTGGTGCTGGTGTCCGGAAGGCGCTAGCGATGTGATTGTGGGCGGCGGACTGCCCTTCCGTTGGCATGTGTCGATCTTCGCCGTGTGGCAGGCGGTCGAACGCCAGGCTGAGGACGAGGATGAGCCGGGTGGCGATGATGGTGAAACCGGCGATGGCGGCGAGGATACCGGAACCGGTGAAGGAGAAAGCGGCGGGGATGGCGATCAGGGCGAGGACGATACCGGCGGCGACGATGACGCTGGTGAGGAGGAGGACGAGGAAGAGGATGAGGGAGAAGGGGGGGCGGCACCTGATTTTGAGACGATCCGGCGTAGGGCCTGGGACGCTCTGGAGATTCCATTCAACCCCGAAGCGGCGATTGGCGCTTACGCCCGCCTGCACAATCTGGGTGTGCCGCTCACCCCGGAATACGATGTGGGTGAGTTCCGTTGCCAGGGATTCGTCGGCGGCATCGTGTTCGTCCGCATCGGCCAGTGGGACCAGACCAGCCATATGCCGTGGTAGGCACCAAGTTTCAAGTTCCAGGTGTCAGGTGGCAAGTTTGCCGAAACCCAATATCCGGGTTCTAGCTCACTCCTGCCACCTGGTCGACGAAATAGCCGCATAGGCCGATGTAAGCATCCGGGCGCAGAAGTTCCTCAATCTCACCGGACAAGAGGTGGGCGGTGACGCGCTCGTCCTCTGCGAGCAGGTCGGCCAGCGGGCGCTGCTGCTCGAATGCCAGCATAGAAGCCTCGTGCACGACCTCATGGGCGGCCTGGCGACCGAGGTATTCGCCCAGGCGCAGCATCACCGCTTCCGATAAAATCAAGCCATGCAGAATGCCTACGTTCCGCCGCATACGGTCTCGATAGACGATGAGGCCCCGAATGGCGCGCAGCGCGTGGGCGACGGTGCCGCCGGTGAAGATACCGATCTCAGGAATGACCGCCCATTCGATATGCATCGAAGCCCAATCCCGCTCGTGCTCGGCTTCCATCGCCGCCAGTATGCCGGGAACCAGGCCACGCGTCAGGCGTGCGGCCCCCTGAATGCCCTCGCATAGCATGGGATTGCGTTTGTGCGGCATGGTGCTCGACCCGACCTTTCCTCGCTGATACGGTTCCTCAATTTCCGCCACCTCAGTTTTCTGCAGGAGGATGATCTCATGGGCGATCTTGCCCATGGTGGCGGCAATCAAGGCCAGCGTCGACGCCCACTCCGCCAGCCTGTCCCGCGCAGGGTGCCAGCCGATGTCGGGGACGCCCAGCCCGAGATCAGCCAACATCAGCCGCTGGATTTCCAGACCTTGTGTGCCCACCGACGCCAGCGTGCCAGCCGCACCGGCGAATTGCCCCACAAAAACGCGCGGGGCGAGTTGCTGCAATCGTTCAATGTGGCGGCGCACTTCCGACAGCCAGATGGCGACTTTGTAGCCGAAGGTGATGGGCAGGGCATGTTGGCCGTGCGTGCGCCCTGGCATGATCGTATCTCGCTCGCGCCGGGCCGATGCCGCCAATTCCTCGGCCAACGCTTCCAGATCGGCCAGGATAATCGCCTGCGCCTGCCGCATCTGCATGACGAGACCTGTGTCGGTGACATCCTGCGTGGTCGCCCCCCAATGCACATAGCCCCCGGCGTCACCTTCGCACAGCCGGGCCAGTTGCCAGACCATCGGCACCAATTCGTGCACCGCCTCGTCGATGCCTTTTTTCATGGCAGCCAAATCGAGGTACTCAACGCGGGCTTTGCGGGTGATTTCTTCGGCAGCGGCGGCGGGAATCAGTCCGACCGCAGCTTCTGCCCGCGCCAGAGCGGCTTCATAATCCAGCCAGCACTGCACCATGTTCTCGTCGGAAAACACCTGACGCAACGGCTCAGCGCCGTACATGTCTCGGAAAAGCAGGGAATCGATGACGTGGGATGGCATGGGGAAGTTTGTTGGGTTGGTGGGTTTGTTTGTTGGTTGATTGTTGGTTATTACGATCCGCCGGGGTATTCGGTGAATGGGTCTTCGCCGTGGTCGGGCGCCGCAGGCGGGGTGGGCGAGTTCGTGCGGGGATAGTGGTAAGCCCTGGTGTCGGCCTCATCTTTGTACACGTACCAGGTGCAGGGGGCATCGTGATCCATGACGTGATCAAGCGGGCGCAATAGCTGGCCTCGCTGGCGATAGGGCAGCCACTCCATGGCGATGGCGCAATGTGAGCAATACCAGTGCACACCGGTTTTCTGCCATGTCCAATCGTGCGGAATCTGATTGACGCCATGTTCGCCTAACGGATGCGGCGGCCTACCGGTTTCGGGGTCGCCCCGGCGCAGCACGCCACCGCTGCCGCACAATTCCATCACCATGACCAGACGGTCGCCATCATCCCGCAATGTCATATCCCCGCGCCGCCGTTCTCCGCTGAAATGACCGCCCCGCATGCCCTCGACGGTCAGGGCCATGCGTTCGTGTGGGGTTAATTTCAGCCAGTTCTCATAGCGGTCGCCCCAAATGCTTTGATGCGTTTCCAGGATGGATTCGAGCACCGCTTCCTCTCCCCACCTTTCAGCTATCCCGGCCAACAGATTTTGCACCCAGGCCACCAGCACATCGTGCGGATTCTTGAATTCGAGGCGCATTTTGTCGAGCAGGTCGATAGCTTCTTCAGCGATGAGCGGATCATGCGTCGCCGCTCGGATCGCCTCTGTGCACCGGCTGCGCAAGGCCTCGCCAAAGAGATAAGTACGCCAGGTCTTGAATAGTGTGTTGGTGATGTCAGAAGCGTTTTCCGTTTCACCAGCGCGCGCCACGATGTACCGGCTGATGTCGGTCAGCCAGGTGATCATGATGTTGTGCATGATGCGCATCTCCTGGTGAAAATAATCCACCAGGGCGACGGCTTCGTCGATGCGGCCCGCCCGAATCGCCTCCTCGGCCAGGGTTTGGGTGGAGACGCCAAGCGTTTCCAGATCATCGACGCGCAACATCCGACCCAAAAGGTCGTTGAATTCGAGCCGCAACATATCAGCTGATTTCCGCGCGCACAATCTCCGCCGCTTCCACCATCACCTTCATCTTCTCCACGGCCAGGAATCGCACGGTCTGGCTGAAACCGCAGTCCGGGGCGACCCAAAGCTTGTCGGGCGCGCAGAATTTCAGAGCAGATCGAATACGATTGGCGACCACCTCGACCGGCTCCAAATCCCGGCCTTTCACATCGATGACCCCAGCACAGAGGATTTTGTCGCCGCCGTATTTTTCCCAAAGCTCGACCTCGTACATGTTGCGGTTGGCGAATTCGATGTGGATGACATCCACGGCGAGGTCTTTGAAATAGGGGGCGAAGGCGGCGAAGCTGCGATTGGAGGTGGCGGGGCGTCCCCGGAAATTACCAAAACAGAGATGGAAGCCGATGGTCGCGTCCACGCCCTCGACACAGGCGTTGAAAATCCGCACCATTTCCTCCGGCCCGCCGTCGGCGATCCAGTAGGCGGGTTCGTCGAATTGGATGTGCTTGCAACCCGCCGCCACCACATCCTTCAATTCCTGGTTGATAAAGGGAACCAGCGCCCAGGCGACTTCGGTCTTATTTTTGTAAACATCGCCAGGGTCGATACGAAAAGCCTGGGTGACGGGGCTTTGGATGGGCGAGATCAGGGGCCTGTCGGTGAGAGTGCGGGCAAAGCGGAACTCCTCAGCGTGACCGTAGCCATCCGGCACGGTCAACGGCGCCACCGCCCGGAAAGCGTCAAGTTGATCGGGACCGGGATAGCCCAGCTTGCGGTAAAAACCCTGTGGCTCCAGCCCGTGAACTTTGCCGTGAAAATGCCAGGTGAAGTCCGCCCGCTGCATCTCGCCATCAGAAATGATATCGACTCCGGCATTTTCCATGTCGATAATCGCCAGCCGGGTGGCGTCCTTGAGCGCTTCATCAATATCATAAGGCCCCATCTTGCCCTCATGGACGGCGTCGCGCACGACCCAAATCCAACTGGGGACGCCGTGGCTGCCGATGACCTGGGTGGGAATAAGGGGAAGTTCGCCGGGTTGATAAGTTAGCATGGTATCACTCCTGTTTCTAACGGTCTGAAGTAGACAATGATCAGTTTTCGGTCTCAGTTCATCTCGAATCCGCCGTCCACGTTGATGGCCTGCCCGGTGATGTAATTGGCGTCGGAAGAGCAAAGGAAAGCGACGACGCCTGCAATCTCATCCTCGGTGGCCGCTCGCTTCAGCGGAACCGTATTCACGAACGCCTTCACCGCCTCCCCCTCTTTCGCCCCGAACAGCGCCGCCCGATCCCGGTCGATCTCGTGCCACATGGGCGTGACGACGATTCCCGGACAGACGGCATTGACGTTGATGCGATAGGGTGCCAGGGCCAGCGCCGCCGATTGGGTGATGCTGATGATCGCTGCTTTGGTTGCTGCATAATGCGTGGAAAGCGGACGTCCTCGCCGCCCGGCAATGGAGGAAAAGTTAACGATCTTGCCGTAGCTAGGCTCTAGCTCTGTTGGCTCGACTTTTGACGATTCTTTATCGGCGGACAATTGCACTGCTACAACATCCGCCAGCCCAGCGGCGGCTTTTAGGGAATCGGGCAACTGCCGAAGCATTTGTTCGGCCACGGCTTGCAGGCAAAAGAATGTACCGCGCTGATTGACATTGACGATACGATCCCAATCCGCCTCGGTCAGATCCATCATCGGTTTTGTTTGGACGACGCCGGCATTGTTGACGAGGATATCGATGCGCCCAAACCGCCCGGCCACATCCTCGACCATTCGCCGCGCCCGACCGGCGTCGGAGATATCGATGGCATAGGGCATCGACTCCACTCCAAGCGACTCAATCTCAGCCGCCACGGCTTCCGCTGACTCAGCATTGTATTCAGCGATCACGACGTTGGCGCCTTCACGAGCAAGCCGTAGCGCCACGCCACGCCCGATGCCTCGTCCGGCGCCGGTGACGATTGCAGTTTTTCCAGCGAATCTTTGGTCCATTTTGCGTCCTTTCCGTGGGCGATTTTTATGCGTGCCGGTTTCCACGCAAACCGTGATACGTCATCATGACGCTTCACTGAGCGGGATCGCTGGCACTTCATCGAACCGCACCGACCGATTTTCGGCGGCGGAGCGATAGGCGGCCTCGACAACCCGCAATGTGCCCAGATTGTCTCGCACATTAGTTTCGGGAATGCCGTCTTCCTGAATGGCGGTCATCAGCGAGGCGATGGGGCCGATGAATGCGTCCGGGATCCATTTCCCTTCCAGCTTGGACTCGAATTTCTGGTCGGGATAGTGCTTGCCGCTCCAATAGAGCGTGTCCTCGCGGCCATGCGGATAGTTGTACATCGCCCCCAACGTGCCGCTGATGTGGCCCGCCGTGCCGATGAAGCGGAATGTGGCGAAGTATTCGTCGGAATGGTTGAAGTGATTGTCGGCGATCAAAACCTGGAGATCATCCTCATAGTCCATGATCGTGATAGTCTTGGTCTCGCCGATGATGTCGCCTTGCAAGGGGTTGCGCGCATGGCGACTGGTGATCCAGATCGGGTCGCCAAACAGGGAGCGCATGGCGTCGATGTAATGAATGCTGTGAAATTGAATCTCAAGACGAGGGGCGTTGACCAACCAATCCCACATATTCCACGGCGTATTCACGCTGACCTCGATCGACGCATCCGCCACCTGCCCGACCCAGCCCTTGCGAATCAGGTCTTTGGCCCCACGAATGCCCTGACCCCACCGCAATTGCTGATTCACCGCCGCCTTCACCCCAGCTTCCTCGGTCAGCTTGACGATTTCGGCGGCCTCGCCAAGGTCCAGCGCCAGTGGTTTCTGGCACAACAGGTGCTTGCCAGCCGCCACAGCTTTGCGCACGATGCTAAGCTGATGTTGCGGCGGCACGGCGATCTCGACAATCCCGACGGCGGGGTCATCCAGCAATTCGTCCAGAGAGTCGCAGATGTGCGGGATGTTGAATTCTCCGGCCACGATTTCGCAGGTTGGCCGCTGCAAGTCATAGGCGGCCACCACATTGAGTTGGTGCCGCCGGTACGAGGGCATGGTGGCATATTGGACGATGCCGCCCGTGCCCACCAGGCCGATGCCATAATCCCTTTTCGGCGGCAGCTTGGGTTTGTAATCAAGGTCGAGGAGAGGGTCTTTCATAGAAACCTCCTGGTCGGGACTGTTGATATTGGATATCAGGTATTGGGTATTCACGCGCTCTGCTAATATCCAATACCCAATATCATGATTCTGCTTACGCCGTCACCCGGCGCAACGCTGTTAAAATGTCGGCAGCATCCGGCAGGGCAGCATCTTCCAGCGGTTTGCTGTAGGGGATAGGGATGTCCATCGCTCCCACGCGCTCGATTGGCGCGTCCAGATAGTCGAAGGCCTGTTCCTGCACGAGGGCGACGATTTCAGCGCCGATGCCCAGGCGGCGGTGCGATTCGTGGGCGACCACCAGCCGGTTGGTCTTCCGCACCGAGCGCACGATAGTCTCGATATCGAGTGGGACGGTGGTGCGCAGATCGATGACCTCGACATCGATGCCCTCGGCTGCGGCAGCCTCCGCTGCTTCCAGGCTGTGCAATACTGTGCGCGACAGGCTCACCAAAGTCACGTCATCGCCGGGACGCTTGATCGCCGCCTGCCCAAATGGCACGATGTAATCCTCGACCGGTACATGGCCTTTGGTGTTGTACAGCAGTTTGTGTTCGATGAAAACCACGGGGTCGTCGGAGCGGATGGCGGTCTTGAGCAGCCCTTTGGCGTCATAAGGATTCGACGGTATCGCCACCTTGACGCCGGGGATATGCGTGAAGATCGTCTCCAGGCTTTGCGAATGCTGAGCGCCGTTGCCGCGCCCCCCGCCCTGCTGCGTACGCACGACCAGCGGCACTTTGGCCCGACCGCCCGACATGTAGCGCGTCTTGGCCGCCTGATTGAAAATCTGATCGCTGGCGACAAAGGCGAAATCCATAAACATCAACTCGGCAATGGGACGCTTGCCGGTCATGGCCAGTCCCACAGCCGCACCCACAAAGCCCGCCTCGGAAATGGGCGTCTCGATCACGCGCTCCGGCCCGAATTGCTCCAATAAACCTACCGTGACTTTGAACACGCCGCCATACACGCCGATATCTTCGCCCAGCAACAGGACATTGGCGTTCCTCGCCATCTCCTCGGTCAGGGCTTCGCGCAGCGCCTGGGAATAGGTAATCTCTCGCATGAAATTTGGATGCTCCTGGTTGTGATTTGCACTTCGCAATACGGTATACGAAGTGCTCGTCTCTTATGATGGCAATGCGACTTTGTAGAACGCCTCAGCCGTGCCGTGCAAAACCCGGGCCTGCTCGGCTTCCGGTCGCTCGGCCAATATCTCTTTGTAGATCGTCCAGGCTTTGACATATCCGCCCGCCAAAACGGAGACCGGCCAATCGCCGCCGCACATGCAACGCTCCGCGCCGAACAACTCAATCGACCAGTTCACCAAATCCCGGACGCTGTTCGCATTCCAGCCCTCCCAGTCGCCGCTGGCCGTGCCCAGGCCGGAGATTTTGGCGAACACGTTGGGGTTCTGGGCGGCGATGCGCATATCCTCGCCCCACTGGCCCGGCTTGCCCTCTGTGAATGGCGGTTGCGCCAGGTGGTCGATGACCATGCGCAGATTGGGGACTTTCTCGCCCACGACTGGCACGCACTCCATGTGCTCATGTTTGGTGGCGACCACATCGAACGCGAGGCCGGCGTCAGCAAGTAATTGCAGGCTCTCATAAACAGGCTCTTGCAGTAGCCAGTGCGTGTCCGGCTCTTCGTGGATGAGATGGCGCACGCCCTTGAAATAGGGGTGCTTCGTGAACCGTTCCAACGCCTTGCCGGTCTCTTCCGGGTCGAGCAGCGGCGTCCAGCCCACGACGCCGATCATCCAATCGTGGAAATCAGCCTGGTCGAGCATGTAAACGGTGTCGGCATACGAATTAGCCGATTGCACCATGACGGTGGCCGTCACGCCTGCCTCGATGCGCTGCGGCTCCAATTCCGCTGGAATATAAGTGCGATAGAGCGGGCCGTATTCCGGCACAAGCCACGAGTATTCGACCTTGCTCAGGTCCCAGAGATGCTGGTGGGTGTCGATGATAGGGATCGTCATGAAATGCTCCTCCATGAAACTCAGTGTGTTGTGGAAGAACTGCGTACCACGCGGTACGTGTCGCGTTTAATTGAGAGCGTGAACGGAATACGCCACACGCAACACGTAATCAGGCGAAAACGTATTCCTCAATCTCTTCCACTTTCGGCCAGGGACTTTCCAGGGCAAAGCGAGCGATCTCGGCGATCTCGGCCTCGACCTCCGCTTTGATGCGGTCGATGTCGGATTGCTTGACGCCGAACTCGGACACGAGGCGCTGCGGGAATGTGGTAATGGGATCACGCTTGCGCCATTCCTCCACCTCCTCTTTGGTCCGATACGGCTCGTTGTCCCCGACCATATGGCCGAAGAGACGATAAGTACTGGCCTCGATAAAGGTTGGGCCTCCGCCCGATCGGGCTCGCTCGACCGCCTCAGCCGTTTTCTCAAAGGTCTCGATCACGTCGTAGCCGTCGATGATCATGCTGGGAATGCCGAAACCCTCGGCCCGCTCCGCCAGGGTCTCCGTGCCGATCATATCGGCGATGGGCGTCATTTCCGAATAGATGTTGTTTTCGCAGAAGAAAATGACCGGCGCCTGCCATGCCGCCGCCAGGTTTAGCGCTTCCAGCAAGGAACCCTGATTCATCGCCCCATCACCGAAGAACGTGATCGCAACCTGGTCCGTGCCATCGAGCTTGGCCCGCATGGCCGCACCAACGGCAATCGGTGCGCCGGCCCCGACGATGGCATTCTCGCCCAGCAGCCCCACTTCGAGATCTGTCCAATGCATGGAGCCGCCCTTGCCCTTGCTGCAACCCGTCTCCCGGCCCAGCAATTCCGCCATGCCTTCTTTCGGGTCCAATCCTTTGGCAATCGAATGGCCGTGCCCGCGGTATGTGCAGGTCATGTAATCGTCTTGGCGCAGGGCGAACACCGCCCCCACATTGGTCGCCTCCTGGCCGATGCAGGGATGTAGGGAGCCGCGCAATTCGCCATCCAGCGAAAATTGCACGGCCCGCTCCTCGAAGCGGCGAATCAGGAGCATGGTCTTGTATATGCGCAGCAGGTCGGGCTGGGAAAGTGTCATCGATTCAGGCTCCGGTTGGGGTTAGAAAATCGGCGGGGTGAAGAGGGTGATGAGCAGCAGCGGTTCGGTCGTGGCATTGTGCATGCCGTGCTCCATGCCCTTGGGGATAGCCGTCCAAGACCCCTCGGTGAAGGGCGTTTGCACATTTTGCACGGTGAGGAGCCCCTGTCCCATCAGACAATAGATCGTCTCGACCGAGTCGGGGTGGGTGTGAATGCCGATGGTCTTGCCTGGCGGCACATTGACCATGCCCACGCTCATGGCGGGATTTTCGTCGCCGCCCACAATCTTTTTGAAGAAAATGTCGGGATATCTGGGGTGGGGAGACCAGGGAATCTGTTGGTGATGGATTACGGGAACCGGGAAGATGGGGGCTGACATGGTGTTCATCCTTGTTGAGCGTGGGGGAAAATCAGGCGAGTTTGCCTAAGCGCTGTAATCGTTTGATCATCAATTTTTCTGAGAAAGCCAGATGCTCGGTCATGCACTGCCGGGCGAGTTCGGCGTCACCGGCGACGACGGCATCGACTAAAGCTTCGTGTTGGGTGAGAACAGGCTCGGTCGGCCCACCGTAGTCGTCCCAATGGATGAGAAAGAACTCGCGTAGTTGCTCCATCAGCGGCATGAGCAGCACGCCGAAGAGTTCGTTCTGGGTGGCGAAAGCCAGCGCCAGATGCAATTGAAAGTCCAGGTCGGCCAATGTACGCGCCGAGCCCGAAAAACGACGCATCTCCTTGCAGATTGCAATCAGGTCTGAGCGCTGGACGGCAGTCGCTCGCGCGGCTGCCAGCGCTGCGATCTCCGTCTCCAGCACTCGCCTGATTTCGGCGATATGGATATCGATATCCTTGGCATCCTGCAATTGCAGATAAGTCTGAAATGATCGGGAAACCATCCTCGAATCAGGCTCACGCACATAAACCCCGCTGCCCGTAGCCGATTCCAACACGCCCTGCGCTTCCAGCACTTTCACAGCTTCGCGCACAACGGTGCGGCTGACGCCAAAGCTCTGCGCCAGGTCTCGCTCCGCCGGCAATCTGTCCCCCGGCTCCCACATCCCGCCATGGATCAGGTCGAGTATCCGTTCGGATACCCGTTCGTAAAGCCGTTGCTCGCGTTCGATGGGTTCGATTACAGGAAAGCGTTCGTTCATATCCTTTGAAGCATAGTCAAACAATCGCAGTTTGCTGTCATATGGCATACCATAATACAGGATTTTGGGCTTGTCAAAATGATTCATCGACAGCCTGATTGGACATCACGGACAGGTGCATTAGAATCAATTCCCGAATCGCCTTTGACTTCAAGGACGCAAGCCGTGAACGAACAAGAATTACAAAATATCCCGCTCTTTGCCCCGCTCTCGATTGAAAACCGGCAGGAGATCGCCCTGGTTTTGCACCCGAAACGCCTTTCGCCGGGTGAAGTACTCATTCGTGAGGGAGAGACGGGCGACTGTGTTTATGTCATTGTTTCCGGTGAATTGGAAGTCACGCAGGCGGCGGACACGAGCACGCACGTCTTGCACACGGTCGGCGCTGGGGCCTTGCTGGGAGAGATGAGCATTTTCGATCAGGCGCATGCCCGCACGGCCACGGTGCGGGCGCTCACCGATGTGGCGTTGCTGGAGATGACGCACGACGATTTCGAGCAGTTGCTGCACCGCCGTCCCGAACTGGCGGCGGAACTGGTGCGCGAGATGAGTACGCGGCTGCTGCAATCGAACGCATCGACCATCCAGCATCTCACCGCCAAGAATCGTGAACTGGCGGAAGCCTACGAGGCGCTGAAAGCGGCTCAGGCGCAGATCATCGAAAAGGAGACGTTGGAACGCGAGCTGGTACGCGCCCGCGAGATCCAGCGCAGTTTCCTGCCTCGTGCGATGCCGCAACTGGCGGGTTTCGATTTCGGGGCGCTGATGACGCCGGCGCGCTCGGTCGGCGGCGACTTCTATGATTTCATCCAGCTCGACGAGCATCGTCTGGGCATGGTGATTGCCGATGTCTCGGGCAAGGGCATGCCGGCCGCCCTGTTCATGGCATTGACATGCAGCATGATCCGGGCCGAGGCGCATCGTTGGAAACACCCAGTCGATGTGCTGGCGGCCGTGAATCGACAGATGATCGAGGTCAATCAGGCGGGCATGTTCGTGACCATGATCTATGGTGTGCTCAATGGTAGTACCAACCAGTTGCACTACGCCCGCGCGGGCCACAACATCCCCATTTTGGTCGAGCAAAAAGCCGACGCCCGAATGCTCGACTTTGAGAAAGGGCAGGCACTGGGCCTGTTCGGAAATCCGGTTTTTGACCCCCAGACGGTCGAGCTCAGCCCCGGCTCACTGCTTATACTCTACACAGATGGCGTAACCGACGCTATCAACGAGGAGCAGGAAGACTACGGCGAAGAGCGCCTGCTCGCCAGCCTTTCCGCACCACTGCCCGCTTCCGCGCAGGAGGCATGCGCGTATCTATCCGCTGAGGCAGCGGCATTCCAGGGTACGGCTCCGCAATTTGATGATTTCACGGTGGTCGCCGTTCGCTCCAGTTAGCCTGGACAAGAAGAATAGAACGCGGATGAAACGGATGAAGGCGGATTATGTCAATGTCCGCTTCAACTTTGAACCTGAAACCTTGAACTCAGGCTGGATAAGGTTCCTCGCCCATATACACATCCCAAATGTCTCGAAAAACATCCGGCGCCAGGGGGAACGTCAGTCGCAACATTTCTCGGCCCACTTCCTGCACCTCCCACTGTGCGGCCTTGTCGATGCGCAGCCAGAAGAAGTGTCGCAGCGCCACGTAGTTCATGCTCATCACCAGTTTGGTCTCGGCGGCGTTTGGCAGCAGAAAGCGGGCGTCCTCTTTGCGGATGCCCAGGTCGCGCAACCGGGCATAAGCGTCGCTCAGATCGTTCCAGGCCTCATCCAGCACAGCGCCTGCGGCCTGATCCGCCAGCAATGCCGGTGGCACGACAACTCCCCATTCCCCTTTCTCCAGACTGACGTACCGCTGCGATTCCTGGCTGAACGAGGCCAGCCGATGTCGCACGATTTGATGGCTGCATGTGCGAGAAATGCCTTCGATCAGGAAAACCGCCGAGCCATGTTTGACGGGGTCGGGCAGACCCTCGACCGGAGTGTAGGCCAACATCGTCACTTTCATGATCCCGCCTCCATCGCTGCGACCAGGTCCTGATAGACGGTCGTGGTCACCGGATTCGCCAATTTCACCATTGCCGCCGCCAGCGCAGACTGCGTGCGGCTATAGAAGTCCCGGACGTTGCGCGCATTCAGGCTGAATATCCAGTCTCCCCCGCCCAGGTCGGTGTACTCCACCGTCGGCAGATTGACGAGCGCCAGGATCATCTCGTCCAGATTGACTCCTTCGACACGATAGACGAAGCGCACGTGCTCGATGATATCCTCATGGCCTTCACGCACACGGGCCGAGATGAAACTGGGGCTTTTGCCCATCTTGTCATCCGACCGATAACAAATGCGGCCTGCGAATTCGATCAGGCTTTCCTGCGGAGTGCCCCAACCGAAATGCAGCGGGCTATCGGCAGCCAGGGCGGGATTCAGGCGTGTATAGCTCAACAGAATCACATTCAATGCGGGTCTCTCCTCACTTGAATTGCCAGGCGGGAAACCTGGTCGGGGATCGATCAACGCTAGGGATTGTAGCGGTTGTTTGGGTAACAGCAAAACATGAGATTGCCGGGCCGACCGTCTTGAGTTGCTTCTCCCTGTAATTGTAATCCCTCTATCGCCCTGTTGTTTGACAGTGTGATGCCGTGCGCCTACAATGTGAATCAATTCGCAAAGATTCTTCTACATTATCTTGACTCAGGATCAGGTGATGAAGCGTTACCTCTTTATTATTGCGTCGGTTCTTTTGGCAATTGCCCTGGATGCAATCATTTTTGTCGGTCTCCTCGATACGCCCTGGGGCAGAGTTCCGACAGCTTATCACATTATCAACATCATTTTCCTGTCGTGCGGCATTGCCGTGCTGGGCGACCGATTCTTCAATGTCGGCGTCTTGCGCTGACACCGCCGGTTCGGCGTTGGACGCATCCCGGCGATTCTTTTTTAGATCATGACAACAGCGAGGCGCGACGCGCCCGCATCGGTGCGAGCATCGGAGGGCAATCCCGCTGAACAGCCTTCCAGGGGCAAGGCTCTGGTCAAGCCAGGTAAGTTTTCGATCTATCTGGCTTTGATGAAACCGAAAATCATCGTCCTGTTGTTGATCACGACATTGGGAGCGATGATGGTGGCAGCCGGGGGAATGCCTTCGCTGACACTGGTTTTTTGGACGATGTTGGGTGGGGCGTTGTCGGCGGGCGGGGCGAATGCGCTCAATCACTATTTCGATCGGGATATTGACGCATTCATGTACCGCACCAACCGGCGGCCTATCCCCTCCGGCTGGATCGAACCCCGAACCGCCGTGATATTCGGCTTGATGCTCTCGGCGTTCGCTTTCGTCGTACTATATATCCAGGTCAATTTGCTGGCCGCCGTGCTCTCCTTGCTTGGCGGATTGTATTACGTCATTATCTATACCCTCTGGTTGAAGCGCAGAACGCATCACAACATCACGATCGGCGGCGTGGCTGGGGCTATTCCTCCGCTCGTCGGTTGGGCGGCCGTCACCGGATCGCTGAACGCAACGGCGCTCGCCCTTTTTATGATTGTGTTCTTGTGGACGCCACCGCACACCTGGGCGCTGACGCTGATGGTGCAACGAGACTATGCCCGTGTGGACGTGCCCATGCTGCCGGTCGTTGTCGGTGAAGAAGAAACCCGGCGTCAGATCGTTCTCTACTCCTGGGTTTTCTTCATCTTCACATTGCTCCTCACCCCGCTCGGCATGATGGGCTATTTCTATCTGGTTGCCGCCGCCATTCTGGGGGCGATATTCATGATTGACGCCTATCGCGTGCAGAATTTGAAAACGAATGCGGCTGCACGGCGGCTTTATAAGTACTCGCTGCTTCATCTTGCTCTGCTTTTTGTCGCTATGGTCGTTGATTCCAATTTGATGAAAATGCTCTAAAAGATGTACGAACCATTGGCTTTGCTGCTGGCAGAGTAGAAGCAATGATTCCTGTTGCTTCCACTCTGCTTTTTTGTGTTATAATGCCCGCTATCAATAACCGCATCGACTGGCCGCAAACGCGAGAATAGCATGCCCCGCTCACGAATCAGCCAAGCCCCGAACTCAAATTCCGCTGCTGCCACATTCGCAACGGCAGCGGCTTTGCAGGACGCCTGGTTTCAACCACAAATGCTCGAGGGGAGTGAGTTGCAACAGTTGCGCCGCGCCGCGCAATTGCCCGACATGTTCAAACAGCGCATCTATTCGTCGTACTTCCGGGAAAAGGGGCTTGATCCGGCCCTGGCGAAGAAAATCACCACCGACGGCCTGGCCAGGCAGGTTGTGGCGGCCTACGAGCAGATCGAACACCGGTATCGCTACCCTGCGGTTATTTTGGGAGCCCCCAATGGCGGCATCGCCTATCTGGCAGCGATTATGGGCGTTCCCTTCCTGCCCTCGCATTTCTATCTCAGCTTCGCCGATGCCATCCACCCCGACGACATCACGGCTTACGAGGCATTCGGCACGCAGCTAATCGATGCCATCCTCGAACGCAACCCCGATCTTGTCGCCATCAATCACTACGATCCCCTTCATGCTCGCTATCTGGTGGCGCAGAGGAACCTGATTTCCCTGAAACTGGCCGATCTGCCCAATGCGTATACCGAATTCATCCAGAAGCATGTCAGCAACAACGCCCTCATCCTGGTCGCTGACTGTTCCTTCAAGTGGGAGCAGTATGAAATCAGCGACAATCACTACTTCCAGGTGGGCGGCCTCGGCGGCTATGACGACACCTATTATCGCGAAGGCAATCCCGAAATCGATTCCTGGCTGGCCGCGCAGAACAGCAAACATCGGGGCGGCTGGGCGCTGGACCCCGGCTTTGTGCGTTCGCTGCAACGAGAGGCGGAATGGGGTCTGTTGCCGGAGTTTCGGGTGACGGTGGAGCAGTTCGCCAACGACGCATCCTATGGTTTCCAGGTGATCAATGGCGCACATCCCGAAGACTTCAGCGCCCTGACCTATACGGCCTATCTTTACGAGAGCCGCTTGCATAATCGCACCCCGCAAGCGGCCCTGATCGAAGCTTACAACGGCATCAATCCCACCGCAGCCTTGCGGTCAGATTTATTGCCGCTGTGGCTGCCCTATATCTGTGATGACAGCCTGCAATTTCTGGCCCGGATGATGTCCTATCTGCCGGAAAAACTGCCGGTCGTACTCTCACTGCCGGCGAACCTGACCCCCACGCCCGACATGCCCGGCGCGCACGCCTGGCATCAGATCGCCTCCCAAAGCGGGGCCGTTACCTGGGTTGGGGTGGAACCTGACCGCTATCCCCGCGACCTGATCGCCCAGACCGGCTACCTACAGCAATTGGAGGCCTGGTCCAGCAGCCACCCCGGCCTGCCGCCCCGCCCCAAACTCGCCCCGCGCGAACTACTGCAAATGATGCGTTTTCTGGCCGAAGATGGCGTAAACTTTTTTGATGATCTCTTGGATGACGAGACAGCCAGAGCGACAACTGGCGCGCGTTCATGATCGGGCCAGGGGAAGAATCGAATTTGGAGCCGAATTGGGTTTAGGCTCGGCGACACTCTGACGCCATGCAAAAGGTACTCACGCCAAAGCAACAGGAGGTATTGCAGCGCGAACGAACATTGTTCGCCACGCTTGAGGTGATCGCTGCTCAGGTTGAAGCATCTGCCAACGAACGCGAGCTTCTCGCCCGCACCCGCCAGACCCTGGATGATTTCTTCTTGCTCGTGGTGGTGGGGGAATTCAATAGCGGCAAGTCGGCCTTTGTCAATGCCCTATTGGGCCAACGATTCCTGGATGAAGGCGTCACGCCAACCACCAGCCAGATTCACATCCTCGGCTACGGCCCGCAACCCGAAGCAGTCCAGGTCGAGCCCTTTGTCCTCAACGTCAGTTACCCGGTTGACTGGTTGCAGGAGACGCATATCGTCGATACGCCGGGCACCAATGCCATCATCCAGCGCCATCAGGAGATCACCGAGGCGTTCGTGCCTCGAAGCGACCTAGTCTTATTCGTCACTTCCGCCGACCGGCCTTTTAGCGAGAGTGAGCGCACGTTTCTGGAACTGGTGCGGGGCTGGGGAAAGAAAGTCGTCGTCGTCGTCAACAAAATCGACATTCTCGAAGATGAAAAAGCGTTGGGCGAAATCCTGGAATTCGTCAAAACCCAGGCGGTGGCGGTGTTGGGCATGACGCCCCAGGTTTTTCCGGTATCGGTCAAACAAGCGCAGTTGGGGAAGAACAGCAGTGATCCGGCCGAGAAAGAGCGGTTGTTGCAACTCTCTCGTTTCCCTGAGTTGGAGACGTTCATCCTGCATACGCTCGACCAGCAGCAACGCCTGCAACTCAAACTGGAAAGCCCATTGGGCGTGGCCGAGCGGCTTAGCCGGGCCTATCAGACCAACGTGAGCGCCCGGCTTGATTTGCTGCAAGACGATTTTCAGACGCTTGAATCGATTGACGCGCAACTCGATGCCTATGCCCCTGACATGCGCCATGATTTTCGGTTTCGGCTGACGAAAATCGACAATATCCTGCATGATTTGCGGCTGCGAGGAGACAGGTTTTTCGAGGATACGATCCGCATCGGTCGCATTTTTGACTTGATCAACGGCTCGAAGCTTCAGGCCGAGTTCGAGCGCGAGGTGGTGGCCGACACGCATGAGCAGATCGGCGCCGAAGTCAGCAGCCTGATTGACTGGATGGTGGCGCGTAATTACAAGCAGTGGCAGGAAGTGACGGGCTATCTGAATCGGCGCGCCGCCCAGTATGGCGACCGCATTGTCGGCAACGTCGGGGGTGAGTTCGAGATCAATCGCCAGGAGCTTCTGCAATCGGTGGGTCGAGCGGCGCGGGAGGTGGTGGCGAGCTATGACCAGCGGGCGGAAGCTCGTAAGCAGAGTGAATCGATCAAGACTTCGCTGGCGGCGATGGGCGCTGTGGAGGTGGGAGCAATCGGTCTGGCGGCCATACTCTTGCACGTGCTGACGCGCGCCCTGGATCCATTGGGCATCATTGCCGCCGGCACATTGGCGATTGCCGGGCTTTTCATTCTGCCCGCGCGCCGTCGTTCCGCCAAAGCCGACCTCGATGCAAAGGTCGAAGACCTGCGCCAGCGCCTCGACGACACCCTGACCACGCAATTTGAACGCGAGTTAGAACAAGCCATTCAGGATATTCGCGAGGCAATCGCCCCATACAGCCGCTTTATTCGCACCGAGCACAATCGGCTGACCGAGCTCAATCGCCAGCTCGATGCCATCGCTATCGACATCAAGGACATTCGCAGCAAGCTGCACGCACAAACAGTCGCATGAATGCCGAAGGGAATGGCTCCAGTTATCCAATCTATATCGACGAAGCCGCGTGTTTGTTGTGCAGCCGGTGTCTGGCGCAGAGAGCGTGTAAGGGCATGGCTATCATCCGCTTTGATCGGGAGGAAGCGCCCGTGGTGGATGTCGCCCGCTGCCGGTTGTGTTGGGCGTGCCTGCCCCATTGCCCGGCCCAAGCGGTGATCAAACCCTGATTAGGCGGTTCGAAATCTCTGCCCATTTTCCGGCGCTCTGGCTTTTGTCAGAGCGTTTTTTTCGCCCTAAAGCGATACCGATCTGAGCATCTTATAAATCGTGATGCATCAATTGCATCAAATGCATCACGATATGACCTGGATCATATGCGCGTGTCGCCAATCATGCTATGCTTACAGATATTCAAGTGAAATCCAGCACAACCTATGCTGAGGAACGTATGGCAGAATTGCTGACCACCAAACAACTTCAAGAAATCCTCCTCGTCGACCGCACAACCATCTATCGGATGGCCGACAGCGGCAGGATTCCGGGCATCAAGGTCGGGAATCAGTGGCGTTTTCCAAAGAACCAGATCGAAGCCTGGCTACAAACTCAGGGCGGCGCCATGCCCATCGAGCCGATCAACGGCAACGCCGGAATTGCACATAGCCATAGTACCCTGAGCAACGAGCAGATTTTCCCGATCGAGTGCGTGCAACTCATTCAGGACAGCTTCGCCGATATCCTGGGTGTGATGATCCTTGTGACCGATCTGGATGGCAACTTGATCACCCAACCCAGTAATCCCTGCGGTTTATTCACCGCCGCCGAATCTTCGCCCACCGCCCATAAACGCTGTCTGGAAACGTGGATGAAATTGGCGCAGGAACCTGGCCTGGCTCCCCGATTTATGCCGAGCCATTTGGGTTTACTCTGCGCCCGTGGACTGATCCGGGTCGGCAGTAAAATCCAGGCGATGCTGATTGTTGGCGGCATTGCGCCGGAAGTTTGGCCGCCCGATGAAGCTGAAACTCAGCGGATTGCGGATGACCTGGATATCGATGTCAGGGTTGTGAGACAGCACATCAATCATGTTCATCGCCTGAGCAAGGATGAGCAGGCCAGGGTGCTGCCATACGTGCAGCGAATCGCTGACATCTTTGCGCACATCGCCAACGAACGCAGTCATCTCTTCGAACGATTGCAGCGCATCGCTGAAATAACCAAAATCTGATGACTTTTTGATTGGCTCAAAAGATACCTTTCCCAAATTGCATTCTGTCAGGAGCAAATTACCAAAATGAAACGCATCGTCATTCTTGGAGCCGGCACTGCAGGCACCATCGTCGCCAATAAGCTTACTCATGAACTTGACCTTGAGGAATGGAAGATCACGATTGTTGATGAGTCCGAGATTCATTATTACCAGCCGGGATTCCTGTTCATCCCCTTTGGCATTTATAGCAAATCGGATGTGCAACGCCCTCGCCGTGATTATCTGCCGCGGGGCGTGAATCTGATCATTTCTGAGATCGAGCGAATTGATCCGGAAAATAATCAGGTGCATATTAAACGAGATGATCAGGTGCTGCCCTATGATTACCTGATCGTCACGACCGGCTCACATATCGATCCGGAAGAAACTCCTGGCCTGACCGAACACGAGTGGCGCAAGAGCATTTTCGACTTCTATACCGTCGATGGCGCTGCCGCATTGCAAAAATACCTGCGCACCTGGCAGGGTGGACGACTGGTGTTGAACATCGCCGAAATGCCCATCAAATGCCCTGTAGCCCCGCTGGAATTCATGTTCCTGGCCGACTGGTTCTTCCACGAACAGGGTATGCGCGACCAGGTGGAATTGACGCTGGCCACGCCGCTGCCGGGCGCTTTCACCAAACCACGTGCAGCCGGTCTGCTCGGCGATATTCTGAAAGAGAAAAATATCAAAGTGGTGCCGGAGTTCATGATCATGGAAGTTGATCCGGACGCCAGAAAGATCGTCTCGTACGACGAGCGGGAAGTGGACTATGATCTATTGATCACGATCCCGGTGAACAAAGGCTCGGAAGTGATCGCACGGTCGGGCATGGGTAACGAATTGAATTTCGTCCCAACCGAAAAACACACGCTCAAAGCTCAGAACTACGACAATATCTTCGTCCTGGGCGACGCCACCGATCTACCCAGCTCGAAAGCTGGTTCCGTGGCCCATTTCCAGGGCGATGTCTTCATTGAAAACTTCCTACGCTATGTTGATGGTTTGGAACTCCGTGAAACTTTCGATGGACATGCCAACTGCTACATCGAATCGGGGTTTGGCAAGGGATTTTTGATCGACTTCAACTATGACGTGGAGCCCTTGCCGGGCAAATTCCCCCTGCCGGGCGTTGGCCCCTTCTCCTTGCTGCAAGAGTCACGCATGAATCACTGGGGCAAGATGCTGTTTCGATGGATGTACTGGAATATCTTGCTCAAAGGCAAGGAGATGCCCATTACGGCGCAGTTGCAGATGGCCGGTAAGTGGAATTAGGCAAGGGAGGCCGAAATGTCAGCAGAATTGATGGTGGTTGACGAAAGCCCCACCTTTACCGAACTCAATCGAAAAATCGACGCCCTCACCCTGCAGGTCGAATTCCTGGCCGAACACGCCTACCAGCAGCAGCAACGTCAGCGGGAATGGGACGAACTCAAAACCGACCTGACGCCCATCATGAATGACGTGTACCAGGTGGCCGTCGAACAGATGGCCGAGCTGGAACCGCACGTTAATCTCGATGACGTGATGGATCTGCTCAAACGCCTGGCCAGGAATACTCGCACGATCGAACAAATGCTCGACCAATTGGAAAGTCTGAGCGATCTGGTCAAGGATGTCATGCCTATCGTCAACGACGCTTTCCTCGCAGCCGTGACCAAACTGGACGAAATGGAGCGCAAAGGCTATTTCGAGGCCATGCGTGAGGGAGCCTACGTCGCCGATAACATTGTCGAAGCATTTGGCCCGGAGGACGTACGCCAGCTTGGCGATAACGTCGTCACCATCCTCACCACCGTCAAAGAAATGACGCAGCCGGAGGTGATGGAGACGGTGCAGTCGCTGACCAACCGGATGCGCGAGGTGGAAGAGCGGCCAGAGACGATCAATACATCCTTCTTTGGTCTCTTCAAGCAGATGCGCGACCCCGAAGTCCGTCGCGGCCTTGGCGTCACATTACAGATGCTCAAAGCCATTGGCGAAGAGTCGCCAGGAGCTAATGGCAAGTAATTCACCACTTTCGTTTCAAACCTAAACCGAATTATCACTTATCCCCGACAATAAACCAATCAACCCATATCCATACAACTACCAACTTGGAGTAAACAATGGCTACCACAAGCGCAACTATTCCCGTCGAACGCAATGAAGAAGGCTTTCTTGTCAACCCTGATGACTGGACCCCGGAGATCGCCGCCGCCCTGGCAGCGGAAGAGGGCGTCGTGCTGAACGAGGATCATTGGGAAGTGATCAACTTCGCCCGGGCCGATCATGCCAAAACCGGCGAAGCGCCGACCCTGCGCCGCATCACCAAAGAATCGGGCGTCACCACCAAAGAGTTGTTCAAGCTTTTCCCCAAAGGCCCGGCCAAAAAAGTCTCGAAAATTGCTGGCCTTGGCAAACCGCAAGGCTGCGTCTAAGAGTCAGTCACTGGAGTAATCACAATGGACAACGACACTCGCCACATAGCGTTCATCTGCTCGAAAGGTGACCTTGACATGGCTTACCCCGCCCTGGTCATGGGCTGGGCTGCCCTGGGCAATGGCATCGATGTGACCATCTTCTTCACCTTCTGGGGTATGGATATGATCCGCAAGAGCCGGATCGACCATTTGCAGATCGCCCCGGTCGGCAATACCGCCATGAAAATGTCGATGATGGGTTTCAAGGGAAATGACAACCTGGGCATCCCCAACATCCTGGGCATGCTGCCCGGCATGACCGGTTTCGCCACCAAGCTGATGAAGGACAAGATGGAATCGCTGGATGTCCCACCGGTCAGTGAATATCTGGAAATGCTGGTCGATGCGGGCGCCAACCTGTACGCCTGCAAAATGTCGGTCGATATGATGGGCCTTAAGGAAGAGGACTTCATCGACGGCGTGCAGAGCATCGTCACTGCCGGCGATTTCATGGACATGACCGAAGGCGCGCAGATCATCTTCATCTAACGCCCCCAACACCTGAATACGCAACACAAAAAAGCCGCCCATCGCCTGTTGGCGATGGGCGGCTTTTTTGTCGCGCCAGTCGGCTGGCAAACGCTTGACGACGGCGTCTCTGTCAACGCTATGATCTAGATCATAGTCAGAAACGCCAGTATGTGCAATACTTGCGAAAATTAGAACACAATCTATTTCGCTCAAAACTCTGGAGTTCATTATGCTAGGCGCCGTTGCCAGAAGAAATGAGGCCGCTTCGCGCGACCAAAACCAAACTGATGCCCGGCTCAATCTTGTGGACCGGGCCTTGAAGCGTTTTCAGTTCCAGCAGGACGCGCTGATCGAAGTCCTGCACACCGCGCAGGAAGCGTTCGGTTTTCTGGACGAAGACTTGTTAATCTACGTGGCGCGACAACTTAAGTTGCCGTTGAGTTGGGTGTTTGGGGTGGCCACGTTTTACCATTTTTTCTCGCTCAAACCCCAGGGCGAGCACAATTGTATCGTCTGCATGGGAACCGCTTGCTATGTGAAGCGGGCTGCCGAAATCGTGGCGCTGCTGCAAAGCGAATACGGCATTGAGCCCGGCCAGACCACTGACGATGGTGCCTTCAGTCTGGCGACCGCACGCTGCCTGGGCAGTTGCGGCCTCGCCCCCGTGCTGGTTGTCGACGGCGAGGTGCTGGGCAGAGAGACGCCGGAATCGACATTAGCCAAGCTCAAGCAGATACTGGCGTCATCGCAACGCCCTGTCCCAGATGCAGGTTCTGGGCTGCGATTACAGGAGGCGACCGCATGAACCGCAGAGACTTACAGGCTATGGCGGAGAAACAGCGTGAGGAGGAGCAGGGTTATACTTACAGAGTGCTCTGTTGCGCCAGCACGCCATGCCTTTCTTCAGGCGGAACCGGCGTTCAAGCGCGTTTCAATCAACTGATTTCAGAACGAAAGTTGAATGCTGAGGTGGCCGTGACGGCCACCGGATGTATGGGGCCGTGCAGTCGTGGCCCGCTGGTGCGGGTGCAAAGGCAGGGCGAGGACGAGGTCATGTACGAAAACGTGACGGTCGAACTCGTCGATGAGATCGTAGAGAAGCATATCGGCCAGGGTGAACCACCTGCACGCAACATCCTGCCCGGCGACATTCCTTTCTTCAGCAAACAAAAGAAGGTGGCGCTGGCCTATAGCGGCGACGTGGACCCTGAGCGGCTCGAATCGTACGTGGGCCGGGGCGGGTACAGCGCCCTGGGTCATGCCCTGCGCGAGATGTCGCCAGAGGATGTCTGCGAGGCTATTCGCCTCAGTGGGTTGCGCGGGCGAGGCGGGGCCGGATATCCCACCGGCCTGAAATGGAATTTGGTGCGCAAATCGCCCGGTGAGAAGAAATTCGTGATCGCCAATGGCGATGAAGGCGACCCCGGCGCTTACATGGATCGCACCCTGATGGAATCTGACCCGCACCGTGTGCTGGAGGGAATGGCCATCGCCGGGTATGCGGTGGGGGCGGAACAAGGCTATCTCTACGTCCGTGGCGAATATCCGGTGGCGGCCAAACGGTTGGAGCGGGCGATCCGCACATCTGAGCGCCGCGGTCTATTGGGCAGCCGCATCCTCGATAGCGGGTTTAATTTCCGCATCGATATCCGTATCGGAGCCGGGGCTTTTGTCTGCGGTGAGGAGACAGCCCTGATGGCCTCGATCATGGGCAAGCGCGGACAACCCGTTCCCCGCCCGCCTTATCCCGCCCAGAGCGGCCTGTGGGGCTGCCCGACGTTGATCAACAATGTCGAAACCTTTGGCAACATCGCCGCCATCATATCCAATGGCGCGGAATGGTACTCCGAAATCGGGGCGAGCAAAAGCAAGGGCACAAAGATTTTCGCACTGGCGGGCAAAGTGGAGAACACCGGGCTGATCGAAGTGCCGATGGGCATCACCCTACGCGAGATCGTGTACGACATCGGCGGAGGCATCCCCGACAATCGTGATTTCAAAGCGGCGCAGACCGGCGGCCCCAGCGGCGGCTGTATCCCGGCCGATTTCCTGGACACGCCCGTCGATTACGAAAGCCTGCGCGAGCTTGGCTCGATTATGGGGTCTGGCGGCCTGATCGTGATGGACGACCAGAGCTGCATGGTCGATGTCGCCAAGTTTTTCATGGAATTCTGTATGGATGAAAGCTGCGGCAAATGCGTGCCCTGTCGCGTCGGCACCGTGCAGATGTACCGGATTCTCGACCGCATCACCAACGGCAGCGCCACCATGGCCGACCTGCACACGTTGGAAGAACTCTGCCAACTTCTGGCGGAAACGAGCCTGTGCGGCTTGGGGGCATCGGCGCCGAATCCGGTGGTCAGCACGTTGCGCTATTTCCGTCACGAATACGAAGCCCATATCTTGGAACGCCGCTGTCCTGCCGGCGTGTGCCAGATGACCGAATCGCCGGTCGCTGAATTGGCCGAGGTTTTGCCCCGGCGCATGCGGGCGATGGCGGCGGGAGCGGAGGTGTAATCATGTCCGTAATCACTTTGACGATCAACGATGAACTCATCAGCGCCCGCTCTGGCGAGACGCTCTTAGCGGTAATCGAAGAACGTGGAATCAAGTTGCCCACCCTCTGCCATATGGAGGGGCTGAGCGATCGGGGCGGATGCCGGTTGTGCATGGTCGAGGTGGTTGGCAACCAGAAGCTGTTACCCGCCTGTGTGACGCCAGTTCAGGAAGGGCTGGAAGTGCGCACCCACAGCGAACGGCTCACGCGCTACCGCCGCATGATCCTGGAACTGCTCTTCGCCGAGGGCAATCATGTCTGTGCATTTTGCGTGGCAAATGGCCATTGCGAATTGCAATGGGTGGCGGCTGAGATCGGTATGGACCATGTGCGTTATGACTATCTCAGTCCCGACCGGCCCATCGATGCCAGCCACGAACGTTTTACGCTCGATCACAATCGCTGCATCCTGTGCACGCGTTGTGTGCGGGTGTGCGACGAAGTCGAGGGAGCGCATACCTGGGACGTGATGGGGCGCGGGGCCAACAGTCGCATCATCGCCGACCTCAACCAGCCGTGGGGCGACAGTCTCAGCTGCACCAGTTGCGGTAAATGCGTACAGGTTTGCCCAACCGGCGCGCTCTCGACTAAAGGCGCGACCACCGGCGAAATGGTCAAGCAGCACGACTTCATCCGCTGGATTCTGGATGGTCGTGAGAAGAAAATCTGGGCGAGATAACCTGCCAGCGCAATCATTTGCTGTGATTCACAGACACGAGAACAACCATGAGTGAAACAAAAATCAAACTCGCAACAGCCTGGTTGGGCGGCTGCTCCGGCTGTCATATGAGTTTCCTGGATTTGAATGAGAAATTGATCGACATCGCAGCCGTGGCTGATCTGGTTTACAGCCCCATCGCCGATGTCAAGGAGTTTCCTGAAGGCGTCGATGTGACGCTGGTGGAAGGCGCAGTGGCGAATATCGATAATCTTGAATTGGCGCAGCAGATTCGGGAGCGCAGCAAGATCGTCGTCAGTTTCGGCGATTGCGCGGTGACGGGCAATGTCACCAGCCTGCGTAATCGCTTGCAGGTTGATGACCTGCTAAACAAGGTTTATCAGGAAGGGCCGGGCGGAGTCCCGCGCGGGGGTGAGGCGGACAAGGTGATGCCGGTGCTGTTGCCGCGCGTGCTGCCCTTGCATCAGGTCATCGCCGTCGATGCCTTTATCCCCGGTTGCCCGCCTGAACCCGACCGCATTTGGGAAGCGGTCAGCGCTCTGCTGGCCGGTTCGCCGGTCGTTTTGGAACCTGAAATGAGGACATTTGGATGAGCCACGTATATCGGGTTGCGTGCGTCGCTCGGCATTTCCGGCCATCGCTTCACGCATCACGTAATACGCATCACGGAGAATAACCTATGTCACAAACAGTCACTATCGACCCCGTCACACGCATCGAGGGTCACGCCAAAATCACCATTCATCTCGATGACGCCGGTCAGGTGCAAAACGCCCGCTTCCATGTCACCGAGTTTCGTGGTTTCGAGAAATTCTGTGTGGGCCGCAGCTTCTGGGAAATGCCGGGAATCACCGCCCGCATCTGCGGCATCTGCCCGGTCAGCCATTTGCTGGCATCGGCCAAAGCTGGTGACGCCATCCTGGGCGTGCAGATTCCCGAACGCGCGACCAAACTGCGCAGGCTGATGAATTGGGGGCAGTTGGTGCAAAGCCACGCCCTCAGTTTCTTTCATCTCAGCGCCCCCGACCTGCTCTTGGGCATGGAAAGTGATCCGGCGAAACGCAATGTCATGGGCCTGATCGCCGCGTATCCGGAAATCGCCCGCAACGGCATCCGTTTGCGCCAATACGGCCAGGATATCATCCGGCTGTTGGGCGGACGTAGCGTGCATCCGGCCTGGAGCGTGCCCGGCGGCGTACGAGAACCTTTGAGCGAAGAGAACCGAGACGCCATCAAGCGCGGCCTGCCAGAGGCTTTCGACATCGTCGAGCTGGCACTGAATCTGCTCAAAGACTCGTTTGAAGGATTCGACGAAGAGATCGACAGCTATGGCGATTTTCCCAGCCTGTTCATGGGTCTGGTCACGCCAGAGGGCGGGTTAGAACATTATGACGGCATGTTGCGCATCATGGACAGCAGCGGGCGCATTCTCGACCAAGTTTCGCCCGATCGTTATCGCTCGGTGATGGGCGAGGCGGTGGAACCGTGGAGCTATCTCAAATTCCCCTATTACCGGCCGCTCGGCTATGAGAGTGGCGCCGGCATGTATCGCGTCGGCCCGCTGGCCCGCCTGAACATCTGTGATTTTGCGGGCACGCCACGCGCCGACCGGGAATTGCGCCAGTTCCGCCGCCTGGGCGATCAGGGCAAACCGGTGCTCAGCAGTTTCCATTACCATTATGCCCGCCTGATCGAGATCCTGTTCTGCCTGGAAAAAATCGAGGAGACGATCGAAGACCCGGGTATCACCGGCAATCATGTGCGCAGCCGGGCTACAGTCAATCACCGCATCGGCGTCGGCGTCAGTGAGGCTCCGCGCGGGACGCTCTTCCATGAATATCAGGTTGACGAGCACGGCATTCTGCAGAATGTGAATCTCGTCATCGCCACCGGCCAGAACAACATGGCCATGAATCGCACCGTGCAGCAAATCGCCAGGAAATATGTGAATGGCGATAGCCTGGGCCAAGGCATTCTGAACCGCATCGAGCATGGCATCCGCTGCTACGATCCCTGCCTGAGTTGCTCGACCCACGCCTACGGCCAGATGCCCCTGCATGTGCAATTGGTCGCCCCCGGTGGCGAAGTCCTCGACGAAGTCGCTCGCGGCTGAAAGAGCGATCCGCAGATTATACAGATATTCAATCGCATGCTTCTGATCATCAGCATCGGCAATTCGCTGCGCGGCGATGACGGGGCCGGGCGTGTGCTGGCCGACCGCATCGAGCGTTGGTGCGCGGCCAGAGGACAGTCATGCCGCCGCATCCGCACCCATCAATTGACGCCCGACCTGGCGGCGGACATCGCCGTCGGTGATGTGACTGGCGTCGTCTTCGCCGATGCCAGGGTAGGCGAGGAAGCCGGGTTTACACCCGTTGTTCAGGTCAGGTCGCTGGGCGGCGCCGAGTACGCCAATCCGGTGGCGCACCATTTGACGCCGGAGACATTGTTGGCATACGCCCGGCTGCTTCGCCATGCGAGACCTATTGTCGCCTGGCAGGTCACCGTGCCGGGATTCGACTTCGGCTTTGGCAAACGAATCAGCGTCCGAACGGAGCAAGCATTGCAGAACGTCGATGCAGTCCTCGACGCATCGCTTGCCCCCGGCCTGATGTCCAGCGCCCAACCGATCTGAACAAAATTCGTTTCACCAAAAAACGAACGGCCCGGCGATCGCGATCGCCGGGCCGTTGCTTTCTCAGGTCAGGGTTGGGAGCTAGTTGTTGGCGGCCAGTAAACCGTCGATGACCGCCTGAAAATCACTGTAAGGTCGGAAGCCGCCGAGGAATTGCCCGTTGATAAAGAAGCCGGGCGTACCGGTAACGCCAGCATCGATGCCTTCGAACAGATCGGCTTCCACCTCGGCGGTGAACTGACCGCCATCGAGGCATTCGGCAAACGCCTCGGCATCGAGTCCCAGGTCATCGGCGAATTGCTTGAAGACATCGCCGGCATTGGCATTGTTGCTCCATTGCGCCTGCTGGCCGAAGAGCTTGTCGTGCATCTCCCAATACACGTCCTGAACCCCGGCGCATTCAGCCGCCTCGGCAGCCAATTGTGCCTGAGGATGGATTTCGGAAAGGGGGAAATCTTTGAACACGTACTGTACTTTGCCCGTATCGATGTAGTCTTTGAGTAACTGCGGCATGTTTTCGTTGTAGTGGCTCAGGCAGTACGGGCATTGGTAATCGGAGAACTCGACGATCACGACCGGCGCATCGGCGCTGCCACGTGGTGCTACAGTCTCCGGCTCGAAATCTGTGTCGGGAGTCGGCGAAGGCGTCACGGTGGCGACGTTCGAGGGTAAAGCGCCGGTTTCCGCCTCAATGAGCAACGCGTCGATGATGTCCATGAGTTGCTGCGTGGGCAGAAGGCCTTGCAGCAAGTGGCCGTTCACGACAAAGTTCGGGGTGCCCCGGATTCCGTAAATCTGGCCCTCCTGATAATCCTCGACGATCGGATCAATCGACGACTGTTCCTGAACGCAGGCGGTGAACGATTCTCGATCGAGGCCCAGTTCCTCGGCGGCGTCACCGAAAATTTCCAGGGCATCAGGGGATTTCCAATTTGAGTTTTCGAACAGCCACGCGTGCATCGGCCAGAACATGTCCTGTTTGGCCGCGCATTCGCTGGCGAGGCTGGCGACGACGGACAGATCGCCGTTGACGACCGGATATTCCTTATAGACGATTTGCAGCTTTCCCGTATTGACGTACGCTTCTTCCAGAAGCGGCAGCACTTCGCTGTGGAAGCGCTGACAATACGGTCAGGTATAGTCCGACCACTCGTAGAGCACGACCGGAGCATCCGGCTCGCCCATTGTCTTGGCCGGGCGTGCCGTCGGCGCAAAGTTGTTTACCAGCGGCGGCAGAACCATGGCCGGGATAGAGGCCGGGTCGCGCGGGGTCGGCGTCGACTGCACGGATGTGGTCGGCTCATCGGTCTGGGTCGGCTGCGCTTCAGCGGGGACCGGCGTGCCCTGTTGGCCGCCATCGGCACTGGCTATGACCGTCAGGGTGGCCTCGACAGCCTGGTCGATGTCGGCCTGCTGATCGACGACCGGCGTGCCGCATGCAGCCAGAATTACGATGAGCGCAAGAGATGTGAAAAGCAAAAATAGGTGGCGAATTCGCAAGTAAAATCTCCTGGGATGAGGGTTAGGGAAGCCGGTGTTCAGAAATCGACGGGAGCGGCAAGGATTTCTGCGATTCTATCGAGCAGCACGTTGCGATTCATTTGACCGACAAGTTGATAGTCTATCACACCATCACGGCTGATGAAGAACGTCGTGGGCATGCCAAACACGCGGAACTGACGGGAGATTTCTTGCTCCTGGTCGAGGCCGATGGGAAAGCTCACGCCCAGTTCCTGCACGAAATCCTGAACCCTGGCCGCATCCTCCCCCACATCCATGCCGACCACCACTAAACCGTCGGCTTCGAATTGCTGATAGAGTTCTTCGAGCAGGGGCATTTCCGCCCTGCATGGCACACACCAGGTGGCCCAAAAATTGAGAATGACGGCTTTTCCCTTCAGTTCCGCCAGGCTGTGCGGCTGCTCGTCGAGACCGATCCAGGTGAAATCTGGGGCGAGGTCGCCGACGCCGATGCCCACCGGCGGTTGGAACTCGGCGAGTTTCGAGAGATCGTGGCGCGCTGCCAACTCGGTCAGCCAGGCGTCACGCCGATCGCTGCGCTCGTTCAATGGCACGCTCGCCAGCACTACGTCTTCCAGATAATCGGCCGCCAGCACGGCCCTGCGCATCTCCTGTTCCCAACCTTCCCGGCTCAACCCGACCGCATCCAGATAGGGCTGCAATTGCGCTGAGTCCTTGCCTGCCACCTGCATGATCCGCTGGCCTTCCATCTGCACGCGTTCATCCGAAACCGTGAAGCCTGACGCAGCCGCATCCGCTTCGATCATCAGGTCTTCGAGAAAGCTGTTGAACACGGCATTCTCGTCCATCACCGCGCCGGGTTCGGCCAGCAATTCCATCGTCACCTGGGCATAGGCGCGGGCCTGCTGCCATTCCGCCTCGCTGACCGGTCGGTCGCCGATCATCGCCACCGCCGCCGATGGGGTGAGTGCGACGGTCGGGGCGGGCTGCGGCGTAGCATCCCCTGGCTGTTGGCAAGCCAGGAGGGTCGTCGCTACCGCAGCCACGACAACCAGCCGCCATGCCCAGGCCAGTGTTGATTTCACGGCAGCGTCGCCTCAACCGAATCGACAATCACCGGCGTCTTATCCGCGCTGTCGTAAAGCGCTCCAAAATCCTGGACATAAGTGGTTTCGGTCTGGCGCAAATCTTGCATCGACGCGAACGAGAGAGATTGATACATTAATTCGACCTGAACGGTGAAGGGGCCGGCGGCGGCGACGGGCATTTCATATGTCACGGTATCGCTGCCGCCTACGAAGTTAGCATCGGTTGCCGCTCCGCCAGCGACGGCGATGTCGGGATTGGCCGTGGCTTTGTCAAACCCGATCGGCGGCAAACGGTTGTCCTTCACATATTGCTCCGCATCGAGCAAAGTGTATGTAACTTCGCCCTCTCCATCGCCTATGATCGCTTCGTAGATCTGCACCTGGTCGGGTGATGTCACCACGTCGTAATGCGGTTCGTAGTTTTCGGAATCCAGATCGTTGTCATTATCGAGGATGCCGCCATATGACAACGCGCGGCCTGATTCGAACACGGGCTCGCCTCTGGCATCGCGCAACGTGATATGCAGCCAGGCGCGACGGGCGGGGTAGCTGGTGGGGAATTTGTGACCGGTTTTGTTCTGCACCTGAACGACGGCGCGGATCAGGCCTTCCTCTTTTTCCAATTGCAATAGCTTCACTTCCGCAGTCTGGTTTTGCAGTTGCGCCAGGGTGCGTTGAATACTCGCCTCGAAGTCGGCTGTCGAAGCGCGCAAATTCATCTCCTCGACATTCGCCTGAAATATCTTGAGCATGAAAGTGTTGCCGCCCACGAACGAGTGCTGGAAGAAAGGCTCTCTGGCAGGTGCGCCTGGGAACAATGTGACCTGACCATCCGCCAACGGCATATGGCAATCCTGGCACTGCGCCTCAAGCTCGCGGCCATCGGCGTAATCGCTGTGCAGCCATTCCAGATAGGGCGTCTGTTCGGGAAATTCCTGCTCATGGCCGTCGTCATCCACGAAGGGCGTGTACAGAGTGTGGCAAGTCGCACAAAAGGCAGAGCCAGTGAGATGCGAACCTTGAACAGGTGTGTACTGCGAACCGCTGCGCATGATCATCTGCCACATCATGTCCGGATCGGGGTAAGGCCCGAACAACAGGCGATTTGGCGGATTGGTGGAGGTGTCGATCACAAAGTGCCCGTCAAAGCTGGCTGGCTGGCCGAGATTGTCGAGTTGGATTTGATGACAAAGCGTGCACGAGACGCCGTCCATGGCTGCATCGTGCAGTGCGTTGGCCGGATTGAGGAAACCGTCGCCGAAAATCTTGGGCTTCTGACCGTTGGCGATGGCCTGGGTGTAAGCCATCGGCATGTGGCAGCGGCTGCACGTGGCTTCGATCACCTCGGCCAGTTCCGGGTTTCGGGCGATCTCGTCGCTGACTTTCGCCAGCCAGAAAGAATCCTGGGCGGCGTTGGCCATCATGGTGGCGCGCCACTGCGTGGCATTTGTCACATCCGTCCCCGATTCATCCTGCAGAGCGGAATGACAATTGTTGCATATCATGGGGCCGGAAAAATCATCGGTGGTGAAGCCATTGAGCGGCAGGCCGGGATGCGGCTTTGGCGGTGCAGGCGTCGGCGGCAGCAACGGCATCTGCATGCCAACCCCCAGAAAAGGCAGGTGCAGATTTTGCCGATCGTCATCCAAACCGACGCTGCCGTTGTGCCAACGATTATCCGCCCAACCAACACCGCCCAGTATTGCAAGCAAGAAAATGGCTGCCAGACTGATTGTCAATCCTCTATGATACGCTGGGCGCTTATTGTTCATCGGTCTCGTCCAGTCCTGAAATCGAAAGCTTATTGATTGAAGGATTCTATGACAGGGGGCAAGCAAAGGCCAAGGTTCAGGGTCGATTTCTTGGAGGCGAAATGGTCAGGGCGACTACAGAATACTTCAATCTGTTATGCCAAAATAGAACACTTGTTCGTTTTTTGTGTCTGAGTCTATTTCACGTTTGAGGAGATTAACGATGTCCCGTGTAGTTCATTTCGAATTGGCCGTCGATGACCCTGAACGCGCCATTGCGTTCTATCAGAATGTTTTGGGTTGGGAAATCGTCAAGTGGGATGGTCCCACCGATTATTGGCTGGTCTCCACCGGCCCGGAAGGCGAGCCTGGCATCAATGGCGGGCTTATGATACGCCAGCCCAACTTCCCTGGCGTCGTCAATACCGTCGATGTAAGCGATTTGGGTAGCGCTGTGACGGCGGTAGAGACGAATGGCGGCACAGTGATCGAGACCCGCATCGTCATTCCCGGCATAGGTTATCTGGCCTATGTCATTGATACGGAGGGGAATGTGTTCGGCATGATGCAGTCCGACCCGTCAGCAGCAATTCCAAATATGACTCACTCAAGCGAGGGTAATGGAAAGTAAATCGTTGCCACAATTGGCTGAAAGCTCCTCAGGGAGCGAGGTTGACAACAAGATGCCCAAAGTCTGGTCTGAGCCACAGG